>JBOGGX010000153.1:0-14765 GCA_050744245.1 Acidimicrobiales bacterium
CTGGTGACGCCACGGCCCACACGCTTGCTCCCTCCAAAGAGGCTTTCGACACCCCGCCCAGCCCGCCGCCTCTCAACCACGAACCGGGGCCCGCTACCGGGCGCTGCGGCGCTTACCCGGACGGGACTCTCACCCGCTGGGCTGGTCCAGCTTTCAGGACGCAACACGGGGCCACCCTATCGGCGGGGCGGGCCGCGGCCAGGACCCGCGCTGCCCCGAAGGCTGCCTCAAGGGGCAGGCCCGAACCCGCGGCCGCCGAGGAGACTGCGCCGATGGCGGGGGAGGACGAGGTGTTGGCACCGCCCGGCGACGAGCGGGCCCGGTTCGAGCGGGCCGCGGACGCCTATCACCTGGCCGACTACGAGTCGGCGGTCGACCAGTTCGGCCTGCTGTATCAGGAGACGGGTCGGCCCGAGTACCTCTGGAACCAGGCCGCGGCGATGCTCAGGATGAGCCGTTGGGCCGACGCCAAGGCCATCTTCGGTCAGTTCGTCGGCGAGATGGGCCGCAGCCAGGACGACCACGTGCGGGCCCTCGAGGGCTACTTCATGGCCGACCGGATGTGGGGCGACTACGACCTCGGCTTCCACCGCCCCTGATCAATCGACGTACTCGTTCCAGTCCTTGTACTGGTCGACCTCGCCCCTGACCGTGGCGTCGAAGACGTCCTGGATCTGGCGGGTGATGGGCCCGGGCTCCCCGATCTCCCGGTCGTCGACCGAGCGGATGGGCACGATCTCGGCCGCGGTCCCCGACAGGAAGGCCTCATCGGCCACGTACAGGTCGCTGCGCAGCAGGTTGTCGACGCGGTAGTCGAGGCCGAGGTCGGCGGCGATGGTGCGGACCGTGTGCTGGGTGATGCCTTCGAGGGCGCCCGACGAGAGCGGCGGGGTGATGATCGTGCCGCTGCGCACCACGAAGATGTTCTCGCCGGTGCACTCCGACACGTAGCCGAGGCCGTTGAGCAGGATGGCCTCGTCGTAGCCGGCCTTCACCGCCTCGAGCTTCGCCATCGACGAGTTGATGTACATGCCCGTGCCCTTGGCCGCCGGCGGCAGGGTGTTGGGGTCGTGGCGCTTCCACGAGCTGATCTTGCAGCGGACGCCGTGGCGGATGCCCTCGTCGCCCAGGTAGGTGCCCCACGGCCACACCGCAATGGCCACGCTCACCGTGCACGGGGCGATGTTGAGGCCCATCTCGCCGTACCCCAGATACGCGAGCGGCCGGATGTAGCACGACTTCATCCGGTTGACCCGCACCGTCTCCTTGGTGGCGTCGATGAGCTCGTCGACGGTGTAGGGGATGTCGAGGGAGAAGATCTTGGCGCTGTCGAACAGCCGCCGGATGTGCGGCGTCAGGCGGAAGACCGCGGCACCCCTGGCCGTCTCGTAGGCCCTGATCCCCTCGAACACGCCACAGCCGTAGTGCAGCGTGTGCGTGAGCACATGGATCTTGGCGTCGTCCCACGCGACGAGCTCCCCATCCATCCAGATCTTGTCGGTCGGGGTCAGCGGCATCGTTGCCTCTCTTCTTCCTGTCTCAGGTCCGTCGGAGCCGGGCGGCGATGACGTCGCCGATCTGGGTGGTGGTGCCGGTGAGCTCGCCCGCGGCGTCGGCCCGGTCGACCGCCGAGCGGATGCGGGCCGCGGCGTCGAGCTCGCCGAGGAACTCGACCATCATGGCCGCCGAGAGCACGGCCGCCGTCGGGTCGGCCCGTCCGGTGCCGGCGATGTCGGGGGCCGAGCCGTGCACCGGCTCGAACAGGGACGGTCCGCCGCGCGTCGGGTTGAGGTTGGCCGACGCCGCTCGTCCGATGCCCCCGGTGACGGCGGCGGCCAGGTCGGTGATGATGTCGCCGAACAGGTTGTCGGTGACGATCACGTCGTAGGCGGCCGCGTTTTCGACCATGTGGATGCAGGCCGCGTCGATGTGGTGGTAGCCGACCGCGACATCGGGATAGTCGGCGCCCACCTCGGTCACCGTGCGCTGCCAGAGGTCGCCGGAGAAGGTCAGGACGTTGGTCTTGTGCACCAGGGTCAGCCGGCGGCCGCGGGCGACGGCCTGGTCGAACGCGAAGCGGACGCACCGCTCGACGCCGAAGCGGGTGTTCACCGACCCCTGGGTCGCAACCTCGTGGGGCGTGCCCCGGCGCAGCACGCCGCCCTCGCCGACATAGGGACCCTCGGTGTTCTCCCGGACCACCACGAAGTCGACGCCGTCGGCCATGAACGGCCGCACGTTCACAAACAGGTCGAGCTCGAACCGCATGCGGAGCAGCAGCCCGCGCTCGAGCACGCCGGGCGGCACGTCGGGCGTCCCCACCGCGCCGAGGTAGATGGCGTCGAGCTCGCGTAGCCGGTCGAGGGTGGCGTCGTCGAGGACGGTGCCGTCGCGGTGGTAGCGGGCGCCGCCGAGGTCGAAGTCGGTGAGATCGAGCTCGACGCCGGCCGCGTCGATCGCCTTGAGCCCCTCGGCCACCACCTCTCGGCCGATGCCGTCGCCTGCGATCACGCCGATTTGGTGGCCCATTGCCCGTCAGACGGTAGCGGACCCGGCCGGCCGCTTTCGAGCGGGAAGCAGGCCGCGCCTACCATTCGGACGATGCCCGAGTTGCACCATCTTTCGCGCGCCGCTCACGACCGGCTCAGGGCCGAGCTCGACGACCTCACCACCCGCGGCCGGGTCGACATCGCCCGCAAGATCGAGGCCGCCCGCGAGCTCGGGGACCTGTCGGAGAACGGCGACTATCAGGCGGCCAAGGAAGAACAGGGCAAGATGGAGGGCCGCATCCGCCATCTGACGGCCATGCTGCGCGACGTCGAGATCGTCGAGAGCGCCAGCACCGACCAGGTCGAGGCCGGATCGGTGGTCGAGCTCCGTTACGAGGGCGAGGACGACACCGAGCGCTACCTCGTCGGCTCGATCGAGGAGCGCCGGGGCGACGTGCAGGTGGTGTCGCCCGGTTCACCCCTCGGCGCCGCGCTGCTCGGCTCCCGTCCGGGCGACCAGGTCGAGTTCGAGGCCCCGACCGGCCCGCTCCGGGTCGAGGTCGTCTCGATCGAGGCGTAACCCCGAGCCGCGGGCCGAGTCGCGTGCAGTTCACCACACTCCATGTGGCCGGCTGCACGCGACGACGACGGGTTGCGCCGGTTCAGGTAGTAACCCAGGCGTCGACGAGGTAGCCGAGGACGGGCAGCGAGATCGTCGCCGAGCCGAGCACGGTGTCGTGGAAGCCCTTGATGTCGAACCGGTCGCCGAGGCGCTGCTCGGCGCCGCGCCGGAGACGGAGGATCTCGAGCTGACCCAGCTTGTAGGACAGCGCCTGGGCGGGCATGGCGATGTAGCGGTCAATCTCGCTGACCACCTCTTCACGGGGTACCGGTGAGTTGGTGACCATGAACTCGATCGCCTGCTCGCGGCTCCAGCCCAGCTCGTGGAGCCCGGTGTCGACGACGAGCCGGCACGAGCGGAACGAGTCGGCCATCAGCATCCCGACGCGGTCGACATCGCTGCGGTACAGACCCATCTCGTCGCCCAGCCGCTCGGCGTACAGCCCCCAGCCCTCGACGAAGGCACTGTGCCTCTCGGAGAACCGCTGGAACTTGGGGAGGTTGTCGAGCTCGATCGAGATGGCCAGCTGCAGGTGGTGGCCGGGGATGGCCTCGTGGGCTGCGACCGAGGCCGTCTCGTACCTGGTCTTCGTCTCCGGCTCGTAGGTGTTGACGAAGTAGGCCCCGGGCCGCGAGCCGTCGGCCGCCGGCGAGTAGTAGTAGGCCCCGGGGGCGTCGGGCGCCAGATGCTCGGGTACCTCCTTCACCTCGCAGTCGGTCTTGGGGAGCCGGCCGAACCAGTCGCCCATCGCCGCCTGGCCGGCCTCGAGGGTGACCTTGACGTCGTCGAGGATCTCCTGAGCGGATTGGTAGTACATGGCCCGGTCGGCCCGGATGCGGGCAAAGACCTCCTCGACGTCGTCGACCCCGAACAGGCGCCGGCCGATCTCGGCGTACTCGGCCGGGAGCTTCTCGTTGAGCTCGGCCAGGCCGATCCGGTGGATCTCCTCGGGGTCGAGGTCGGGGCCGACGTGCCACCGAATCAGTGTCCGGTACAGGTCGCCGCCGCCGTCGATCCACTTCAGCCCGCACCGGTCGTTGGGCCGGGCCACCGCGGCGAGCTCGGTAGTCAGCACGTCGTGGTAGCGCTGCAGCGCGGGCCGGACGGCGTCACGGGTCACGCCAATCAGATCTTCCCGCCACGCCGCCTCGCTGTCCCAGCCGGACGGACCGGCCATGGTCACGAAGCTGTCGGTCTCGAGCGGCGACGCCAGGTAGTTGGCGATCGAGTTGGCCGCTCGTTCGAGGACGATCGCCTGGGGCGTCCGCCCGTTGGCGAGGCCGTGCCGGTGACGATCGACGGCCTGGTCGAGAAGACCAGGAAACTTCCTGAGCCGCTCGACGAGCGCCGCGGCCGACTCCGGCGTCGGCGCGGTGATCTCCGGCGCAACGGACAGCATCCCGATGGCCACGCCCTCCTGATGGTCCCAGCGCATCTCCCAGACCCGCGCGTCGATGAGCCTGACGTGCCCGCCGAGCTCCTCGGCCAGCATCTGGTGGGTCACCCGGTCGCCCTGGTCTAGGCCGGCCTCGTCGATCGTGGCCAGCCGCTCCAGGTAGCCGCTGTAGGTGGCGCGCCGCCGCTGCTCGGTCTCGACGGAGATGTCCTCGATCTGGTCGTCGAAGCGGCGGTCGCCCAGCAACGTGGCCGACGTGGGATTGGCGGAGATGTAGGTCTCCCAGTAGTCGTCGGCCAACTGGCGCAGGGTGGGATCAGGCATTCCGGCGAAGTTAGTGGCTAACCGAGGAACCCCATCGTGGTTTCGATCCGGCGGGCGGCGCCCACGACGGCGCCGCCGTAGCGCCGGCCCGGCCGGCGGGTCAGCCGTTCGATCGGTCCGGACACCGACACGGCGGCGACGACCACGCCAGCTGCGTCGAGCACCGGGGCACTGACCGACGCCACGCCGATCTCGCGTTCGGCGACGCTCTCGGCCCAGCCCGAGCGTCCGATGACCGGATCGTCCCTGAGCACCTTTCCGGCCGAGCCGCGGTCGAGCGGGAGGGCGGCGCCGACGGGCACGATCGTCCGCAGCTCGCGGGGCGCGTCGAGCGACGCCACACAGATTCGGCGGTCGCCCTGGCGCACATAGAGCTGGGCACTCTCGCCCGTCTCGTCCCGCAGCCGAGCCAAGGCGGGCCCGGCCGCGGTGGCCAGCGGGAAGGCATCGGCCGCGGCTGCGCCCAGGGCCATGAGGGCGAACCCTGGCGCGAACCGACCGCCGGCGTCCCGGCGGACCAGGCCGTGGGCCTCGAGGGCGACGAGCAGCCGATGACCGGTGGCTCGGGGCACGCCCGTCGCCGCCACCAGCTCGGCCAGCGACGACGCCCCGGCCGCGACGCTCCGCAACAACGCGATCGACTTGTCGAGCACGCCCACATCGCTTAGCCTGTCCACAATCCAAGAACTGTATCTCACATATTGGGACGAGCCAATGACGACGTTGAGCGAGAAGGTGTGGGAGCGACATCTGGTTCACCGGGAGGAAGGGCACCCGGACCTGCTCTACGTCGACCTGCATCTGGTGCACGAGGTCACCTCGCCCCAGGCGTTCGACGGGCTGCGCCAGGCCGGGCGCCGGGTGCGCCGGCCCGATCTGACGGTGGCCACCGAGGACCACAACGTCCCCACCATCGGCATCGACCAGCCCATCGCCGACCCGATCTCGCGACGCCAGATCGAGGTGCTGCGGGCCAACTGCGCCGAGTTCGGCGTGCGGCTCCACCCCATGGGCAGCCGCGGTCAGGGCATCGTCCACGTGATCGGGCCGGAACAGGGGTTGACCCAGCCCGGGCTGACGATCGTGTGCGGCGACAGCCACACCTCGACCCACGGGGCGTTCGGGGCGCTCGCGTTCGGCATCGGGACCAGCGAGGTCGAGCACGTGCTCGCCACCCAGACCCTCTACCAGCAACGGCCCGGCACCATGGCCGTGACCGTCGACGGCGAGCTCCCGGCCGGGGTGACGGCCAAGGACGTGGTGCTCGCGATCATCGGGCGGATCGGCACGGGCGGCGGCATCGGCTCGATCGTCGAGTACCGGGGATCGACCATCGCCTCGTTGTCGATGGAGGGCCGGATGACCGTGTGCAACATGTCGATCGAGGCCGGGGCCAAGGCCGGGCTGATCGCCCCGGACGACACGACCTTCGCCTACATCGAGGGTCGCCGGCACGCCCCGCACGGTCGGGCATGGGAACGGGCGCTCGACGATTGGCGGACGCTGCCCACCGACGAGGACGCCACGTTCGACAAGGAGGTCACGATCAACGGGGCGGCCCTGCGTCCCCACGTGTCATGGGGGACCAACCCGTCCCAGGTGGTCACCATCGACGACGCGGTGCCCCACCCTGATGCGTTCCTCGACGCGTCGGCCAGGGATGCGGCCGGCCGGGCCCTCAACTACATGGCCCTCGCCGCCGGCACCGCCATCCGCGACATTCCCGTCGACGTGGTCTTCATCGGGTCGTGCACCAACGGCCGCATCGAGGACCTGCGGGCCGCGGCGGCCGTGCTCGACGGCAGGACGGTCGCCTCGGGGGTGCGGCTCATGGTCGTGCCCGGCTCGCAGGCGGTCAAGGTCCAGGCCGAGGCCGAAGGGATCGACCGGATCTTCACCGCCGCCGGCGGCGAGTGGCGTCAACCGGGCTGCTCGATGTGCCTGGGCATGAACCCCGATCAGCTCGGCCCCGGCCAGCGCTGCGCCTCGACCAGCAACCGGAACTTCGAGGGCCGCCAGGGCAAGGGCGGCCGCACCCACCTGGTGTCCCCCGCGGTCGCCGCCGCCACCGCCGTCGCCGGCTGCTTCACCACCCCGGCCGACCTCTGAGTCGTCCGAGTCCAGGAGCCTCGATGGACCCCGTCACCACCGTCACCGGCAAGGCCATGCCGTTGGCTCGATCCGACGTCGACACCGACCAGATCATCCCGGCCGAACACCTCAAGCGGGTCGAGCGCACCGGCTTCGGACGGTTCCTGTTCGGCAGCTGGCGGGAAGACCCCGACTTCGTGCTCAACCGGCCGGAGCACGCGGGATCGGTCATCCTGGTCACGGGACCGAACTTCGGCACCGGCTCGTCCCGCGAGCACGCGGTGTGGGCGCTGGCCGACTACGGCTTCGGCGCGGTCGTCGCCGAACGCTTCGGCGACATCTTCCGGGTCAACTGCACCAAGAACGGCCTGGTGCCGGCGCAGGTCGACCCCGACGTGGCGGCCCGGCTCCTCCAGGCCATCGCCGACGACCCGGAGCTCGAGGTCACCGTCGACGTCGACCGGCGGGTGGTCGAGGCCGAGGCCATCTGCCTCAGCGCGCCGTTCGCCCTCGACGACGCCACCCGCCAACGCTTCATCGACGGCCTCGACGACATCGGCCTCACCCTCCGCCACCAGGATCGCATCGCCGAGTTCGAATCGACCCGGCCCGACTGGCTCCCGAGCACCGCGTAGCGCCCCGTCGGAACCGGAGGGATGCCCCGTACGTTGACACCCTCGTGGTCGCAACGAGCATCACCGACCGTTACCGGTTCGAGGAGATCGTGGGCCGAGGGGGAATGGGCACGGTGTGGCGGGCCACCGACCTGCTGCTCGGCCGGACGGTGGCCATCAAGGACGTGCACCTGCCACCGCACACCACTCCAGACGACCCTACATGTCACCCGAACAGGCCGAGGGTCATGCGCTCATGGTGGCCGGCGCCGTCCTGCTCGCCGGTCGGGACGACGAGCCCCAGATCGTCGATCCGACCAATCCGACCGCACCGCCGACGACCGAGGCACCGACCGACACCACCGTGGACGGAGGCGAGGTCCCCGTCGGCTTCGTCGAGTACGCCGACCCGCAGGGCGGGTTCACCGTGTTCCACCCCGAGGGCTTCGAGGTCCGCCTCGACGAGGCCAACCACGTCACCGAGCTGGTCTCCGGCGGCACCCGCATCGCCGTGCGCTGGTTCGATCCCGCGGTCGACGCCGTCGCCTTCCTCCAGTCCGAGCGCGATCGCCTGGCCCAGTTCCCGAGGTACGAGGAGTTGGCGTTCGAGGAACAGCCGTTCCTCGACGCCCCCGGGGGATTCTGGGAGTTCGAGTTCGCCGAAAACGGCAGCCCGGACGCACTCACGCGGTCGACCGGCCGGGCGTTCATCGTCGGCGAGGGCGACGATCGGGTCACCTACGCGCTGTTCGTCCGGGCCCGGCCGACGAGTTCGATCGGTTCGAGGCCGATGTGTTCTCGGTGGTCGAGGACTCGTTCGCGCCGGCCTGATCAACGGGCCGGATCAACCCGGGAGGGCCGGAACCTCCTCGTCGAACAGCCAGGCCTCGATCAGCTCGTCGAGCTGCTGGCCGGACGCCTGCTCGGCGACCTCGACGAAGTCGTCGGTGGTGGCCGTGGCGTCCGCGAACTCCGCTGTCCACGTCCGCAGCGTCTCGAAGAAGGCGTCGTCGCCGATCGTCAGCCGCAGCGCGTGGACGGTGAGGGCGCCTCGTTCGTACACGCTGGCCGCGAACAACTGGGCCGGTCCCGGATCGCCAGGCGGCGGACGCCCGAGGTTGGGGTTGTCCGACATGGCCTCGGCGGTGTCGCGGGCGATGGCGTCGACGGTGCCCGAGCCGAGATGCTCGTCCCACAGCCACTGGGCGTAGGTGGCGAACCCCTCGTTGAGCCAGATGTCCTGCCAGCGGGCCACCGACACGCTGTCGCCGAACCACTGGTGAGCCAGCTCGTGGGCCACGATGGTCTCACCTCGCCGCCCGCCGTCGACGATCTCTGCGCCGAACAGCGACATGGTCTGCGTCTCCAGGGCCACCCCGATGAACTCGTCGACGACGAGCGCCCCGGCCGCTTCGAACGGGTAGGGCCCGAACATCTGGTTGAACACCTCGATCATCTCCGGGGTGCGGCCGAAGTCGAAGGAGGCGTCGACGGCCAGCGATTCGGCGAAGGCGTTGCGGATCAGTACTCCGCCGGGGCCTTGGGTCTCCTCGAACACGAACTGGCCGATGCCCACCGTGGCCAGGTAGGGGGCCATCGGGTCGCGGGCATCGAAGACCCACGTGGTGCGGCCGTCGCCGGTCGGCACCTGCTCGCGCAGGAGGCCGTTGGCGGCGACCTCCACCCCGTCGGGAACGGTGATGCGGTAGCTGAACGGCGCCTTGTCGAGCGGGTGGTCGTTGGCGGGGAACCAGGTCGAGGCGCCCTCCGGTTCGGACAGGACGTACACGCCGCCGTCGTCGGTGGTCGTCCAGCCCACCTGGCCCAGGGCCTCGCTGTCGATCGGCTGCGGCACCCCGCCGTAGGCGACGGCGACCACGAACTCGTCGCCGGCGCCGATCGGCTCGGCCGGCGAGATCTCCAGCTCGCTCGCCTCACGCTCGAAGGTCGCGGGGTCGCGGTCGACCGTGATCGACGCCACCTCCAACCCGGTGAGGTCGAGGTTGAAGCGGGAGAGCGACACCGTGGCCGTGGCCTCGATGGTGGCGGTGGCCTCGATGGCGCCGGACGCCGGGTCGACGTCGAGCTCGAGGTCGTAGTGGGCGACGTCGTACCCGCCGTTGCCGAGGCTGGGGTAGTAGGGGTCGCCGATCCCCGCCGCGCCGACCTCGGGCTCCGGGTCGGCCTCGGCCCCGGCCTCCGGTGCGGTGTCCGAGGTCCCGGCCGCGTCGTCGGGGGCCAGCACCCGGTCGCTGCGGCACGCGGCCACCAGCACCAGGGCGGCCAGGATCGCCGGCAGACGGGACATCCGGTCGAGGTTAGGGGCGGGTTGGCCGGGCCAGGCCTCACCCGCACCGCACCCACCCGTTCTGTGTCGTCCGGCGCGGGCCATGCGACCCCAATCCGCCTCTGTGTCGACTTGGGCCGGCTGAGCCTGCGTACGTCGCCACAGCACGGCCAACCGTTCTGTGTCGTCTGGCGCGGGCTATGCGAGCCCAATCCGCCTCTGTGTCGGGTGGCGCGCGCTATGCCGGCCTAAGTCGACACAGAACGGTCGGGCCAGGGTTCGTCGTGGACCGAGCGCGGCTCGCCCAGGCCGGCCCACAGCTCCTCGGTCACATGCGGCGCCAGCGGCGCCAGCAGCGAGACCAGGGTGGTCTTGGCCCGCCGGGTCGGCGGCCCGGATCCCCGCAGACGGCCAACGAGGGTCATCAGCTCGGCGATGGCCACGTTGAACCGCATCCGGTCGAGGTCGGGCCCGACCCGGGCGACGGCACGGGCCACTGCGGTCGCCTCGTCACCATCGTCCCGATCCTCACCTGTCGGGCCCGTGACCACGCGGTAGACCCGGCCCAGGAACCGTTCGACGCCGGTCACGACGGCCGGATCCCATTCGCCGTCGGCGTCCCACGGCCGAGTGAAAAGGAGCGCCAGCCGGGTGACGTCGGCGCCGTGCCGCTCGATCAGCTCATCGGGGTTCACCACGTTGCCGCTGGACTTCGACATCTTCGCCCCCCGCAGCGTCAGGAACCCGTGCAGCCGGATGCGGGGAAAGGGTTCGGCGAACGGCACCCAGCCGCCGTCCTGCAGGGCCATCGTGACGAACCTGGCGTACAGATGGTGCCGCACCACATGCTCCGGCCCCCCTGCGTAGTGGTCGACCGGCAGCCAGCGGGCCGTCCGCGCCGGGTCCCACGGCCGGTCGTCGACGTCGACCGACGGGTAGCGCAGGAAGTACCACGACGAGTCGAAGAAGGTGTCGGACACGTCGGTCTCCCGCCGGGACGGGGCTCCGCACTTCGGGCAGCCGACGTCGACCCAGTCGGGGATCGAGGCCAACGGCGACCGACCCGTGCCCGTGGGCCGCAGCGCCGCGGGATCGTCGACCTCGGGCAGCAGCACGGGCAGCTCGTCGTCGGGAACGGGCACGGCCCCGCACCGTCCACAGTGGATGATCGGGATGGGGGGGCCCCAGTAGCGCTGCCGTGAGATGAGCCAGTCGTGCAGGTGGTAGCTCGCCCTTCCGTCTGCGCCGACCTTGCGGCCGATCCATGCCCGCTGGCGGTTCTTGGCCTTCGCCGGCCAGTCCAGCGCGTCGATGCCGTCGACCAGGCGGTCGGCATAGGCGGTGATGCGCAGGAACCACTGGCGCATGACCCGTTCGACGACGGGCGACCCGCAGCGCTCGCACCGGTCCTCGCCCCCGAGGTCGTCGACCTGCTCGCGCGCCAGCACCGTCTGGCACGACGGGCACCACAGCACGGGCGCCTCGGCCTGGTAGGCCAGACCGGCGTCGTACAGCCGCAGGAACAGCCACTGCGTCCAGCGGTAGTACGACGGGTCGCTGGTCACGACCTCGCTGTCCCAGGTCCACGCACCGCCCAGGGCGACCAGTTGGCGGCGATAGTTGACGACGGTGCGGGCGATGAGCCGGCGCGGGTGCTCGCCGGTCCGCAGGGCATAGTTCTCGGCGTTGATCCCGAAGGCATCGAACCCGATGGGCTGGAACACGGTGAAGCCCCTGCGCCGCTGGTAACGGCCCCACGTGTCGGCCCCGGAGTAGGTGAGGGCGTGGCCGACGTGCAGGCCGTCGGCCGACGGGTAGGGGAACTCCACCAGGTTGTAGAGCTTGCGGTCGGGCTCGACCCGGTCGAGGTCGACCGAGTCGCGTCGGTCCGATGCCCAGCGGCGTTGCCAGCGGGCCTCGACCTCGTGATGCTCGTAGGGCAGGGGCACGGGCGGTCGAACTCCGAAAACGGCGAAACCCCCGACCGGCGGCCGAGGGTCGTGCGGGCGAGCGCAGGTTTGGGGGCGCTCGCCCTAGGGGAGAAGGAGAACCGTGTTCGCTACCGTGGTTGATCTCATCGACGGCGAGCGTAGCGCCGGCCCGTTCTCCTCCACACGGGATTTCGGCCCGACGCATGCCTTCGCCGGCCTCGCCGCCGGACCTTCGCCCCTTCCCGAGCCGCCGATCCCGAGCCCCGGCCCTGGGCCGGATCCGTGGCCGGACCCCGGGCCGGTAGAGCCACCACCCCTCCCGGAGCCAGACCCAGACCCGGTGCCGCTGTAGCCCCGCGATCCTTGCGCGTGGAAGGATTTTCGGCCCGACGGTGTTGCGGGCTGACATGCAGGTAGAGATCTGGTCCGACGTCGTGTGCCCCTGGTGCTACATCGGCAAGCGGCGCTTCGAGACGGCGCTCGAGAAGTTCGAGCACGCCGACGCGGTCGACGTCGTGTGGCGCAGCTTCGAGCTCGATCCATCGGCGCCGACCGACGGGGAGCTCGACCTCGTCACCCGCCTGGCCAACAAGTACGGGGTGTCGCGAGCCCAGGCCGAGGCCATGAATCAGCGGGTCACCGATCTCGCCGCCGCCGAGGGACTCGAGTACCGGCTCGACATCGCCCGTCCCGGTCGCACGTTCGACGCCCACCGCCTGCTCCACCTGGCCGCGGACCGCGACCGCCAGGACCAGGTGAAGGAGGCCATGCTCGCCGCCTACCAGACCCAGGGCGAGCCCATCGCCGACCACGCCGCGCTGACCAGGGTTGCGGTGGCGGCCGGGCTGGAGGAGGGCGAGGTTCGGGAGGTGCTGGCCGGCGACCGGTACGCCGACGGCGTGCGCCACGACGAGCGGGAGGCCCGCCAGCTCGGTATCAGCGGCGTTCCCTTCTTCGTCATCGACCGCCGCTTCGGGGTATCTGGCGCCCAGTCGAGCGAGCTCCTGCTCGGCGCCCTCGAGCAGGCGTGGGCCGAACGCAACCCGCTGGAGATGGTGGCCGACGCGGCCGATGAGCTCGAGGCCGACGCCTGCGGGCCCGACGGTTGCGACCTGCCGACCCGGTGACCACGGCCGATGGCCACCCTCGGGCGCCGCTGCACCACCTGACGCTCTGGGTCCCCGATCTCGATCGGGCCGAGGAATCCTGGAGCTGGCTGCTGGGCGAGCTCGGCTACGTGCTCGACCGGAGCGTCGATCGGGTGTTGCTGCTGTGGCACCCCAGCGGCTTCACCCTGGCCCTGGAGAGGTCGACCGACATGGTGCCCGGCATGCTCTACAGCCGCATGCGGCCCGGACTCAACCACATCGCCTTCAACCTCGACTCGGTCGAGACGCTGCGCCGCATCACCGAGCGAGCCCCGGACTTCGGCTGGTCCGAGCTGCCGACCGACCGTCATTCGATCGCCACCGCGGCGGCCCGCGTGACCTACCTCGAGGATCGCGACGGCTTCGAGGTCGAGCTGGTGGCGCCGCTGAGCAGCTAAGGGGCGTCGGGGGTGAAGTCGAGCAGCAACTCGATCTCGCCCACGTCGCCGACGGTCGCCGGCCCGAAGCTGGCGTCCGGGATCTCGTAGTCGGCGAAGGTGAGGGGAATCGTCCCGTTGACCGCGATGGTGTCGCCGTTGCGGCGGGCGGTGAGGTCGAAGGTCACCTCGTTGTTCACGCCGCGGAGCGTGAGCTCGCCGACCGCCGTCACGGTCACCTCCTCCAGGTCGGCCGGGACCGACGTCAGGTCGATCGGCCCCGACAGCTCGAACGTAGCGGTCGGGTAGGTGGCGGTGTCCATGATGCGCGTCCGGAACTGGTTGTCGCGCCGGTTGTCGTCGCTGGCGACGGTGGTCAGGTCGACCTCGAAGGTGGCCGAGTCGATGGTCGCCCCGGTGATCAGGAGTTGACCGGTCACATCCGACGTGCGCCCGACCGCCTCGGCGTCCTGGCCCAACCGGACCTCGGCGACACGGTAGCCGGCCTGGCTCCCGTCGGTGACGGCCCACGAGCCGTCGACCGAGGCAGGGGTCGGCTCGGGCTCGGTGGCGGTCGTCGTCGTGGCCCCGTCGGCTTGGGTCGTCGTGGCCGCGCCGTCAAGGCTCAGCCGCTCGGGGGTCTCGTCCCTGATGAAGTTGATGTAGACGAATGGGCCGGAGACCAGGGCCAGCACCACGACCACGGGCACGGCGACGAGCCGGGTTCGCGGGCGGCGGAGGGCGGAGCGCACGTTCATGGCGCCACATTGAAGCCCGAATCCGGGAGCCGGCTGAGCGCGGGCCGAGAGCAACCCGTGAGCTAACTCACCCACCCATCCGTGGCCGCGCGCCCTCCGAACACCGCGGCGTTATGGCGGATCCCACTCCCCGCAACGGAGCGGAACCAGGGCGGGTGTCCGCCGCCGCGGCCGGCCGGTTTGGCCGCGGCGGTGGCGCTGGCCGCCGGTCACCTGGCCGGCGCGCTGACGACCGAGACCCGATCGCCGGTCCTCGTCGTCGGCGAAGGCGTGATCGAGCGGGTACCGGTGTCGGTCGAGCGGTCCGCCATCGAGACCTTCGGCAGCAACGACAAGCTCGTGCTGGTCGTCGGCATCACCGCGGTGTGCGTCGGACTCGGCGCGGCGCTCGGCCTGCTGGCGCGGCGGCGCCCGATGCTGGCCGGCGCCGGGTTCGCCGCCTTCGGCGTCATCGGCGCGCTGGCCGCCCTCGACCGAGGTGCATCCCTCCTGGCGGCGGTGCTTCCGAGCCTGGTGGCCGCCCTGGCCGGTTTCGGCACGATTGTCGGGCTGCTGCGGGTCGCCCCGGCCCGGCTCACGGCCGTGGCTCGAGCGACCGCCTCCCGCCCCCCCGAGCTGCCGATCGAGCGGCCCAAGGGCGACGGCGTGCGCTCCCGCCGGGCGTTCCTGCTGGCCTCTGGCGTCGCCCTGGCCGGGGTCGCGCTGGTCCGCACGGCCGGGTCCGCCGC
>JBOGGX010000154.1:0-5670 GCA_050744245.1 Acidimicrobiales bacterium
GCGATCCCAACCAACCCGCCGGGCCCCCAGCACCGGCCTCGCCACGACCGGCTAGCCCCAGGCCTCGTCGCCCAGTGAACCGCGTGCTGCAAACTTGCCTCATCCGTGTCGACGTTGGTTCTCAAGCGTGGAACTAGCCCGACAGCCCGGTCTCCCGCACGGTTCGGCCCGCCGAACACCAGCAGGTCCCCCGAGCGCAACTCGACGTCGGTGAACGGACCGGTGCGCCGGTCGACCCCTGCCAGCCGGAACACGCAGGCGTCGCCGAGGCTGATCGTGACCACCGGGGCGGCGGACGGCTCCTCGCCGTCCTGGTGCAACCCGAGGTGGGCTCCCGGGGCGTCCAGGTTGACGATCGCCGCGTCCGGGGCGTAGCCGGCGGCGTCGGGGTGGTCGGAGCCGGACGCATCGGCGATCGCCGACCGGGCGAGGTCGACGATCGAGGCCGGGAGCGGCTTGACCGGAGCGCCGTCGGTGTCGTCGGCGGTCCTGGAGTAGGCGTAGGGCTGCCAGTGCCAGCCCAGGCACACCGACTGGACGCTCATCAGGTGGCCCCGAGGCACGCGGGGGTGGCGCAGCCCCGCCGGAGGGACGGCCCACCGTCGGAACTCGCTCACCAGCGCCCGCTGGACCGGCTCGGCCAGCCACCCGCGAATGTGTACGACGCCGGGCAGCACTCGACGGCGATGTCGAGTGCCGTCCGCGCCCGGCGGGGCCGACGGCTCGATGGGTAACGAGAGCTGACGATCGGCGACC
The DNA here is from genome assembly GCA_050744245.1 of Acidimicrobiales bacterium. Classification (GTDB taxonomy): domain Bacteria; phylum Actinomycetota; class Acidimicrobiia; order Acidimicrobiales; family JBOGGX01; genus JBOGGX01. Next base: position 757 of record JBOGGX010000154.1, read on the forward strand.
GTTGCGGGCGCAGGCAGGACCGTGGCCACGCCGGCGCGCCGGCTGCGTCCGAGCCTGCCCCTCGACGAGGGAACGTGCGTCGTCATATCGGACCAACGCTCGCCGGCCCGGGCGTGTGAGGTTCGCCTGAGCCTCGGACCCGGGCCCGGCGGCGCTTCGTGCGCTCGTAGTGGGCCGCGGACTTGGCCCGGTTGCCGCAGACGGACATGTCGCACCAACGGCGGGAGCCGTTCTTCGACGTGTCGTAGTAGAGGAGGCCACAGCGGTCGCTGGCGCAGGTCCTGATGCGCGATCGGTCGAGGCGGGTGGCGTCGAGAACGGCGAGCGCGAGTTCGAGGCGCACGGTGTCGGCCGGACCGGCCGCCCCGACGACGACGGCGACCTGCTGTCCAACTTGGACGGAGACGGCTCGTTGACGGGCGTGAGCGTCCACAGAAGCAGATCTCGACTGGTGGCGGCCGTCCTCCGGCCGGTAGGTGAGCGAGACGGGCACCTGGGCCACGACGTCGGCCAGCCTCGTGGCGCCACCCTGGCGGCCAGGACGGCCCGGCGTCACCACCTCCCGAGCGGCGGTCCGCAGCATCCGGGCCCACGCCACCCGGCGGCGGGCCCGGCCGACGGACAGGGTCGCGGCGTCGCGGGCGATGTCGGCATCGACGAGTCCGGCGGCCTCGGCCCAGCCCACGACGGAGTCCCAGTCGTAGAGGAGCTCGAGCGGTCGCCCGCCTGCGTCGACGGCCTCGGTGTTCACGAAGTCAAGGCCCGGATGATTGGCGATCCAGAAGAATTGGTCGGTCACCAAGCGGCGCAGTCTAACCACCCAAATCGCCCTAAGGAGGTTGACGAGAGTTGAAGCCAGGACATAGCGTGGCGGCATGGCGGGCACGACCATCGGCCGAGTGGTCTCGGTCAACGTCGGTCGTCCTCGCGACGTCGACTGGCACGACCGTGTCGTCACCACGTCCATCTGGAAGGACCCCGTGGCCGGCCGGCTCCGGGTCGCGGGCGTCAACCTCGACGGCGACGATCAGGCCGACCGCCGCGTCCACGGTGGGCCGACCAAGGCCGTCTACGCCTATGCCCTGGCTGATTATCGGTGGTGGCAGGACCAGCTCGACCGGCCCATGGAGCCGGGGACGTTCGGCGACAACCTGACCATCGCGGGCGTCGATCCCGCAGCTGCGGTCATCGGCGAACGATGGAGCGTCGGGACCGCCACCCTGCGCGTCACCGAGCCCCGCATCCCGTGTTTCAAGCTCGGCCTACGCATGGGCGACGCGGCCCTTGTCGACCGCTTCGCCGACGGCGCGAGGCCGGGCACATACCTCGCCATCGAGGGCGGCGGCGAGATCGGCGCCGGCGACTCGATCGATCTCATCGACCGTCCGGGCCACGGCCTGACCGTGGGCATGGTCGAGCGCGCCCATCGCGGGCGCGACGAGCTGCTGCCCCTCCTGCTCGAGGTCGACGAGCTTTCCGAGTCGTGGCGGCACTGGGCTGGTCGCAAGCTGCGCCGAGCCGATCGGGAACGCGCCACCCGACGCTGAGTCGGGCCTCAGAAGTCGAAGCCACCGGGCCGGCCCGAACGGTCGGCCAGCAGGCCGGCGAGGGTGGCGATGGCGATCTCGGCCGGGGTGCGAGAGCCGATGTTCAGCCCGATGGGTCGGTGGACCCTCGCGATCTGCTCGGCCGGCACGCCCAGCGCCTCGAGCGCGGCGATGTGGGGCGCGGTGTGATGGGGGCTGCCCATGATCCCGACCCACCGGGCCGGGTGGTCGAGGATGTCGCGCAGCACCGGTCCGAGGTCGTCGCGGTGATGATCGGTGAGCACCACGTCGGCGGTGGCGTCGATCGCCTTCTCGTCGGGTGCTTCGACCACCGTGTCGGCATGGCGGCGGATCTCGTCGTCGACCGCAGAAGCGTCGGGTTCGAGCAGCACCGTCCGGTACCCGAGGTCGTGGGCGAAGTGCAGGAGGAACGCAGCCACGGGTGAGGCGAACACGGCCACCACGGTGCGGTCGGCCAGGTCGTCGGGAAGCGGCGCCCGTCCGCTGGCAATGGAGCAGGCGGGATCCTCGGCGTGCTCGTCGTCGTGCTCATGGGACGCGGCCATGGCCAACTCTACGTTCTCTCCGCCTCGGCCTTGGCCCTGAGCTCGGCCAGCCAGGTGGCCACCTCCCGCAGCACGCGGCGGAGCACCGTCTCCTGGGTCGCCGGGGGCAGGTTCAGGTCGAACTCGATCCTGGCCACCCCCGCCTCGTCCGGTTCGACCCGGGCTCCGATCGACCGGAGCGACTCCAGCCAGCCGATGTTCTCCCACAGGACCTGGGCGACGAACGTTTCCACCCCGCGGTCGATGGCCCGCTGGGCCAGCGTGCCGATCAGCAGCGTCCCGATCCCGCGGCCCTGGTACTCGTCGAGGACGGTGACCGCGATCTCGGCCTTCCTCGGGTCGTCGTCCAGCCGGATCCAGCGGCCGACACCGACACCTTCGCCGGGGGCGCCGGCGTCGTCGATCAGGATGGCGCCGATGGCGTCGTGCCGCTCGTGGTCGACATCGGTCAGGTAATCGAGCTGGGCCGGGGTGAGGGCGTCGACCGGGCTGAAGAACCGCAGCCGGCGCGACGACGGCGAGAGCTGAGCGAAGCCGCGGGCCAGGGCGTCACGGTCGCTCGCCTCCAGCGGCCGGACCATGACCTTGGTGCCGTCACGGAGGACATGGACCTCGGGCGGCCCGGCTTCCGGCTCGGCATCCGGCTCGGTCATGGCGCCTACTTGGTGTAGATGGCCTCGATCACCTCGGCGTAGCCCTTCTCGACGTTGACCCGGCGCACCTTCAACGTCGGCGTCAGCTCACCGGCGTCGATGGAGAGGTCGCGTTCGAGGACGGCGAACTTGCGGATCGACTCTGCCCGCGACACGAACCGGTTGGCCTCGTCGACTGCGGCCTGCAACTGGGTGCGGAGCTGATCGTCGGCGGCCAACTCCGCCGCGGTCAGGCCCACTTTGTCGTTCTCCTGGGCCCACTGCGTGGCCGCCTCCTCGTCGAGGGTCAGCAGGGCGGCGATGAACGGTCGCCCGTCGCCGACGACGACGGCCTGGCTGACCAGGGCGTGGGCCCTGAGGATGTCCTCGAGCGGGGCCGGGGCGACGTTCTTGCCTGCCGCGGTGACGATGAGGTCCTTCTTTCGACCGGTGATCTTGAGGAACCCGTCGTCGTCGAGCTCGCCGATGTCGCCCGTGTGGAACCACCCGTCGCCGTCGATGATCTCGGCCGTGGCCGTGTCGTTGTGCCAGTAGCCCTGGAAGACCTGGGGGCCCTTGGCCAGGATCTCGCCGTCGTCGGCGATGCGAATGGTCGTGCCCGCCACCGGCTGTCCGACGGTGCCCGGTCGCCAGGCGCCGGGACGGTTCAAGGTCAGCACCGGGCTGGTCTCGGTCAGCCCGTAGCCCTCGAGGATCTCGACGCCGATGCCCCTGAAGAAGTTGGTCAACCGCTCGCCGAGCGGCCCTCCTCCACTGAATGCGTAGCGGAGCTCGCCCCCGAACACGCCCCGCAGCTTGCTGTAGACGAGGCGGTCGAACACCGAGTGGAGGGCTTTGGTCAACATGCCGGGCTTTCCCTGGTCGAGCTGCCGCGACCAGTCGACCGCGGTGCTGGCCGCCCGGTCGAAGATGAAGCCCTTCTTCTCGCTGTGCGCCTTGTGCTGGGCCGAGTTCCACACCTTCTCGAACACCCGGGGGACGGCGACCACCAGCGTCGGCCTCGTCATCCCCATCTCCTCGACCAGTTTGGCGATGTTGGGAGAGAAGGCGCAGGTGATGCCGTGCTCGATGCACACGAGCATGATGATCTTGGCCAGCGAGTGGGCCAGCGGAAGGAAGAGCAGCGCCCGCTCGTCGTGGCCGAGCATGGTCTCGACGCCCTCGAGAGCCTGCTTGGCGTTGGTGCGCAGGTTGCGTTGGGTGAGGATGCAGCCCTTGGGCCGGCCGGTGGTGCCCGACGTGTAGATGATCGTGGCGATCGAGTCGGTGGTGACCGCCTCGACGCGTTCGTCAACGGCGGCGGCGTCGACGTCGTCGCCGCGCCGGGCCAGCTCGTCGAGCGCACCGTCGTCGATGACCAGTGCCTCCCGGCAGTCGGGAACGGTCGTGGCCACCTCGTCGAACATCGACTTCATGGCTGGCGTTTCGAGCACGGCCATCACCGCGCCGCTGTCGGCCAGCACCCAGTGGACCTGCTCGGTGGAGGAGGTCTCGTAGATCGGGACGGTGACCCCACCGGCGGCCAGGATGGCGTAGTCGACTTGAGGCCACTCGATGCGGGTGTGCGCCATCAGCGCCACCCGGTCGCCGGGCTGGACACCGGACGCGATGAACCCGCGGGCGAGCGCCCACACGCGATCGCGGAACTCCGCGGCCGTGACGTCGACGAACCGGTCGCCTCGTCGGTAGGACGCGACGACGCGCGACGGCTCGGCGGCGGCCCGCCGCATGATCGGTCGCAGCAGTTGCTCCTCGGGGGGGAGCGGATCGATAGCACGCCCGGATGCCTCACGCATGTCGGAACCTCCAACGGTCGGCGCCCCATCATTTAAGCCGCGCCCGACCCGGATCACCCGCGGAGACGAGCGATGCCCTGGCGCTCCACCGCCGGCGTGACCCCCCGAAGCGCCGATGTCGCCCCTTCGCCGCGTGACGACGCCCCTCATATCTGACAGTTGCTTGACGTAGGGGCCACGACAAAGAACAATCCGCCTCGATGCTGGCCAAGGAGGGGTGCGGGAGCGGTTTCGCGTCGTGGCGCGGTTTCCCGAGCTCGATCCGTGTCAACGAGGGGGAATGAGTGGACAACATCATCGTCTCGGAGATGGTTGGTACGGCGATCCTGGTCCTTCTGGGTGATGCCGTCGT
>JBOGGX010000155.1:0-29349 GCA_050744245.1 Acidimicrobiales bacterium
GGTGAGGGCAGTGGGCGTCGAACACGTGGACGTCGTCGCCGTCCCGCCAGGCGACCAGGTCCTTGCCGTGGTAGTGGACGGTGGCCACCGGCCCGCCCGGCATCTCGTCGACGCGGCCGGCGGCGAACCAGCCGTACGGAAGGGGGAACGGGAAGCGGTCGAGCATGGTCGGCTCCTCGTGCCGTCTCAGGCCGGTTGGGGGTCGCGGGGCAGGCCGAGGGCCCGCTCGCCGATGAGGTTGCGCTGGATCTGCTCGGTGCCGCCGCCGATGCGCGACGACCACTGGCCGAGGAACGTGTCCTGCAGGCGGCCGTAGCCGTCGTGGCCGCGGGCGCCCGGGTCACCGCCCTCGAGCAGGCCGTCGCTGTCGAGCACGCGCATGGCCGTGTCGGCGAGGCGCCCCATGAACGTCGACAGACCCAGCTTGATGGCGCTGGCCTCGGGCCCGACCACGCAATCGGCGGGGATGCGCACCTCGTCGAGGTGCACCTCGTTGAAGTGGGCGGCCCGGTTGATCTGCACCAGCGGTCGCACCTCGACACCGGGGGAACGCATGTCGCAGAGGAAGTAGGTGATGCCCTGATGGGGCCGGGACGCCGCACCGGTGCGGGCGAGCAGGATGCCCCAGTCGGACGCCACGGCGCCGCTGGTCCACACCTTCTGCCCGGTGACCACCCACTCGTCGCCGTCGCGCACGGCCCTGGTGCGGAGCGACGCGACGTCGGACCCGGCGTCCGGCTCGCTCATGCCGATGCACCACATCGAGGTGCCGTCGATGATCCCGGGCAGGAAGCGGCGGCGCTGCTCGGGGGTCCCGAACTGCAGCAGGCTCGGCCCCATCTGCCGGTCGGCGAACCACATGGCCGCGATCGGCGCGCCGTGCTCGATGAGGGCCTCGTAGACGACGAAGCGCTCGATGGGGGGGCGACCATGTCCGCCCTCCTCGACCGGCCAGGTCATGCCGATCCAGCCCCGGTCGCCCAGCTCCCTGGCGAAGGCGGCCGAGTGGCCGATGATCCAGCCGTTCTCGGGGAAGTCGAGGTTGGCCGCAGCCCTGGTGGCGATCGCGGTCGCCTCGTCGCGGAGCGCGTCGAGCTCGGGGGCCAGGTCGAAGTCCACGACACGCCGAACCTACTGCCACCCCGCAAACTCGACGCAGCTGCGGTCGAATTCCGGCCACCACTGCGTCGAGAATGAGACGCCCTTGCATCTGTAGTGCTATGACAGTCAATCTCATGTGATGAAGAACGCCGATCTGATGGCCATCGAACTGTCGAGCCGGCAGCACGGAGCCTTCGCGGGCTGGCAGCTCGACAACGCCGGAGTTCCGCAGGCGGCCCGGCAACGCCGCCTACGGAGTGGTGTGTGGCGGCGGCTGCTTCGTGACGTCTACGGCCTTCCGGGTGTCACCCCGTCCCATGAACAGAACCTGTGGGCGGCCTGGCTCGCGGTCGGGCCGCATTCCGTGGTCTCCCACGAGTCGGCGGCCGAGCTGCACGGCATCCCCAATGTCATGCGGGGCCGGCTCGTGCTCACCGTGCCCCACAGCGGCTGGCATCGGATTCCGGGGTCCTTCGTCCACCAGTTGAACGACGTCTGGCCCGACCATCGCGCGGAGGTCGGCGGGCTGCCGGTCACCACACCGGCGCGAACGATCGTCGACCTGGCCGCGGTCGTACACACGACCCGGCTGCGGCACATCGTGGAGGACGCCAAGCACGCCGGACTGACGTCGTGCGAGGCGGTCGGCCAATGCCTGGCATCGGTGGCGAGACGAGGCAAGCCGGGCGTTCGTTCGCTGACCCTCGTGCTCGATCGGCTCGGTCCGGGCCCGTCGCTGACGACGAGCGCGCTGGAGCGGATGACGCTCGATCTGCTGCACGGCAGCGGCCTCCCGATGCCGGTCGGGCAGTTCCCGTTTCCTGGGCGCCAGTTCGTGGCCGGCTGCGTCGACTTCGCGTACCCCGAGGCCAAGTTGATCCTCGAGACCGACGGTCGGCGCTGGCACTCGCGCATCAAGGAGCTCACCCGCGACCGGGAGCGCGACCTCGAGGCGGCCCGGGACGGATGGCAGACCCTGCGGTTCCTCTACGAGCACGTCACCGCGGATTCCCAGGGCACGCTCGACACCATCCGAGTCGTTCTCGTCGAGCGCCTCGCGCTGCTGGCGTCCTGAATGGCTACCCCAGCCCGGAGTCGGCGCCGAACGCGCTCGACGCCGTGCCCGCCTCGCACCACCGCCGCAACGACTCGAACGGGTAGATGCCGGTCGAGTGCCCGTCGCTCCACGTGATGCGCAGGCCCCAGGCCCCGATCAACTCGGCGTCGGCGATGGCGAGCGGTCGCCCGACCGCCGGCCGCCACGGCTCCCGACCCTGTTCCCTGGCATTGCGGCAGCCGGCGCACGGGCACGCCATGCGCAGCTCGACCAGCTCGTAACGGCAGGCCCGCCCGTCGGCGAAGGTCACCTCGACGTGTGAGTCGCGGTCGACGGTGATGGACGCAACATCGGTCGGGTCGGCGGCCATGGCAGATGCTGTTCTATCGCTACCCTCGCCTGGATGGAGATCCGGCCGGTGCGGCCCGAGGAGTACGAACGGCTGGGCGCGATCACGGTCAACGCCTACCGCGTACTCGACGGCCACGTCGTCGAGCCGGAGTACGAGGCCCAACTCGCCGACATCGGCAGTCGGGCCGAGGCGCCCGCCACGGTCGTCCTCGCCGCGGTCGACGACGACGACCGGGTGCTCGGCGGCGTCACCTACGTCCGCGACCGGACCTCCCCGATGGCCGAGCACGTCATCGACGCCGCGGCCAGCATCCGCATGCTCGCGGTCGATCCGGCCGCCCAGGGTCAAGGCGTTGGCCGGCGGCTGACCCAGGCGTGCATCGCCCGGGCCCGCGCCGACGGCGCACGCGTGCTGGTGCTGCACTCGACCACCTGGATGACGGCCGCGCACCGGCTGTACGAGACCCTCGGCTTCCAGCGCGATCCGGAGCGCGACTTCACTCCGGTGCCGCGGGTCCAGCTCATGGCCTTCCGCCTCGGGCTCTAAGCCCGGACGAGAACGACTCGCCCGAGCTTGCCGCCCGCCTCGAAGCGCTCGTAGGCGGCCTGGGCCTCCGCCATGGGGAACGTGTCGGCGATCGGGACTGTGATCCGGCCCGCGTCGATCAGCGGGAGCACCTGCCGCTCGATGCGCCGCGCTGCGTCGGCCTTGTCCTCCAACGATCGGCTGCGCAGGGTCGACCCCATGATCCGCGCCCGCTTGGCCATGAGCGCCATCAGGTTGATCTCGGCCGTCGCGCCGGCGCCGACCCCGATGATCGCCAACCGGCCGAGCATCGCCAGCGCGTCGAGGTTGGCCGCCAGGTTGACCGCGCCGACGAGCTCGAGGATGACGTCGAATGGCCCGTGCCGGCCGAACTCCTCCGGCCCCACCGCCATGACGCCGCCACCGCCGAGCGCCGCCACCTTCGAGCGGAGAGCCTCGTTGCGCACCGTGGCCGTCACCCTGGCCCCGGCCGCCGCGGCCAGCTCGACCGCGGCCGTTCCCACGCCGCCCGCAGCCCCGTGGATGCAGACCCGCTCGCCCATGGCCAACCCGCACTGGGTGAACAGGGCGTCGTGGGCCGTGGTGTAGTTCTCGGGGAACGCGCCGGCCGCCGCCCATGACATGGCTTCCGGCACCGGCAGGGCGAGCCGCTCGTGGACGACAGCGAGCTCGGCCTGGCCGGCGCCGGGCACGACGGCCATGACCCGGTCGCCGATCGAGAACCGATTGACCCGCGACCCGACCTCGACGACCGAGCCGGCCAGGTCGAGACCGGGGATGTCGGGCGGGGTCCCGGGGGGCGGCGGGTACAGACCGTCGCGCTGCAGCACGTCGGCCCTGGACACCCCTCCGGCCCGCACATCGACCAGCAGCTCACTCGGCGCCGGCCGAGGGTCGGGATGCTCCCGCCATTCGAGCCGCCGGTCGACGATCGTGACGGCGTACACGACGCCTACTTGCCGTAGATCTCTGGGCCGATGCGGTCGCGAACGACCCCGGCCACCTCGCCCGGTGCCGCGTGGCGCCCGGTGGCCACCTTGGAGTAGATCAGCTCACCGTCCATGGTGACCTCGAAGCGGCCCTTCGTGCCCGACACCAGCCGGATGTCCTCGATGATGGGCGCCCACTTGTGCAGCAGTTCGGCCGCCAGACCGACGGCCCGGTCGACGTAGTTTCACGGGACGCAGAACTCGATCATCAACCGGTGCCGCGGGTCGAGCATGGCGCCCATCTTTCCCGAACTTGCCGTGGTTGGTTCCCATTTCTGGGAAAGATTCACCGAACATTCGGATGGGCCGACGCCCCCGGGGCTGGCGCCGCCGGGCCTGGCAGCGAGGCGCCGGGGCCGGGGCGGCGGGCGCCGGGCAGGGCGAGAAGGGCGCCGGCCAGCATCCCGCCGACGTGGGCCTCCCAGGCGACCGAGAGCGCCTGTTCGGGCACCAGCACCTCGGCCAGCCCGTACACCAGGAACTGGCTGAGGAAGTAGATGCCGAGCACGATCAGGGCGGGGACGAAGACGGCCTGCAACAGACATCCGGTCGGCATGTACATCAGCACGTGGGATCGGCGGTTGAACACGACGTAGGCCCCCAGCACGCCGGAGATCGCGCCAGACGCCCCAACCAGCGGGATGGCGCTGCCCGGGTTGAGCACGGTGAAGGTGGCCACCGCGGCCACGCCGGTCACGAGATAGAGCAGGAGAAAGAGCACGTGGCCGAGCCGGGCCTCGACCGCCCGCCCGAACACCCACAGGAACGCCAGGTTGCCCACCAGGTGGAGGATCCCGCCGTGCAGGAACATCGACGTGAGCACCGACAACGCGACCACCTTGCCCTCGGGCAGCTCGGCGCCGATCTCGTCGAGCACCTGCTCGAGCTCCGCGACGCTGTCGCGGTCGCAGCTGGCCCCGTCGGCCAGCGACGTGAGCTCGTCGACCTCGCAGGAGATGACGCCGTGCTCCAGCGTGAACTCGAAGGACTCGTCGAAGTCGTCGATGGCCTCGTCGATGCTGCGGCTCGGCACCAGAGGGAGGCCGTCGAGGAAGCCCTGCTGGTCGAACCGGGGCTGGAGGAAGAGGAAGACGACGACGTTGGCCGCGATCAGCCCCCACGTCACCCAGGGGATGCGAGGGATCTTCGAGTCGTCGTAGAGCGGGATCGGCGCAGCCACCTCAGGTCCTCAGCCGGGCCGCGATCTCGGCCGCCGACGCGGGCGAGTCGTGGAGTCGGGGATGGGCGTCGGCCACCCGGATGACGACGGTGTGGCCGGCGTGGTCGTGCAATCCCCGCCACCGGGGCGAGGCCACGACCCAGATCCACAGTCCAATTTGGACTAGCGGGACGTACACCAGCGTGAGCACCAGCGCCCGGGCCAGCGCCCGCCCGGTGCTCGGCCACCGACCGGTGTCGACGTCGACCACCCGCAGCCCGGCCAGGTGGTGGCCATCGGTGCCGCCGCGACGGTGGATGGCAATGGTCTCGTCGACGACGAACCCGATCAGGAAGACGGCGCTGGCCGCCAGCACCAGCCACCCGATGGGGAAGATGCTGACGATGCCGAGCAGCACCGTCACCAGCACGAGCAGCACGACCGAGCCCTCCAGCCGGTAGAGCCGAGCGCGCACCCGGAGGTCGATCGAGCCGGTGGGGGCGAACGGCGTCGGGGGTGGCGGGCGCTCGCCGGCCTCGAACCGGAGCAGCTCGTGGCGCCGGATCGGCGGCGTGGCCCGCTCGACGACGAACGTGCCCGACCGCCGGTCGTGCAACCCGCGGCGGTTGGGTGACACGAGCGCCGAGCCGACGATGATCGGCAATGGCAGCACCGCGCACACGAAGAAGGCGACCATCAGCCCGCGTTCGGCGGCGGCGGCGAAGGACACGCGGGTGTCGCGCCGGTCGAGCCCGATGACCCGGACGCCGGTGGCCAGCTTGCCGGCCGTCCCACCCCAGGCGGCCACGCAGATCGTCTCGTAGGCGGCCACCACCAGCAGTCCGGCCACCCAATTCAGTGCGGGCCGCAGCGGAGCGATGGCCGACACCACCGTGGTGGTGAGGAAGAACAGGACGATCTCGACGGTGATGTCGATGGCCCGGGCGCCGACCCGGTGTCCCCACTCGGCGGCCGGCCCGCCGCCGCGGGCCCACACCCACCCGGCGGCGTCGGTCCACACCCACGACGCCGTCGGCCTGGCCCGTCGAAGCGGCTGGCGGTACCACGGCCGATAGTCAGGAACCGGGTAACCCCACGGCGGGTAGCCGTAGGGAGGAGGCGGCGACGGCCGAGGCGCGCCGGGAGGCGGGGGGAATCCGCTCAGCGTTCGTCGATGGGCACGTAATCGCGCACGTCGTTGCCGATGTAGAGCTGGCGCGGCCGGGCGATCTGGGCGTCCTGGGAGAGGAGCTCCTCCCAGTGGGTCAGCCACCCGACGGTGCGGGGGATGGCGAACAGCACGGGGAACATGTCGACCGGGAAGCCCATGGCCTGATAGATGAGTCCGGAGTAGAAGTCGACGTTGGGGTAGAGGCGGCGGCTGATGAAGTACTCGTCGGCCAGGGCCACCTCCTCGAGCTTGAGGGCGATGTCGAGCAGCGGGTTCTTCCCCGTGACCTCGAACACCTCGTCGGCCGTCTGCTTGATGATCGTGGCCCGCGGGTCGTAGTTCTTGTAGATGCGGTGCCCGAAGCCCATGAGCCGGGTCTGTTGCTCCTTGACCGCCTTGACGAAGTCGGGGATGTTCTCGACCGACCCGATCTCGGTGAGCATGCGCACCACGGCCTCGTTGGCGCCGCCGTGGCGGGGGCCGTACAGGGCGGCCAGGCCGGCGGCGCAACAGATGTAGGGGTCGGCGTCGGAGCTGCCGACCACCCGCACCGCGGTGGTCGAGCAGTTCTGTTCGTGGTCGGCATGGAGGATGAACAGGATGTCGAGGGCCCGGGCCATGACCGGGTCACCGAAGGGGACGTGCTCGAGCGGGCTGAACATCATGTTGAGGAAGTTCGCGGTGTAGTCGAGCGAGTTGTTGGGATACACGAACGGCATCCCCACGAAGAAGCGGTAGGCCGAGGCGGCCAGGGTCGGCATCTTGGCCACCAGCCGCACCACCTGCTTGTGCCGGATCTCCGGGTCGCGGATCGCCTTGGCCTCCGGGTAAAAGGTCGACAGCGCGGCCACGGCCGAGGTGAAGATCCCCATCGGGTGGGCGTCGTAGTGGAAGCCCTCGATGAAGCGCTTCCTCATGTTCTCGTGGATGAACGTGTGGAACGTGACCTCGTGCCGCCAGCCTTCGAGCTGCTCCTTGGTCGGCAGCTCACCGTGCCGGATGAGATAGGCGACCTCGAGGTAGGTCGACTTCTCCGCCAGCTGGTCGATGGGGTAGCCCCGGTAGCGCAGGATGCCTGCGTCGCCGTCGACCTCCGTGATGGCGCTCTCGCAGGTGGCGGTGGCCATGAACGCCGGGTCGAAGAAGAAGACGTCGGGGAGCAGCTTGCGCCACTCCCTCGCGTCGACCCCGCCGTCGCGGATCTGGATCTCGATCGACTCGCCCGTTCGGTTGTCGGTGACGCTGATGGAGTCAGGCACGGCATCGAGCCTACCGGTCCGGCCAGATCCGCCGGAAAGGCACGTTGTACTGCTGGTTAACGCTCGGCTAGCGGGCGCCGGTCATGGTGCCGGCAATGGCGACGATCACCTCCTCCGACCTGCGCGTTGGGGTCAGGCCCGGACGGGCCGGCCCACCCATCATCCCCACCCGGATCGACCGCCTGGTGCGGGCCGACGACCAACTCCATCTGACGATCGAGTTCCTGAACCTCGATGTCGACCCCGCGACCAACACGCTGGTGCGGGTCGATCGGACCGAGGCCTTCACGGGCGTCCGCCTCGTCTTCGGCTCGCAGCACACGGTCGAGGACACGATCTCGACGCCGGATGCCACGTCGATCGCCGGGTTCGCCCACCGCACCGCACGCGACTCGCGGCTCGTGTTCGAGCTGGCCGAGGGCACGCCGTACGTCATGAAGAAGATCCTCGACCTGGCCGCCCGGGCGCTGCTGCTCGATGACCGCGCCGTCCCCGGCTCGAAGTCGAATGCGGCGAGGGAAGCGCCAGCGACGAGCCGCCGGCGCCGGCGAGACCGTAGGCCGAGTGGCGCAATCGACGCAGCCGAGACCGAGCCTGCGACCGACGTGTCCGCGCTGGAGGTGGTCGACTCGCTCGTGTTCTCGCCCGATCGAGACGGCCGGTTCACAACCGAGCTCGGGCCGATCACCCGCGACGACGTGACCGAGCTGTGGCGGGCGCGGCTCGAGTCCTCGGCCGACGGTGACCCGGCGACGCGCCCGGTGGTCAGGGCCATCTGGTCGCGACCCGGCGACCCGCCGTTCGACCGCCCGCTGGCCGAGGACAAGCGCAACCTCATCGTCCACGCCACGGTCACCGACCCGGGCGAACCGATCCAGGTCGACCGGCTGTGGCTCACGTCCCAGGGCGCGTTCCTCGACCTCACCGGCGAGTGGGTCGACGGCGACCTGGCCGGCTACCTGCATCGGGCCACCGCGGGCCGCGACCTCCACGTCGAGGTGATCGAGCGCGGCTACCTGGCGCCGTTCGGCCCCGCCGCCACCATCACCCAGGTGTCGGACCGCCAGTTCCGCGTCGACGACGGGGGCGGCATCACCGCCGTGCTCGTGCAGGACGACTACCTGGCCGTCGCCGGGGCCACGGTCGCCTATCCCGCCCCCCACATGCCCCACGACGGACGGACCGTTCCCTTCCCCGAGGTCACCGTCACCGACACCGGGACCGGCCCGGTTGGCAAGGCAGCCGTCACGCTGGCCGACGGAACGGTGATCAGCCAGTCCAACGCGTGGATCGTCACGAGGGACGGCGTCGACGCGGTCGTGACGTACTCGGCCAAGGACCGCACCGGCCGGAGCGGCATCACGTTCTCGGCGCCGGCGGTGTTCGTCGTCGACTCGCACTCGTACACCGTCCAGGACGAGGTCAACGGCGTCACCACGCCCCTGGGGAACCTGGCCGCCTACTTCCGCGAGTCGCCGCTCGAGGTCGACTTCGGCGGCCAGCCGGTCGGCTGGGCCGATCCGCACCCCCGGGGCAGGGCGGGCTCGCTCCGGTCGACGAGCAGCATCCGATTCGTGATGGACCGGCCCGTGCTCGACGCCGGCGACGTCCCGTCCGACGTCAAGGCCGAGCTCGAGGCGGCCCGGCGTCCGGCCTTCTACCCGAGCGTCGAGGGCGCGGCGGTGATCGACGAGGCCACCGCGTCGCTCATCGGCAGCACCGGCGAGGCCGTCGACGTGGTCTACGCCGATGTTTGGCTGCAGCACGAGAACGGACCGGAGAACCCGGGGCTGGCGTTCCACACCATCCCGACCGGCACCTCGCTCGAGCGCCAGGGGTCCGGATCGGGCCTCGTCCGCCCGGCGCTCGCGGTCACCACCTTCGGCCAGGTCCTGGGGGCGGGCACCGAGCTGACGACCACGCCGAGCCTCGTCGGCGGCGACAACCCGATCGTCGACTGGGACCCAGAAGAGGCGCTGGGTGAAACGGCCAAGCTGTTCGGCAGCATTCTCCTGACCTCGATCGTCGAGAAGGTCAACGTCGCCCTCGACCAGCTCGAGGGCGAGAAGGGGATGCCCCGTTTCGAGGTCCTCCAGGAGGAGGACGGCATCTTCTATCTGATGTCGTGGGAGCCCAAGCTCAAGAGCTTCCCGGCGGGCGACACCCCCGTCTTCGTGGTCAGCGACGACCTCGAGGACGCAGGCCTCCCCAATCCGTTCGGAGAGAAGGCGTCAACCGCGAGTCTGAGCCTCGGCCAGCTCGTTCCGTTCGACGGCAGCGCCGCCGGCACCGAGTTCGAGCTGAAGCTCGAGAACGTCGCCGTGCAGCTGCCGCCCGCGGTCCCGGCGATCGCCATGCTGTTCAACTCGGTCCGGTACCACGAGCCCGTGGGCGGCACGGCCAAGCTCGAGACCGACATCGCCGAGTGGATGTTCATCAACGTGCTCGAGTTCCTCGAGCCGGTCCGCCGGATCGTGGTGACCCTGCTCGACCTGGGCGACATCGAGATCGGGCCAGACGGCGTCAAGGCCGACGTCGAGGTCCCCGTGCCCGACCTCAGCTTCGGCGTGGTCGGGGTGGCCGGGCTCGACGTCGGGCTCGCGCTCGACCTGCCCAACGACGACCCGGCCAAGATCGGGTTCAACCTGTCGCGCCGGGAGGATCCCTTCCGGATCACGGTGATGGGGTTCGGCGGCACCGGCTCGTTCGAGCTCGAGATGGTGGCCGACGACATCGTGCTCCTCCACGGTTCGATGGCCGCCACCTTCGAGATCTCGGTGTCGCTGTTCATCGCCTCGGCGTCGCTGTCGGCGTCGCTCGGGATCGACCTCCTCTACAAGCAGGACGAGGGCGTGACCCTGTCCGCCTACGTCGAGCTCAAGGCCAACGCCAGCGTGCTCGGCCTGGTCAACATCACCGGCAAGGTGCTCCTGGCCCTGAGCTACAGCTTCGACTCGAAGCTGCTCAAGGGCACGGCCAAGATCAGCGCAGAGGTCGACTCGCTCTTCGGCAAGTCCGAGACGACCTGGAAGGAGACGGTCGAGGTCGCGCTGGGCTCCGACGACTCGGCCCGGCGGTCCGCCCTGCTCGCCGGCCCGTCCGCCGAGACGGACGCTGCGTTCGTCGCCACCTCGTTTGTCGACCGATTCACCGAATCGCAGTGGACCACCTACTGCGCCGCCTTCTCCTGAGGACGACCCACATGCCCGTACGCCATCTCCTCCCCTTCGCCCTGCCCACCGGGCGCGACAAGAACATCGGACGGCTCACCGTCTGCTTCTCACCCCGGCTCAAGGACCGCCGCCGGCTGCTCCGGTACCCGGAGTGGCTCGACTGGCCCGACACCCTGGCGAACCGGCTCGCCCCCCTTCTCCAGGTGGAGGTCGACGGCGCCGTCGCCGCCCACACCCAGGTGAGCGTGGCCCCCTCATCGGCCGTCTGGCGGGCCGTGTTCGGCCCGGACACGCCGGTCGAGGCCCACCGCTTCGTCGACTTCAGCACGACGCCGATCCAGCCGATGGCGTCGAGTGACTTCTCCGAGGCCGTGCTCGACCTGTACGTGGCCCTGGCCCGGACCTCCCCCGACGGGCCGCCCTCGGGCTCCGACCTGCTGGCGCTGGCTGCGGCGGCGGGGCTGCCGTTGGATGGCAGTGGCGGCTCGGGTCCCGGGCCGCTGGCCGAGGCGGCCGCGTACCGGGCGCCGATGGAGGATGCGGCCGAGGACGACGAGGACGACGAGCTCGGGCCCAGGTTCGACTTCCACGCATCGCTGAGCCTGCTCGGTCACCACCCCGAACTGCTGCGCCATCTCGGACTGGCCATCGACCTCGAGGTCGAGCTGACCGGCAGCCCGAGCCAGGTGCAGGTCATCGCCGGCTACGGCGGGCCCGACCGGTTCGAGATCCCGATGGTCACGCTCACCACGCCCGCCTTCCTCGCCCGTCCCAACCCGGCCCCCGACAACAACGAGCAGGAGGCCGGTTTTCTGACCCTGGCCACGGAGAAGGCGTTCCTCTCGATCGTCGACCCGCACCTGGCGGCGGCCCGTCTGACCGCCGCCGCGCAAACCGCAACCGAGCACGACGACGGGACCCTGCCCGCTCTGGCCACGCGGGCGTTGACCCTCGTCCGGCCCGACGTGACCAACGCCTTCGCCAACCGGACCATTCGCCAGCGCGATCTCGAAGCCGCTCTCCAGAAGTTCCTCGACGGCACCGGCGGACCGGTCGTGTTGTTCGCCGAGGACATCACGATCGGCCACCGCATCGACGTCCTCGACGGGGGGAAGTGGCGCAGCCTGTTCGAGCGCCAGTCCGACGCGGGCTACGTCTTTCCCAAGGACGCAGGCCTCGAGATCGTGCCCGGACCCGACGAGGGCTGGAACACGCTGCTGCTCGTCACCGAGCAGGAGGACGTCCGGCCCCCGATCAACGAGGACGAAGACCTCCCGATCAAACCGACGGCGCTGTTCCGGCTGGACGACGCCATGTACCGCTGGGACGGGTGGAGCGGGGCCGCCCCGCCGCCGAGCAGCACGCTCGACGGGACGACCGGCCTCCCGGTGGCCAAGGACGCCAACCAGCCCGACGCCGACCAGGCCGCCCAGGTGGCGGTCGACTACCGGGTGGTGCCGGGGTCGCTCCCGCGGCTGCGCTTCGGGCGGACGTACCGGATGCGGGCCCGCTGCGTCGACCTGGCCGGCAACTCCCGGCCGCTGGCCGCCCGCTCGCCGGCCGGGTCGGTCGTGCCACCCGAGCCGTTCGGCCGGCTGGAGCCGATCGCGGCGCCGATTGTCGTCCGCCGGTCGCCCCGGCCGACGCCGGGCGTGGGCGACACCCCCTACGAGCTCGTGCTGCGCAGCGACTACGACGTGGCCGACGAGAAGGTGACCGCCATCGACCGGCTGCTGTTCCCCGGCCGCGTCGGCCAGGACCTGTGCGAGCTCCACGACCTGCCGGTCGGTGGTGCGGACCCGGCCAGCTACGCCTTGCTGGCGGCGCGTGATGCGCTCGACCTGACCGATCAGACGGTGTCGGATCCGGTCACCGGCGAGATCGTGGCCGGGGTCGTCGGTTCGAGCCGGGGCGTCATCGTGCCCGGGCCGACCAGGCAGGACGTCGAGTACCTGTCCGATCCGGCCATCGGCGCGGCGCGCTTCGGGTTCCCCAGCCTGGGGTCGGCGGAGACGGTGCCGGTGCCGGGGGCGTGGCCCGAGCGGCAGTCGGTGCGGGTGGTGGTGGCCGCCGGCGAGCAGGCGACCGTGGTCGCCCCGGACGCCGAGACCGATCTGCAGGTGTTCGTGCCCAAGGCCGAGATCGTGCCCATCGCGGCCACCTTCGCCATCGAGCCGTCGTTCCTCGAGCATTTCGGGCTGTGGCCGCGGATGACGGCCGAGGAGCAAGCCCGGTTGGAGGCGGCGGTGGTCGGCGGGGCCCACTGGATGTTCACGCCGGCCCGCACCCTGACGCTCGTGCACGCCGTCCGCCGGCCACTCCTGGCCCCGGCGGTGTCAGAGCTCGAGGGCGGCCGCTCGCTTGGATCGTCGGCCATCGTGCTGAAGGGGACGCTGGTCGCGCACGACAAGAGCACCGAACGGGTGACCATGACCGCGGGGTGGACCGACACGGTCGACGACGTGGCGTTGGGGGCCCCGGTTCTGCGATCGACCCGGGTCGAGCTGGGCAACCTGCTCATGCCCAGGGGCGACGGCACGAACAAGTTGAGCGTGAACGACCTGCGGTCGGAGCTGCACGACACCAAGCGGCATCTGGCCACGGTCGACCTCGAGGCGTTCTCGAGCTTCGCCTCCTACTTCACCGAGGAGACGGCGGTGACCGTGACCGCGACCGACGAGCCGGTGGTGCTCGACACGCGCGGCGTGGTGGTGGGCACCGTCGAGGTGACGCTGCCGGCGACCGGGGAGAGGGCCGTGGCCGGGGTCGACTTCATCGTCGGCGGGACGTCGAACACCATCATGTTCTTGGCCGGCGGCGCCCTCGCCGTTGGCGACCGCCCGACCGTGCGCTACGTCGCCCTCCCGATCAGCCGGACGAGCACCGAGCCCGAGTCGCCGCCGCCGTTCGTGCTCCTGTTCCCCAACACCGCGGTCCCGCCGCCCCCCTCGGTCGAGTCGGTCATCCCGGCGTTCGCCCGGGGCCAGGACGGGGCCGGCTCGCACTCCGGCCAGGTCCTGCGGGTCTACCTCGACCGCCCCTGGCTGGTGACCGGTGACGGCGAGCAGCTGGCGGTCATCCTCGATCCGCCGTCGGTCACCCCGCCGACCCTGACCACGGTCGGTCGCGATCCGATCGTGGGCGGCCCCGGCCCGGGTGCCGGTCCGGTGGCGGCCGACTTTCCCCGCGCCGTCTCGGTGGCCGAGGGGGTGGACGGCGTCCACGACGTCGCCGGCCACGCCGTGGCCTTCGACGCGGCGAGCGGGCGCTGGTTCGCCGACATCGAGCTGGCCCCGACCTTCGGCTACCGACCGTTCCTGCGGCTCACCGTGGCCCGGTACCAGCCCGACTCGATCGACGGCGCCATGGTGTCGTCGTTCGTCACCTTGGAGCCGGTGCGGCTCGGCGTGGTGCGGTGGGTGGCAGTGACCCGGTCGGGCGCCACGGCCGATGTCGAGGTCAAGGGCGTCGACGCGCTGGGCAACGCCGTCCAGGCCACGGTGGAGGACGCCGATCCTTCGATCGCCGACCCGGACCTGAGGTGGCGCCCGGTCGGCGACCCGATCCGGCTGACGCCCACGATCGCCGGCGACGAGGCCAGCTGGAGTGGCGTCGTCGACCTGGCCCGGACCGCCGCCCCGCTGCGGGTGGTGATCGAGGAGCTCGAGCCGGGGTTCCAGGACGTCGACGGCGTCGAGACCCCGGTCGAAACCGTGGTCTACGTGGAGGCCGTGGAGCTCCCGCCCGCATAGGCGCCGCGGCGGACGGCGTGGCCCAAACCCGGATTCCAGTGCCCTTTAAGCGCGCCCAGGGTCTCTATACGGACCCCAGTGTTCTTAAAGGCCAATTTTTCGGTCGGCGACGAGGAGGTCCCGGCGGGTGGTCAGGCGGTGGGTCAGAGGGGGGTGTTGTCGTGGCGGCGGGGTGGGAGCTTCTCCTGCTTCGACGCCAGCAGGTCGAACGCGGCCGCCACCTCGCGGCGGGTGTCGGCCGGGTCGATGATGGCGTCGACCGAGCCCCGCTCGGCCGCCACGTACGGGTTCAACAGCCGCTCCTCGTAGTCGCTCACCAGCGCAGCTCGCGCGTCCGGGTCGGCCTGGCGGTGGAGGATCTCGACCGCGCCCTTGGCCCCCATGACCGCGATCTCGGCCGTGGGCCAGGCCACGTAGTAGTCGTTGCCCATGTACCGGGAGTCCATGACGATGTAGGCCCCGCCGTAGGCCTTGCGCAGGGCGACCGCCACCCGGGGCACGGTCGCCCTGGCGTAGGCGAAGGCGAGCTGGGCGCCGTGGCGGATCATGCCCCGCCACTCGAGGTCCTTGCCCGGATAGAAGCCGGGCGTGTCGACCAGGGTCAGCAGCGGCAGGTTGAACGAGTCGCAGAAGTTGACGAACGCCGCCCCCTTCTGCGACGCCGGGATGTCGAGGGTGCCGGCGATGGCGAGGGGCTGGTTGGCGACCACGCCGACGGGCCGGCCGCCGATGGTCGCCAGCCCGGTGACCAGGTTCGGCGCCCAACGGGCCCGCAGCTCGAGCAGGTCGCCGTCGTCGACGATGGCCCGGGCCACGTCCCGAACGTCGTAGCCGCCGCTCGCCATGTCGGGGATGAGCCCGGCCACCTCGGGAAGCATGCGGTCGACGGGGTCGTCCGTCGGCCACTCGGGCGGCATCTCGTCGGCGTGGGCCGGCAGGTAGGACAGGATGTGCTCGACCGACTCGCGGGCGCCGGCCTCGTCGGCGACCACGAGTGCGGCCAGACCGGTCCAGCGGTCGTGGACCACGGCCCCGCCGAGCTCCTCCTTGTCGATGGCGACGCCGGTGAACGACTTCACCATCGACGGGCCGCTGAGAAAGGCGTACGCCTCCTCGGTCATCACCACCTGGTCGGCCAGGCCGAGCAGCAGCGCCGGGCCCGACACGGCTGGACCGATGACGGCGATCACAATCGGGACGACACCAGAGCACGCCGTCATCCGCCGGGCGGCCACGCCCCAGCCATGGACCGACGGCAGCCCCTCGGTGACGTCGGCCCCGCTCGACGCCAGCGTCACCACCAGCGGCAGCCGGGACGCCAGGGCGGTCTCGGCCGCATGGGCCAGGGTCTCGCCGTCGGCCGGGTGCAGCGCGCCCCGGCGCACCGCAAGGTCGAACCGGGCCATCACCACCGGTCGGCCGCCGATGGTTGCGGCCCCCGTGGTGACGGCACCCGGCGTGCCGGCTCTGAGGGCGAGAAGCGGCTCCATGGCGAGCCCCGGACTGTAGTGCCCGCCGGTTTCGTCGCCCCCAGGGATCGCCTTCGGAGGCTGGCGCTGGGGCGACTTCCGCTCGCTATGCGCCCCCAACCCGACACATAGGTGACTTTGGGTGCCGTCAGCCCGCGTCCGTCGCCAGATCGGAGGTTCTGGGGCGACTTCTCCTCGGCGGGCCGACATGATTACCGCCGTGGGCACGGCGGCCACCTCGACCGGCGACCCAGACGACGAGCGCTTTCTCCGGCGGGCCATCGAGGTCGCGTCGCGGGCGGCATGGGAAGGGGGCGGACCGTTCGGCTCTGTCGTCGTTCGTGACGGCGAGGTGGTCGGCGTGGGCGCCAAACCAGGTCGTCGGCTCGTCGGATCCAACGGCCCACGCCGAGGTCGTCGCCCTGCGCGACGCGGCCGGCCGGCTCGGCACCCATCTGCTCACTGGTTGCGCGGTCTATGCCAGCTGCGAGCCGTGCCCCATGTGCCTGGCCGCCTCGTTCTGGGCCAGGGTCGACCGGGTCGTGTTCGCCGCCTCATGGCACGATGCGGCGGCGGCCGGGTTCGACGACGCCGAGCTCTACGCCGAGATGCTGGCCGCGGCCGGTGGCGGCGACCGCGAACCACTGCTGCCGGTCGTGCAGCTGCTCAGCTCAGAGGGTGATGAGCCCTTCGCGGCGTGGGCCGCGAACCCTGACCGGGTCCCGTACTGAGCCGTCGGCCGCCGACCCTGATGCCGGGCTGGGCCGGCGCCAGCTCGGCCACGACGCGGGTGAGCACATCGCGGAAGGCGCGGACGGGCGCCGAGGGTAGCCCCCGGCGCGGGGCGATGATGCCGACGGCCCGACCCCGTACGCCGTCGATCTCGATCCGCTTCCAGCCGCCGGCCGAGATGCGGCTGTGGGCCGAGGCCGGCAGCACCGCGACCCCGAATCCCTCGAACGCGAGCGACGCCAGCAGCCGGATCCCGTCGACCTCGGCCCGAGCCCTGAGGGTGACGCCGGCCGCCGCGGCCTGCGTGTCGAGGTTGTCGCGGAACGAGGTGAACGGCGGTTCGAGCAGCAGTTCGTGCTCGGATAGCTGGGCCAGGTTGACCCGGTCGTGGGCGGCCAGCGGATGGTCGACCGGTGCGATGACCATGAGGTCCTCCTCGAAGAGCACCTCCTCGGCGAAGTCGGCGTCGTCGACCGGCAGCGCGAGAACGGCCAGGTCGATCTGACCGGAGAGCACCTGGGGAACGAGCGACGTCGTCGGCGCGTCGACCAGGACGGCTCGGATGCCTGGATAGATGTCGACGAGCGCGTCGATGAGCGTGGGCACCAGCCAGCGGGCGGTGGTGCCGATGATGCCGGCCCTGACCGACCCCTCGACCTCGCTGTGCACCGCGGCCACGTCGGCGACCAGTGCGTCCATCTCGGCCTGGATGCGCCGGGCCCGGTCGACCACGGCCCTGCCCTCCTCGGTCAGGGCGCCGCGGGCCCGGTCGACCAGCGTGACCCCGAGCTCGCGTTCCAGCCTGGCCACGTGGGTCGAGACGTTCGACTGGACGGTGTGGAGGGCGGCTGCCGCGGCCGAGAAGGTCCTGTGGTCGGCCACCGCCACGATCGCGGCCAGCTGCCGGATGTCCATCGCCACAGATGATGACAGCTATCGCGAGAAACTGTTGGACCGATGGGGGACGACCCGTACACTGGTGCCAACCCCAAGAGCCGGGTGCGATTCGATCCCCTCGAACCACTCGGCATCGGTCGTGCGACGGATCCCCCCTCCGTCCCGACACGTTGGAAGGGACCGGTGCCCCCCACCGGTCCCTTCTGCATTTTTGGGCCGGGCCGCTCCGGCGTGGATAACGTCCTGCCGTGGGCGCAACCTCCCAGGCCGGGCCGAGGGAGGCGGCGTTCTTCGATCTCGACCGCACGCTGCTGCGGGGCGGGAGCGGACCGGTGATCAGCGAGGCGCTGCGCTCGGTCGGCATCGGCCGGAGCATTCCCGGTGAGGGGGCGTTCTACCGGGTCTTCGAGCTGCTCGGTGAGAACCGCCCGACCATGGTCCTCACCCGCCAGGTCGCTCGGTTCGCCAACGGCTGGCCCATCGTCGACGTGCGCCGGGCGGGCGTGCTGGCGGGCGAGGCGCTGGCCGCGACGGTCCAGCCGTTCGCCCGGCCGCTGTTCGAGGAGCATCGACAGGCCGGCCGGCTGCTCGTGCTGGCCACGACCACCCCGTTCGAGCTGGTCAAGCCGTTGGCCGACGCCCTCGGCTTCGACGACGTGGTGGCCACCCGCTACGGCGAGAAGGACGGCGCGTTCGACGGCACGATCGTCGGTGACTTCGTGTGGGGCTCGGGCAAGCTCGACGCGGTCAGGGCGTGGGCCGAGCGCCACGACGTCGACCTGGCCGGCGCCTGGGCCTACTCCGACAGCTGGTACGACCTGCCGCTGCTGGAGGCGGTGGCCCATCCCCATGCGGTGAACCCCGATGCCAGGCTGTCGGCCATCTCGCTGCT
Source organism: Acidimicrobiales bacterium (assembly GCA_050744245.1). Taxonomy (GTDB): domain Bacteria; phylum Actinomycetota; class Acidimicrobiia; order Acidimicrobiales; family JBOGGX01; genus JBOGGX01. The sequence continues at coordinate 18,550 of JBOGGX010000155.1, forward strand.
CCGGCGGTGGCCGATCGTGTACCTCGACAAGCCCCCGGGTGTGCCCAAGCTGCTGGGCCTGGTCGAGCCGCAACGTCTCCTCCAACTCGTGGTCAGGCCCGAGCTGATGCCGTACGTCAGGTTCGACATCGACGGCGTGGAGAACCTCCCGCCGCAGGGACCTGCCATCCTGGTCGCCAACCACCGCAGCTACTTCGACGCGGTGGCCATCACGGTGACCCTCGCCGAGCGCGGCCGGCCCGTGCGCTTCCTGGCCAAGAAGGAGCTGTTCGACGTGCCCCTCGCCGGTCCCCTCCTGCGGGCCATGGGCGGCATCGTCGTCGACCGGGGGTCGGGTTCTGACGAACCGCTGCGGGCCGCGGCCGAGGCCGTGCAGGCGGGCGAGCTGGTCGTCATCCTCCCCCAGGGCACCATCCCCCGGGGGCCGGCGTTCTTCGACCCGGTGCTCGAGGGGCGCCCGGGGGCGGCCCGGCTGGCCGCGGCGACCAAGGCGCCGGTCATCCCCATGGGACTGTGGGGGACCGAGGAGGTCTGGCCCAGGAGCTCGCGGCTGCCCAACGTCACCAACCTCCGCCACCCCCCGACGGTGCGCGTCAGGGTCGGCGAGCCGGTCGACGTCAAGCGCCGGTCGGCCGCGGCCGACACGAAGCGGATCATGGCCGCCATCTCCGCCCTGCTCCCCCCCGAGGCCGCGACCCACGGCCCGCCGACGGCCGAGGAGCTGGCCAGGACGCAACCGGCGGGCCGGCGGCCGGAGTCCGGCGACGGGCAAGGAGATGGGCCGGCTGATGGGCCGGGTGTTCGCAGCGACTGAGGGCCGCGAGTACGCTCCCGCGGGCCGTGCCCGGCGCGGGCGCTTCTACTGACAGAGTCCTGGGAGGAACACAAATGTCGGATCCGACGCCGCCCCCTGGTGGCGGTGACCAGTACCCGCCCCCCGGTGGCTCCCCCCCGCCGCAGCCACCCGACCCGTCGGGCGGCACGCCACCGCCGGCCGCGCCACCCCCCTCCGGCTATCCGCCGCCTCAGGGCTACCCGCCGCCCCAACCGCAGCCGGGGTACCCGCCGCCGCAGCAGCCCGACCAGGGGGCCTATCCGCCGCCCTACCAGCAGCCTCAGCAGCCCTATGGCCAGCCCGGGTACCCGCCCCCCGCCTACGGTGCGCCCGGCCAGCCGGGGGTGGGCGGCCCCAACCCCTATGTGACGCTGCTGAACGGCAGCACGGTGAAGGCGGCCGACGGCGGCCAGCGGGCGTTGGGCCGGATCATGGACGCGGTCATTCTGTTCCTTGGCTTCATCGGGTTCTACCTGATCCTGATTGTCGGGATCATCGGCACCTCCGAAACCACGTTCAACACCGATACCGGGGAGTTCGAGACGTCGGGGCTCGGCGGGTTCGGGCTGATCTTCTTCTCCAACTTTCTCGTCCTCGCCTTGCTGCTCCTCTACGAAACCGCCTTCGTCGCCACCCGCGGCCAGACTCCTGGCAAGATGATCATCGGCACCAAGATCGTCAACGAAGCGAGCGGTGAGCCGATCGGTTGGGGGCCGGCGTTCATGCGAGCACTGCTCCCTGCCATCGGCTACATGATCTGCCTGATCCTCGCCGTCGGGGTCTACCTCACCGCTTTCCTCGACAAGAGCGGCCGGTTGCAAGGCTGGCACGACCGGCTCGGCCATGACCTGGTGATCTCGCTGAAGTAGCCCTCAGCGCAGGGAGTCGATCACCAGGGCCACGTCGGCCACGGTGGTGCGCGGGTTGACGATGCACAGCCGCAGGATCGGGGCTCCGTCGTGCTCCGACGGCACGACGAGCGCCCGTCCGGAGGCGAGCATGCGTCGCGACCAGTCCTGGTAGTCGGCTGCCGCCCAGCCGACCCGGCGGAACGCGACGATCGACAGCTCGGGCTCGCCGAGCGGCTCGAGGTGGCCGGCCTCGGCGACCAGGCTGGCGCCGGACCTGGCCACCGCCAGGCAACCCTCGACCGCGTCGGCGTAGGCCCGCGTGCCGTGGGCGGCCAGCGACAGCCAGAACGGGACGCCCCGGGCCCGGCGGCTCAGGTGCACGGCGAAGTCTGAGGGGTTCCAGTCGCCGCTCTCGTTGAGGATGTCGAGATAGCTCGCGTGCTGGGCGTGGCATCGGCGGGCCAGCTCGGGCCGGCGGTAGAGCAGGGCGCACGAGTCGAACGGGGCGAACAGCCACTTGTGGGGATCGACGATGAGCGAGTCGGCCCGCTCGACCCCGGCGAAGCGGGGTCGGGCCGACGGAGCGGCCAGGGCGGCGCCGCCATACGCGGCGTCGACATGGAGCCACACGCCAGCCTCGGCGCAGGCCGCGGCCACCGAGTCGAGTTCGTCGATCAGGCCCAGGTTGGTGCTGCCGGCGGTGGCCGCCACCGCGAACACCCGGTCGCCCAGCTCGGCGAGCACCGGGGCCAACGCCGGCCCGGTGAGCCGCTCGCCCGGGACCACCACCAGCTCGACGTCCATCACCGCCGCCGCGGCGGCCATCGATGAGTGGGCCGTCTCGCCCGTCACCAGGGCCCACCGCCCAGTCGAGTTTGCGGTGTGTCTCGCCGCGACCAGGGCGGACAGGTTGCCTGCGGTGCCGCCGGACACAAAGCAGCCCCCGGCGTCCCCGGGCAGCCCGGCCAGGTCGGCCAGCCAGCGCAGGGCCTGGTTCTCGGCCCAGACCGCGCCGGCCCCCTCGAGCCACGAGCCGGCGTAGATCGAACAGGCGCTGACCACCAGGTCGGCCAGGATCGACACCTCGGTCGGCGCCGCGGGCACGAATGCCAGATACCGGGAGAAGTCGACCGACAGGCAGGCCGGTTCGAGCACCTCGGTGAAGATGCGCAGGGCCTCGGCCGCGCCGACACCATCCTCGGTGATCGTCGACCCGGCCACGGCATCGAGCTCGGACGGCGGCCGCGGATGGCCGAGGGCGATGCCTCCGAGGTCCTCCGACGCCCGCTGCCGCGACCACCGGAAGACCTCGGCCGCGAACCCGTCGATGCCCGGGTCGTAGCGGTGCATGCGGTCGGGGTCAGATCCCATCGGAAACAGCGTCTCAGTTCCCAAGGCTGCGCAGGCGCCAGCCGGAGCAGCGAGCAGGACAGGTTCGGTTGCCGAAGGCCGCGCCGGCGAGGCCCATCGGGCCGAGTGGCGCAGACAACTCAGATGACATGGGGCTCGATCAAGGTGTTGAAGCGGTCGTCGAGGACGTCCTCCTCGTCGGCGTCGAGGCCGGACCAGAAGAAGAGCCGCCGCCTGGTCTCGTCGTCGGGAAACAGGATCGGGTTGCTCGCCAACGCCGAGGCCTCGCCGCCCATGGCCTCGAGCTCCTCGCGGACACCGCGCACGGGGCTGATGTACTGCACGCCGATGGTGATCCGGGCTGCGTTGGCCGGGTCGTACACGAAGTTCATCCACGCTGCGGCCGCCGTCGCGTTGGCCGCCCCGCCGGGGATGACCATGCTGTCGAACCAGCGGATGGCGCCCTCGACGGGGATGACGAACTGGACGTCGAGGTCGGGCCGGGCCTGCTGGAGCTGCACGATGTCGCCCGACCAGGCCAGGCAGGCGGCCAGGCCCTGGTCGAACGCGGCCTCGAAGTCGGCCGTGTACCCGGCGATCTGACCGCTGGCGGTGGCCTGCTCGATGCGCCCGAACGCCCGGTCGGCGGCCTCGGTCGTCGCCCGGGACGGGTCGCCGCCCTGGGTCAGCATGGTGAGCCCCACCGACTCCCGCATCTCGAGCACCATCCCGACCTGTCCGGCCAGGGCCGGGTCGAACAGGTCCTCGACCGACTCGAGCGGGCCGGGGGTTCGGCCGGGCACGTAGGCGATGCCCGTGATGCCGACCTGCCACGGCAGGTGGAAGCGGGCCCCCCGGTCCCACGGCATGCCGAGGAAGTCCGGGTCGATGTTGACCCGGTTGGGCACGAGCTCGATCGGGACCGGTTCGAGCCAACCGTTCGCCAGCAGCCGGTCGACCACCCAGTAGGTCGGCACCACGATGTCGTAGCCGATGCTCTCGCGCTGCCCGATCGGGGCGAACAGCTCGGCCAGCGCCGCGTAGTTGTCGTCGTAGTCCTCGACGTAGTCGACCCGGTAGGGGTGGTCGGCCTCGAAGCGGGGGATGGTCGTGTCGTCGATGTACAGGCTCCAGTTGAGGACGCTGAGCACGTCGGTGTCCGGCTCGTCCGACGAGGACGGCGTGCACGAACCGACGGCTGCGGTCGCCGCGGCCAGCGCCGCCGACGACAACAGGAACCGGCGGCGGGTGATCTGCGACGGCGGCGGCATCGGCGACGGGGCCATCGGCGTCAGTCGTACTCGTTGATCCTGGCCTGGAAGCCGAGCAGCACCAGCAAGGCGGCGGCCAGGGCCAGGCCCAGGGTGCCGATGCTCAGCCAGCGCAGCGAATCGGTGGCGTCGTCGAGGCCGGCGATGAACTGGGCCTCGTTGTCGCCGAGCACCGACTCGACGGTGAAGTTGAAGCCGTTGAAGGTCGGGTTGGCCTGGCTGATCGCGATGGTGGTCGCGGTGGCCGGGTCGGCGGCCAGGCGCAGCTCGCCCACGGTGTCGACGTAGCGCTGCCACCACACCATCGACTCTGCCACCGCGGCCCGCTCCCTCGGGGAGTCGGCCTGACCGGCGGCGTCGAAGAGCAGTCCGGCGTCGCCGCCGGTGACGCCGAGCCGAGCGCCATCGACGTTGACCTGGGTGATCGGCGTCGCCGCCAGCTCCGTCGCCGCGGCCGTCGCGTCGGTGCGCCGGGCCGGGTCCCCGGTGATGAGCGCCACCATCTCCGCCGACTTCGACTGCGACGCCGAGGTCTGGATGTCGGCGGTGAGCGCGATCGACAGGTAGCCGTCGGTGGACGCGTCGCTGATGTTGTCGGAGGCCGCGTTCACCGCCAACAGCAGCCACGCCGTCGCCGCCACCACCAGCACGGTGGCCAGCACGAGCAACGGGCTGAGGACCCGGTGGCTGCGCCGTACGACGTAGCCCTGAGCCACGACGAGCAGCACCAGGGTGACGCCGGCCAGCACGACGGGCAGGATCACGTCCTCGGTGAGGTTGGCCCGCTCGGCGTCGAGCTGTGCCTCGACGGCGTCGGTCAACCGGACCACCTCGGCGTTGATGTCGCCCGCCAGCAGGTTGATGGCGTCGACCAGGTACCGGTCGCCACCGGGGATCCCCGCCCGGCTGTGGGCCTTGGCCGCCTCCATCAGCCCGGCGTAGCGGGTGACGCCGATCGACGCGTCCTGGACGATCTCGTGCACATCGGTGTCGTCGCCCACCAGCGCCGCGATCTCCTCGAGCTGGATGCTGGCCCGGGCCAGGGCCTCGTCGTAGATCCTCAACTGCTCGCGGTCGCCCTCGCCTCCGGCGAGGAAGGACGCCGTGGCCGCGGCGTCGGCCTCGGACAGGCTGGCCACGAGACGTTGCGACGCCACCAGCACGGGCCCGTCGTTCTCGCCGATCTGGCGGGCCGACGAGCTCACCGCGGTCGCCGTCACCAGGTAGGCGACGCCGGTGGCCGCGGCCAGCAGGCCGAGGCCGACCGACCACAACCGGTAGCGGCCCGGCGTGCTGCCGAGCGCCTCCCGGAGCCAGCGGACGACGGACTTCATGCCCGATGAATCGTCAATCGGGTGAATGCTCCGATGTGGACGGTGGCCCCGTCGGCGAGAGGAGCCGTCTCGCCGGCGACGATGGGATCGGCGGCGCCGTCGACCCAGGTGCCGTTGGTCGAGTGCTCGTCGACGATGACCCAGGTGGCATCGGGCTGGCGGCGGAGCACCGCGTGACGACGTGACACGCCCGGGTCGTCGATCTCGAGGTCTGGCTGCGCGGTGCGGGTGTCGCTGCGCCGCCCGACGAGCACCTCGTCACCCGTGAGCGTGAGCTGCCACGGCGAGGTGTCATCAGGGAAGGGCACCGACCCGGTGGTGCCCTCGGCCTCGTTGCGTTCGAACCAGTCGTGGTCGGGCTCGATCACCACGAACCAGTCGCCCGGTGCCGGAGCCGCAGCCGCAGCCGCAGCAGGGGCCGGCGACGCCTGCGGTTCGCTCGGCGCCTCGGCCTCGGCCCCCTCAACCGGCTCGACCTCCGCGCCGGCGTCGGGGTCGACGGCCTCAGGGGGCGGTGGCGGCTGGGGCAGCTCGCCGGTGGCGAAGTCGAGACCGCACACCTCGCAGAACGCGTCGCCCTGCTCGTGGGGTGCGCCGCAGTTCGCACAGGCCGGCCCGCTGCCCGCACCGGTCGGTTCGGCCTCAGGGGCGGCCGCGGCCGGCGACGGCGGGCCGGGCGCGAGGATGACGGCGCCGCACACGTCGCAGTAGTCGTCGGTGGCCGACTCGTGGCCGGCGGGGCAGGTGACGGTCACGCTTCCTCTCCTTCTCCGGTGGCGTCGCCGGCGGGCTTGGCCGTGACCCGGACGGTCCTGGTCGAGCGCGTGTCGAGGGCCATCTCGTCGAGGGTCTCCACCGCCCGGCGGAGCCGGACGGTGCCGGTCGTCGGATCGTCGACGTCGACCACCTTCTGGAGCAGCCGGACCGTGCCCTCGTTGCCCGACTCGTGGGCGAGCTGGACGGCCCGGCCCAGGCGCACCGTCGCCGTGGCCTCGTCGCCCTGCTTGCGGGCCTCGAGTCCCTGTTGGATGGCGTCGGCCAGTTCCTTCTGGCCCGTGTAGTGGGCCACGTGCGGGTTGATCCTGGTCGACAGGGCCATGTCCTCGGTCCACACCGCCCTGACCAGCGACTGCGACTGCGGCTCGCCGTCGACGACCAGGCTGACCCGGCCGGCCAGCTTCTCGTCGCCGATCTCGGCCGGCGGGACCTCGATGCAGACGTGGTAGTCGCGGCTCTCGCCCGGCGCCCACGACCCGGTGGGGAAGTCGCCGGTGAGGGCGTTGACCGCAGCCACCTTGGCCGTGAGGTCCTCGATCGACGGCGTCACCTGGCGGAGGAAACGCAGCTTCGACCCTTGCGGGGCCCACAGCCGCAGGCGCACGTCGGCCACGTTCTTGCCGATCGCCCGCTCGAGGAAGTCCCTGAAGTCGTCGTCCATCTGGTCCGGTTCGGAGATCAGCTCGACCTGGCCGAGGAGGCTCGAGGTGATGAGCCGGAGCTCCTCGACGTTCCAGTCGACGCCGACGCCCCGGGCGTCGCACTGGAACACGCCGGTCGATCGGGCCAGCGCAGCTTCCAAATTGGAACGTGGCTCGCTCTCGTTCTTGCCGTCGGTGAGGAGGTAGGCCAGGCGGATGGCGCCGGGACGAGCCTCGAACATGACCCGAGCCAGTTCGAGCCAGGTGGAGATGGCGGTCCCGCCGGTGGCCGGGAGCTGCTGGGAGACCTGGACGCCGTCGGCCCGGGTGCGGGCGTCGGCCCTGGCCAGCTCGGGCCACTGACCGGCCGGGGCCGGGGGATAGACACACCACGCCCGGTGCGAGCCGGCGATCACCGCGAACCAGGTGCCGTCGGGGATGAGGCCGACGGCGGTGGACGTGGCCCGGCGGGCGGCTCGGATCTTCGAACCGGGAGAGCTCATGGAGCCGCTGGTGTCGACGATGAGGACGACGGCCTTGTCGGCGTTCATGCCGATCGCCTCGTCGACCCCGGCGGTCACGGTGACGACGGCATGGACCTCGGACGCCCCGGAGGGGAGGTACTCGTTCTGATAGGTCGAGACCGTGAAGCTCATGCGGCCCCGGCTCCTTTCTCTTCGCCGGCGGGAGGCGGGAGGGGAAGCTCGACGATCACGGCGGTGATGTTGTCGTGGCCGCCGGCCTGGTTGGCGAAGCTCACCAGGCGCCGAGCCGTGGCCAACGCATCGTCGCCTGCGCCGGCCGACCGGGCGATCTGTTCGGGGAGCGTCGCGGCGTCGATGGTGTAGTTCCACAGACCGTCGGAGCACAGCACCAACCGACCCGGCCCGGGAACCTCGAACCTCGACAGCTTGGGTCGCCACTGCGGGTCGGCGTCGACCGAGATCCAACGGGTGATGGTGTGGCCCTGAGGCTCGGCCATGGCGGCCTCCTCGGTCATCTCGCCCCGGGCCACCACCTCGGTGACCCACGAGTCGTCGGTGGTCAGGGCCCGGGCGCCGTCGGCGTCGATCCAGTACGAGCGGCAGTCGCCGAGGCTGGCGAGGATGGCCTCGTCGTCACGGATCACCGCGGCCAGGTAGGTGCACGTCGGCGGGTCGAGCTCGGCGTGGGCGACGTACGGCATGGCCAGCACCGCCTTGCGGGCGGCGTCGAAGGCCCCGGCGACGTCGGGATCGGCCGGGTCGTCGGGATCGGCCGCGGCCAGCACCGCCGCCCCCGCGTCGGCCGCCGCCTGTGACGCCTTGTCGGAGTCGACGCTGGTCGAGGTGCCGTCGCACACCACGGCGATCACCCGGCCGGCCTCGACCACGACGGCCATGGCGTCCTCGTTGCGGTGGTGGCTGCGGCCCCGGTCGGTCACCGCCCCGACGCCCGGCCCCGCCGCCTCGATGTGGTCGCGCGGGGACGGTTGCTTCATCCCGCACTCGCCGCAGTAGCCGTCGACGATCTCGGTGGTGGCGCCGCAGGCGGCACAGACGGCCGTGACGGGGGCCGATCGCTTGCCCAGGTCGTGGCCGCAGCCCTCGCAGAAGCGGTCGCCGGGCAGCAGCGGCTCGCCGCACGCCGGGCACACCGGTCCGGCGACGGTCTCGGTCGGCGCGGCCGGGTCGGTCATACGACCGAGTAGGGCCGGGTGAGGTTGGCCCGGTCGACCAGGCGGTAGCGGTCGAGGTCGTCCGGGGTGAGCTCGGCCAGGCGGCGGTACGCGCCCTCGAGGCCCTTGCGCAGGCTGCGGTCCTGGAGCGTGTAGCCGTTGACCTTGATGTTGGGGTTGGCCCTGACCTTCCCCGAAGCCAGGCCGCCGACCGCGGCCTCGAGCAGCTCGACGTCGAGCCGGGCCCGCTCCCGGTCGTCGAGCTGGAGCTGGCCCAGCCGTTCGGCCGCCTCGGTGAAGCGGTACGTGGCGATCAGGGTGCGGGCCGCGGCCACCTGGGCGGCCTCGTGGGCCTGATGGGTGCGGGGCACGCGGCCGTAGGCCTCGAGGGCGCCGGCCACGTCGCCGTTGTGCAGACGGGTGCGGGCCAGGCCCGCGGCGGCGCCGACGTAGGCCGGATCGACCTTCGACACGACGTCGTAGAGGCGGGCCGCGGCCGGATGGTCGCCCGCCTTCTCGCAGGTGATCGCCATGGCCAGCTTCGGGGCCAGCTCGCCCGGCACGTCGGACAGGCAGCGGTCGAAGGCGGCCCGGGCGCCGGCGACGTCGCCCGCGCTCAGGGCCAGCACGCCCCGCAGCCAGACCGCCCGCCATTCCCACGGGTCGTCGCGCTCCACCGCCTCGATGTCGACCAGGGCCGCGTCGCGACCGTCGCGTTCGAGATGGGCTCTGGCCCGGCGGAGCCTGAGCTCGATCGTCTCGGTCACCTGCTTGGTCTTGACCGCGTCGGCGATGGCGTCGAGCGCGGCCGCCGGGTCGTCCGGGGCCAGGTTGGCGAGGAAGCCGGCGGCGGGGTCGCCCGGGTCGACGAGCAGCGATGGGAGCCCGGCGTCGGTCGGCACGCCGCCGAACACGTTGCTCGGGCCGGGCTGGGGCTGGCCGGTGGACAGGGCCACCACCTCGCGCATCACGCCGAGGAGCTGGTCGGCCAGCTCCTGGGTCGACTGGAACCGGTCGTCTGGATGGGGCGCGGTCGCCTTGAGCAACAGACGGTGGAACGAGTCGAACCGGGCCGGGGCGGTGTGGTCGGCCGGATCGGGCAACGAGTGCTCGTAGGTCGTCTGGTAGCCGCGGAAGTCGAGGGTGAGGACGGCGAGGGTCCGTCCGATGGTGTAGAGGTCGGATGCCACCGACGGACCCATCTCGGCGATCTCGGGCGCCTGGAAACCGATCGTGCCGTAGATGTCGCCCGCCGGATCGTCGAGGTGACGGACCCCGCCGAGGTCGATGAGCTTGACGTCGTCGCCGACCTGGATGACGTTGTCCGGCTTGAAGTCGCAGTAGGCCAGGGCCCGGCCGTGCATGTAGGCGAAGGCGGGCAGGATGGCGAGCATGTACGCGATGGCCTGCTCGACGGGCAGCGGATCGGGCCGGCCGCCGTTGGCCTCCCTCCGCTCCTTGAGCAGCTGCTTGAGCGATGGGCCGCCCACGTACTCCATGACCGTGTAGCCGTAGCCCTCGTAGGTGACGAAGTTGTAGATCTCGACGATGTTGGGATGCTCGATCTCGGCGAGGAACCGCCGCTCGGCCACCGCCGCCGTCATGGCCGCCTCGTCGCCCCGGTTGAGCAGTCCCTTGAGCACGACCCAGCGGTCGTTCACGGCCTTGTCCCTGGCCAGGTAGATCCAGCCGAGACCACCGTGGGCCAGGCACCCGACCACCTCGTACTGGCCCCCCAGGCGGTCACCCGGCTCGAGTTGGGGGACGAAGTCGAAGGCCTGCCGGCACTTGGCGCAGAACCCCTGGCGCCGGCCCCGACGACCGCCCCGGCTCCGCCCCACCGGCGAGCCGCAGTTCCAGCAGAACCGCTTCTCCTCCGACACCTCCGGGTTCCGGAGCACGACCTTCGAAGGGTCGATCGCCGGCGCCGGCGGCACGTCGACCAGCCCGGCCCCGATGCGGGACCGGCGGCTCGTCGTGCGGGCGCTCTGGCGGTTGCTGCGGCGCGACCCGCGTGACCGGGCCGAGCCGGTGGCGAAGGAGGCGGCCGGTGCGCGCTCGCCCGGGCCGGCCGGTGCTGGGGG
>JBOGGX010000156.1:0-3975 GCA_050744245.1 Acidimicrobiales bacterium
CCGTGACCCCTGACCGAGCACCTAGAGGCCCCCGGGGGTCCGGCCCGGGGGCCTCTAGGTGCTCGGGGTCAGGCGCAAATCAGCAACGGCTCGGCGATGACCTCCGGCGGACAGGTGGTCGTCGTCGCCGGGATCCGCCCGGGTGCCGGCGGCGTGCTGTCGTCGTCGAGCCAGCCCACCAGGGCGAACGCCGCGGTGGCCGTGAGGAACCCGGCCACGAACACGATCGCCACCTCGAGGCGACGCAGCATCTGGCGCTGATGGCGGCTCATTGTTCGGCCCGCAGCTCGTCGATGACCTTGAGCAGCGCTTTGACGTGGTGTTCCGCCCGGCCCAACTGATCCGCCAGGCCGGCCCGGTCGGTCAGCCGTTCCGCCGTCACCCGGTCGAGCCATTCTCGGGCCAGGTCGATGTCGATCTGTGGGTACCGTTTGGCGATCAAGTCGTCGAGCTTGGGCGTGCCGGACGACTTCACGGCCGCACCCCGGTGACGGTGGCGGTCAGCTCGGTATCAGCCGACGCCGTGGAGGCGAACTCCTCGAACACGACGTATTGGTCGCCGGTCACGTCGATGGTGCCGGTGATCGGCCCCGACTCGTCGCCCGAGACCTCGTAGATCACCCGATAATTGGCGTCGGGGACCTCGCTCAGCAACATCATGTCCAGCTCGAACGAGACGTTGCAGCCGGCACTCCCGAAGCACTGTTCGGACAGCACCACGACGTCGAGCGTGATGTCGTCGGGCGCCGGCAGCGGTTCGCTGTCGAACAGGTCGTCCAGCTCGGCGTCCGTGGCCGGGACCGGTTCGGCGGGCTCGGCGGCCGGGATGTTGGCCCCGAGATCGTCCTCCAGGCGGTCGAGCTCGTCGTCCACGGCCACAGCCGAGACGATGAACAGGCCGGTGAACACGATGGCGAGACCGACGCCGACCCAACCCATGATGATCCCGGCCTTGGCCATGCCACGGCCCGACTGGGTGCCCTGGGAGCGGTCGATCTGGCGGCGGCTGCGGTAGCCGAAGACGAGCGCGAGGGCGGGGCCGATGTAGTAGAGGAATAGGAGGCCCAGGATGCCGAGCACCATCGAGGCGATGGCCAGGCCGTTGGTGGCGGCCGGCGGCTCGTAGTGCGGGTGGGTGGGGACGTGGTAGTCGCCCGGCTGGACGGGACGCTCTGGTCCCGCATAGGCCCGGCGGCCAGGTCGTAGCGTGGTGCCGTCCGGCTGGCCGGGCGGTGGCACCGGCCCGTAAGTGGGGGAGTCGGGTGCGGTGTGGTCGGTCATCGGTGTCTCCTGGTGGACGTGATTTGGACGGGGTGGGCACCGCTGGTCGGTTGTTTGCCCTGGTAGCTCAGTGGATAGAGCAACCGCCTCCTAAGCGGTAGGTCACAGGTTCGAATCCTGTCCAGGGCGCAGGGCTTATACGTCTGACCAGCGGTCCTTCACTTCGTCCACACCGTAACATGGTGCGGTAGAGTGCGCAACAGTGCGCTACGGTGGACGGGATATGGACGGAGTGAACGGTCCATGAGCCTCAAACGCACCCCCTACGGCACCTGGGAGGTCCGGTGGTACGCCCGCGGCAAACGGCGGTCGAAGTCATTCCGCACCCAGAAGCTCGCCGACGCGTTCGAACGCAAGGTCCGCGACGACGCCGAGCGCCATCTCGTCGGTGCCCGCCTCGCCCGCCGGCAGCTCACCGTGCGCCAGTGGTGCGACGAGTGGCTCGACGGCGCCCACAACCTGGCACCCTCGACGCTGCGCATCTACCGCGAGGCCATGGGCGCCCTGCTCGACGGCGACCACGGCATCGGCGACAAGATGCTCGACCAGCTCGACAAGGCCGCCATCGACGCCGCGCTCAACGCCTACCGGGCCTCGACGACCCGGCTCGGCGGCCGGCCCGCGGCGTCGTCGCTGCATCGCTCCTACCGTGCCCTGCGCCGAGCGCTGCGCGTCGCCGTCGCCGCCGGGCTCCTCGACCGGTCCCCGTTCACCGCCGTCGACCCACCCGAGATACGCCCGACCGAGATGCGGTTCCTGACCCAGGACGAGCTCGAGCGACTGGCCGCCACGATCCACGCCCGCTGGCGCACACTCGTGCTGGTCGCCGGCTGGGGTGGGCTGCGCTGGGGGGAGCTGGCGGGCCTACGCCGAGCGGACATCGACCACCGGGCCGGCCAGGTCGCGATCATGGGGCAGCTCTCCACCGACGCCAAGCACTGGAAGCCGTGGACGAAAGGCCGCCGTCGGCGCCGCGTCGACCTTCCCGCCTCAGTGATGCGCCAGCTCCCGGGCGACGGTGGGCCGGGCTACGTGTGGACCATGCCCCGGGGTGGGCCGCTCGACCATTCCCGGTTCCGGCAACGCTACTGGCTGCCCGCGGTCGAAGCGGCCGGGCTGTCGCCCCTGCACCCTCACGAGCTGCGTCACACGTCGGTCGCGCTGGCGGTCGCTGCCGGCGCCCACCCCGCCGAGATCCAGGCCCAGCTTGGCCACGACTCGCTCACGACCACGTTCAACGAGTACGGCCACATCTTCCCCACCGCGACCCGCCAGGTCGCCGACCGGCTCGAACGGATGCGTACCCAGACTACGGGATCACCGGCACAGCGCCGCACACCCCGGCGGACCGGCCGCCGACGGCGGCGGGTCACCTAGCCGCGGCTGCGCCGTCGCCGCTCGGCCTCGGCCCGCTCCCTCTCTCGGCGTTCGACGTGCTGCTCGACCGCGATGACCACGAGGTCCTGTAGGTCGATCCCGTCGAGCGACGCCGTGGCCCTGGCACGCCGATGCAGCTCGGGCGGTAGGGCTGCGTTGAGGCGGATCCAGTCCGCCGGGCGGGGGGCCACGCCGTGACGGTACCGACACATGCGTGACGACCAGGACTTTTGTCACACACGTGACACGTGACGCACACGCGACATAGGGTGTGTGGACGCCAACACGAAGTGTGCCCCCACGCCTTCCACCAACGGCTGGGGGCATGGACAACGGATCGGAGGTCCGATGTCAGACCGGATCGTAGCCGACGTCGACGTCGGTGAGCTGCTGCCGATCTGCCGTCACTGCCTGGCCGACATCGAGCTGGTGGGCGACGACGACCCGTGGTGGCGCCACAAGGTCACCCGGTCGCGGTACTGCTCGCGTGATGTCGGCGATGACCGGCGGGCGCAGCCACGAATCAGGCTGCACCAGCGGTGACCGCTCACAGACATGCCGGAAATGGCACCGCGAACGCGGTCGCAAAACCGGGCATCTTCTGCCCTTAGGTCAGTGGTCGTCGCCGAGATGGCCTGGTTGGCCGCGCTCGTGAAGGTCTGGCGGGGGCACGACGAGGTGCCGTCCGGCGAGATGCGCTCCGAGGCCGCGGCCCTCCTAGCCGAACTGCGGGCCGCCGGCCTCGCTGAAGGCGTTGACGACGCCCACGGCCAGCGCGACCATCGTCACCGGTAGCGAGAACGGGACAGGGGGGAGCGATGCTGCTTCTCATTGTGGCGGGGATCATCGTGGTGGTGCTGGCGGGCGGGCTCGTAGCCGTGTGGGTGTGGTTGCGGCACACCCGGGCCGAGCTGCACCACACCCGGGCCGAGGTCGCCATGCTCCGCCACCATGTCCTGCACACGCCCGAACCCGAGCCCCCCAAGCCGCGGCTGTGGATCGTGCGGGCCATCGCTCTCGGGGCCGCCATCGGCGAGCTGGCGCGCCGCTACCCTCGCCCCGCCATCGCCGCCGCTGTCGTGGCAGCCGTGGTTGTGGTGGCGCTGCTGTGGCCGGTGCTGGGCGACGGCGGCGATGGCGACTCGGCCGGCCGGCCGCCGTCACGCCAGCCAGGCCCGGGCACGACCACGACCATCCCGGCACCGCCGACATCGACCATCGACGCCAAGGATCCTGGCGCCACCCCACCCCCACCGGGTCAGGCGCCGGAAGAGGCGACCGGGGACGCGGCCATCCAAGGGCCACCTGGCCTTACCG
>JBOGGX010000157.1:0-3281 GCA_050744245.1 Acidimicrobiales bacterium
GCGCAGCCCCGCCGAGCGGGAGGAGCGCGCCGCCGAGTTGCTCGAGCTCGTCGGGATGGACGGGCACGCGGGTATGCGGGCCGACACGCTCTCGGGCGGCGAGCAGCAGCGGGTCGCGGTCGCGGCGGCGCTCGCGAACGGCCCGGCCGTCCTCCTCGCCGACGAGCCGACCGGCGAGCTCGACGCGGCGACGGGTCAGGAGATCCTCGACCTCTTCCGCCGCCTCAACTCCGACGGCACCACGCTGCTGGTCGTGACCCACGACGAGCGGCTCGCCGCGCACTCGGGCAGGATCGTCCACATGCTCGATGGCCGCATCGTCGCGGACAACGCGGGGCAGCGGGGCAGCGGGCCTGTGGGACAGGTCCCCGCCCCGCCGCCCCGCCGCCCAGCTGCCCCGCTATGATCACGACGCTCGCCTTTCGTCATCTGCTCGTCCGAAAGGTCCGCTCGCTCTTCCTCCTCCTGGGCTTCTCCATCGGCGTCGGCGTGATGGTGGTCCTGCTGTCGGTCGGCGAGGCGATGCTCGACCAGTCGCGCGATGTCTCGCTGGTAGGCGGCGGCGAGGTGACGATCCTGCCCCAAGGGATCGACGTCGAGGCGATGCGCACCGGCGGGCTCGGCGCGATGTTCTTCACCATCGAGCGCGCCCGGTTCCTCACCCGGCAGGCGCTCGGCGGCGAGCGGCACCACGACATCGTGCGAACCGTCGCGCCGGCGATCGAGGGAAAGCTGCTCTACCTCTGCCCCGTGAAGGGCGAGTGCCACCCGGCCCCGGTGCGCGCCGGCGGCGAGATCCCGAGCCGCGCCGCCGCGCTCGGCGCCGGGATCGAGGTCTTGGAGGGCCGCTGGCACGACTCCCCGGCCGACTCGGCCTACGTGGCGCCCAGTGCGCAGCAGCTCTACGACGAGATGGATCGCTTCCATCTCCCCCGAACGCGCGATTCGACCTGGGGCGAGTGGCACTACTTCAACCTGGTGACCGGCCCGGATGAGTGGTGGTACGTCACCTTTCTCCTCGGCGGCGAGGTGAGCCTGACCGAGCGCGGCGATCGCTGGGGCGGGCGGATGCTGGTCACCCATCGCCGTCCCGACGGCCGCCACGACCGCTACACGGCCGACGTGCCCGCTGCACGCGTCGCGTTCGACACCGCGAGGGCCGATGTGGCGATCGGCGAGAGCTTCGTCCGCCAGCGGGAGGGCGAGTACCGGCTTCGCGCCGAGGCGCGCGGCGGCGGAGGGAGGAACGCGCGGCTCGACCTCGTGGTTCGGCCGGAGGCCAACCGCTACTTCCCGCCGGTCGAGCTCAGGGACGACGATTTCCTCTCGGGCTACGTCGTCCCCGCGCTCGCGGCGTCGGCCACGGGCAGGGTCTGCGCCGCCGGCCGCTGCGCGGAGGTGAAGGACGCCCCCGCCTATCACGACCACAACTGGGGCGTTTGGCGCGATGTCACTTGGGAATGGGGGTCGGCTCGGGGAGAGCGGCTGAGTCTGCTGTACGGCGGTGTCTACGGCCCGGCGGGCTCCAGCGGCTCGCCCTTCTTTCTCACCCTGGTGGACTCGCTCGGCGTCCGCCGGGTGCTCCGTTTTGGAAAGATCGACTACGAGGGGAACCGCCCTGCCGACGGGGTGCCCGGGGCCCGCGCCCCCGAGCGCTTCACCCTGACCGGCACCTGGGAGGCCGACACGGTCAGGTTGTCGGTCTCGGTGGACCACGCGCTCGCCACCGAGATGGCGGCGGCGTCGTTCCGACGGCTCTTCCTCCAGATGCGGGGCGAGTTTCGGCTGCGAGGAAGCGTGCTGGGGGCCGTGGTGGCGGATTCCGGCCTGGGTTTCTTCGAGACCTACGTGAAGGGCTACAGCCCCAACTTCACCGACATTCCCCCCGACCGGTAGCGGAACGCCCCACTCGTGGAGCTCACCGCGCTGTTCGTCACCATCCCGAAGAGCTCGACCCGATTAGCCTCCCACTCCCGCCGATGATGTAGCCCAGGGTCCAGGAGGAGACGTCGGCATCGTAGCGTCCGCCCGCGTGCCCCGGTCGCGTCGCGATGACCGCCGAGCCGTGGATCAGGTCCACCACCCGCCCCATCTCCGCCTGGAACTCGCCTTCCCATGCCGGGCCGTCGAACCTGTGGTCGGGCGGGAGCTCGGTCCACACGCCGTGCACCAGCCACAGAGGCCGGCGGGGGTGGGTCAGATTCCAGGCGCGGAGAGCCCGATAGAAGGATGGGGGAAGGATGGTGTAGACCCGGACGGTGTTGGCATGCATCGCCGCGAGGGTATCGAGCCATCCTGCGTAGCGGGCCGAATCGACGGGAAATTCGGAGGGGTACTTGCCGGGGAGCGCCACCCCCAGATTGACGCCCTGCGGGTAAAACGGCCGCCAGCCCTGAGCGGTCGCGATCTCGAAGCCCTGTCCCCGGGTCCGGGCGACGAGCTGGAGACCGGCTGGACGCTGCTTTCGCGGCCCTGCCGGTCGGTCCCACTCCGGGGAAATTTGATCGAGCAGGGCACGCAGGTCGCTCTTCTCCGGAGCCAGTGCCAGCGCCTGCCGGCCCGCCCGGACCGCGTCCGGCGCATCGCCGCCGCGGTAGGCGGCCCGTGCCCGCCCCTCCCAGGCGTCGGCGTTGGCGCTGTCGCGAGCGAGCACTCGACGGAACAGGGAATCGGCGGCGCCGACCCGGTCCTGCCGCAGCAGCGTAAAGCCCAGGCCCACCATCGCGTCGAGGTTGCCGGGGCAGGCCCGTTCCGCCTGGCCGAAGTGTCTGGCGGCGGTCTCCAGCGAGTCGCCACGGTAGGCCCGCCAACCTCTCTCGACCGTGCCGGCGACTGCGGGCGAGCAGGGAGTCTGCGCGGCGGACCGCTGTCCGGCGGAGGCCAGCACGACCGGCAGCAGCACGACGGCCGCCCGCCGATGACGGATTCTTAGAGGCATCTCGAGTGAGGGAAGCTGCCGAAGGCGTAGCGCGGGGGCAAGCGGGGACCAGGGGTTCTTCGAGACCTGTCTCACTCGGTAGATTCCCTTACTCAATGACCGACACTTTCCAGCGTCTGATAGCCGCGCTCGGCGAACGCTACGCTCTCGAGCGCGAGATCGGCGCGGGCGGGATGGCCACGGTCTATCTGGCGAAGGACCTGCGTCACGGCCGCCCCGTCGCGATCAAGGTGGTCCGGCCCGAGCTGAGCGGGCCCGGCGGGATCGCCCGTTTCCTCCGCGAGATCGAGCTCGCCGCGCGGATCCAGCACCCCCACATCCTCCCGGTCTTCGACTCCGGCAC
>JBOGGX010000158.1:0-4197 GCA_050744245.1 Acidimicrobiales bacterium
GCCCCGGCCGGTGGGGTCGAGGCTCATGATCGTGAGGTACAGACACTTCATCGCCGCCTGCTCGGTGGGGAAGTGACCCCGGGCCCGGATGGCCCGCCGGAACCGGGCATGCAGGCTCTCGATGGCGCCAGCTCCCTACCCGACCATCCTCAGATCGGCTCGAGCACCAGCTTCAACGAGGCCTGCACGACCCGGTCTGCGGTCGTCGGACTACTACGGGTCCTCCGCCCCACCCGACAGCATCAGCAGGCGACGGGCGTACGTCGCCGTCGCCGTAGGCCATGTCGCCCAGCAGCACGTCGACCTGGACGCCGTCGAGCCCTTGGACCCGCTGAAGGAGGGGGCGGCTCCCTCGCCGTCGCCGGCGTTGCCGGCCCGCACGTCCACCCCCAAGATCAGTTCGGAGTCCTCGTCGCTGATCGCGTCGAGCTTGTGGCCATCGAAACGGCGCGACGACGACTTGCGACCGTGGCGCATCTCGGGATCCGAGTGGCTGATGACCCGGTCGCGGGCCACGCCCTGACCGATCTCGGGGTGGCCGTCGTCGTCGGTGACGACATCGGCATCGACCACCTCAGCCAGCAGATCAGCCTGCTCGAGAAGCCGTCGACGGGGCCGGCGCGGAACTGGTGGCCAAAGGTGCCGCCGGTGACAACGGGGGCCGGTTCCCCCAAAACCGACTTCACCATCGACACCGCCGCCGGCACCGTCACCTGCCCCGCCGGTCACGTCACCGCTGATGCCCGCAAGCCAAGGATCACAAGGGCAAGCGGGCCACCCTGTTCGTATTCGCCGAGGCGACCTGCCCGGCCTGTCCGTGCGGGCGCAGTGCTCCCAAGAGCAAGGGTGGCCGGCGGATCATGGTCGGCCGTCATCACGACCGCATAGGCGGCGGTGTTCGGCCGGGGCCGCCATCTTGGAGGTGCTCGACCCCGCCCGCCCGGCGGTCAGCCGGGACCCTGGGTTTCGTCGCTGACGAAACTGCGGTGCCGCCATTGGGACCTCTGTCGACACCGCGGTTGGCGGGCGGGGGTAGGCCCTGTGATCTCGATCGGGGCGAGGCCGGGATCGAACTGACCTCTACTCTCGTCTCGGTCGACCGCCGATCGGCAAGACTCGTCTTCACGCGCAGCCCGGCACCAGTCACATGCTGGTAGTCGACGGCTTCGTGTGACCAGGCCAATACCGCGCCCAACCGGAGAGGTAGGTGAACCGCGTGACGTACTCGATCGTCGCCCGGGACCCGCATTCGGGTGCGCTGGGTGTGGCTGTGCAGTCGCATTTCTTCGGCGTGGGGTCGGTCGCGACGTGGGCACGCGCCGGTGTGGGCGTCGTTGCGACTCGGGGGTTCGCCGAGCCGTCGTATGGACCTCGCGGGCTCGATCGCATGGCCACCGGCGACGACCCGGCGAAGGTGCTGGAGCAGCTGGTCGCGCAGGATCCCGGCGCGGCCTTCCGGCAGGTGTCGATGATCAGTTCCACCGGCCCGATCGCAGTGCACACGGGCGGGTCGTGTATTGAGCATGCGGGTCATGTGATAGGTTTAGGGGTTGCCGCTCAGGGGAACATGCTCGAAGACCCAGCTGTCTGGCCGGCGATGCTCGATGCGTTTGTGCACTCCGACTCGCGTTTCGCCCACCGCTTGCTCGATGCGCTGGACGCCGGGGAGGCCGCGGGCGGAGACATCAGGGGCCGCCAATCCGCAACCATTCTCGTGGTTGCGGCTGAAGAGACGGCTGAGCCGTGGCAGGGGGTGCTCGTTGACGTTCGGGTAGATGACCATCCGGACCCGCTCACGGAGATTCGCAGATTGCTTGACATCCACATCGCCTACGGTCGAATCTTCGCCACTGCAAGACAGCCAGGATTGCTGCTCGGCGATGCGGCAGCTGTCGCTTCGGACGCCCTGGAAGAGGCGGTGGCATCGCTCACCCAGGCGCAAGAGGTGCTCGGCGAGAACCCGGAGGCGTCGTTCTGGCTGGCGGTGATCTTGGCCCGCGCTGGTGATATTGAGCGGGCCCGTACCTGTCTGGCGTCAGCCGCGGGCGTGAACCCTGCTCTGGTGCGCTTCTTTCGCCGGCTTCCGGCGTCGGGGATGCTTCCAGATGACCCGGCGTTGCTCGACGCGGTCGCGCCGGCGGGTGGCCCGGCGGACGCCTAGGTGACTCCTGAAGTAGGGCTCTTCGTGACGCGCATGGCAGGCCGGTGGGTCTGTTGCTGGTGAGTGCTGCTGATTGTTGCGGGGTTGGTGCTGTTGGTGGGGGCGGGGCGTTGGCTGTGTCCCGGCATCGACTGATGGTGCTGGGCGGTCCGTCGTGCAACCTGCCGCTGCTGGTCAGGTGGTGGCGACGGTCCAGCCGCCGTCCCCGAAGGTGATTCCGAGCGTGGCGAGCCGCGCCCAGTTCACTGCGGCGGCGCGGGTGGCGGCGTCGGTGCCGACGCGTTGGACACCCCGGGTGCGGGCGCGGCGGGCTCCCCACCCGGCCCGCACGAAGTGGGCGATCTTGCGTTCGACTTTGGGGCGGGTCGACCGGTAGGCCTGTTGCCACTCCGGTGTCGCCTGCTTGGCCTTGGCCCGCTGAAGGAGTGCCTCCCGCGGATGGATTGTGATGGAGCGGCCGGCGGTCGAGGTCGTGCAGCGCTCCCGCAGCGGGCAGCTGGCACAGTGTCCGGCGAACTCGGCGCGGCCGCCGCCATCGGCTCCGAAGCGGATGGTCACGATGTGCCCGGCGGGGCAGCCGACCGTCTCGTTGTCCACGTCGATGTCGAAGTCGTCCTTGCTGTAGCGGCCGTCACGGTTCGAAGCCGTCGGCACCTTGGCGGTCACCTCGAACCCGTCGTCTTCGAGATCGGCGACGGTGTCGGGACCGGCGTAGGCGCTGTCGCCCATCACTGTCGGCTTGTCGTCGTCGTAGACGTGATCGGCCAGCAGGTCCTCGACGACCTCGGCGTCGTGGGTGTTGGCCGGGGTCACGACTACATCGTCGATCAGCTCGGAATCAGGATCGACCGACAGGTGCGCCTTGTAGCCGTCGAATCGGCGGTTGCGGCTCTTGTGGCCGTGGCGGGCCTCGGGGTCCACGGTGGACACCACCCGATCCTTGGCCACCCGCCGGGCGATGCGGAACACGCCGTCGTCGCCTGCTTCGACGTCCTGGCCGGCGACGAGGGCCAGCAACTCGGCCGCCTCCCGAGCCGGACCGTCGAGCTCCTCGCCGTCGATCACCCTCAACGCCGCCAGGGCGTCGCGCACCAACGCGTCGACCAACTGCTCGCGGGCCTCGGGATCGTCCCAATCGCACGGCGGCTTGCCCGGGCTGGCGTAGTCGTCGTCGCGCGACAACGCCATGCGCACCCTGAACCCCAACGCCGTTGCCTGCACGGCACGCACCAGCTTGCGGATCGCCGAACGCAGCAGGGTGACGGTGTCCTGGGTGGACACCGCGTCATAGATCGGCGTGGAGTCCAACACCCGCACCCGGTTGGCCAGCACCCCGGCCTCCCGGGCCGCGACCTTGGTGTCCTCCAAGAACCGCTTGTCCCTGCCCGCGGCCCGCAACCGGTTGCGCTGGCCGACCAACGTCGTGGGGTGGAACGCCTCCGCGCCGGTGTCCACCCCGGCCGCCGCCTGCCAACGCAGATCGCACTCGAGCCGGTCCCACGCCTCCTGGTCCGACAGGCCCTCGAGCGCCTGGAGCACCATCACCGTGGCCAGCACCCGCGCCGGGATCGTCGGCCGGCCCCGCCTCGAGTCCCTGTAGCAGTCGGCGAAGTAGTCGTCGGGGAAGATCCGGTCGCCGTGCTCGGCCAACAGGCGGTACACGCCCCTGAGGCGATCGCCCAACAACTCCCGGGGATGCTCGAACCGCTGCAACACCGAAGCCGTGCCCAAAGCCATAACCCCGAGTCTGTTTTGGCGACACTCAACGATGGTGGATGGTCGGGCGACTACTTCAGGAGTCTCCTAGGTCTTCCCGGCCGGAGGTTGAGGTGACGTGACCCTGGGCTCGGTGAGCATGTCAGGTGGTGTTGCGGTGGCGGTGGATGGTGAGCATGTGGGCGGGTGCGGCCCCGCATGTAGTCGCTGTGGTTGCGGCGCCGGTGGTGGTAGTGGATCAGCCAGGCGTCGATCTCGGCCTGCAGCTGGCGCGGTCGTTGGTGAACCGGTGGCGGTGGAACGCGGGGCGCCAGCACTCC
>JBOGGX010000159.1:0-5179 GCA_050744245.1 Acidimicrobiales bacterium
GGTTATCGCGCCTATGGCCGCGATAACCACCCCACATTCGGCGTCCCGCCCCGAATCTCGACTTGACAAGTCAAGAATCGCCGTCCTAGGGTCGGTTCGAGGAGGGACGGTCATGGCCGTGACTACCGCGGATCCCGGTCGACTGAAGCGGGTGTTCTCGTTCCCCGACCCCGTCAACGAGGTCTCGGCCCGGCTGGTGGCCGGCGGGGTCGTGGTCATCGCCCTGGCCGCGATCGCACTCGACCAGCCCTGGCTCACCCTCGTGCTGGTGTACGGGTTCCTGGCCCGGGTCCTCACCGGCCCGACCCTGAGCCCGCTGGGCCAGTTGGTCACCCGGGTCATCACGCCGCGGCTCGGCGTCGAGGCCCGACCGGTTCCGGGTCCGCCCAAGCGGTTCGCCCAGGGCATGGGACTCGTGTTCTCGGCGACCGCCGCCGTGCTCGCCGTCGGCCTCGATCAGCGGGGCCCGGCCTATGTCGTGCTCGGCCTGCTGATCGGCGCCGCCACCCTCGAATCGGTGTTCGGCTACTGCCTCGGGTGCAAGGTGTTCGCCGTTCTCATGCGGATCGGCGTCATCCCGGCCGAGGTGTGCGAGCGGTGCACCGACCTGTGGGCGGCCCGTTCGGCCTGAGCCGGCTCAGCTCGACATCACGACCCCGGGGAAGCGGTCGGCAAGCCAGGCCTGCCAGGCCGGCTGCTCCCGCTCGGCGACGGCGGCGGCGTTGGAGCCGTACAGGTGCGCACTCACGTTCACCGTGACCGTGGCCCCGTCCATGGAGAACGTGGAGATCTCGAACAGGCCGGGGCACGGCCGGCTGGCCCGCAGCAGCACGCCAACCGTTTCGGGCGCCTCGCCGAACGGGCTGGCCTCCTCGACGATCCCCGCCAGCGGCGGGGCGTCTCCCGGCGCCCGGAACGGGTCGCCGGCCTTCAGGCCGGTGAGGCCGAGAGCGCCCAGGAGGTCGGCCGCCACCTCGGCCCGCTCGTCGAGGGGCCGGCCGACGTTGCCCGTGGCGTCGAGGCCGGTGGCCCGCTGCCCGGCGAAGTGGGTCAGATAGGCGCGCAGGATCGTCAGGGCGCCCCGCCAACCCTCTCCGGCCCCCTCGACCATCGCCTCCCAACTCTCGCCGTCACGGTGGAACCCGCTCACGACGCGCACGATGCAGGTGCCGCCGCCCACGGCCTCGACCAGGTACTCGGTCGCCCACGGCTCGGCGGACGAGCCGTCGGGCGCGCGCATGGCTTCCTCGAAGGCGAACCGATGGGGCGGGTCCCACGCGGTGACCGTGGCGGCCGCGGTGCCGCCATAGGGCCCGCGGGCGATCGCTATCGCCCCGCCCACCTGCGCCTCGATCTCAGCGGGGAACATCCAGCCGGCGTTGCCCTCGCCGGTGGCGATCGCCTGCCAGACCTCCTCCGGGCGGCCAGGCACCTCGATCTCGGCGCGTGCGAGTCGGGCGGTCGGGTGTTGGTCGTTGGCGCTGCTCATGTCACGTCCTCTCTCGCTTGTTTCTCGTGAGGTTCTTGGGGAGCGCTCGCGTCGACCCCCTTGGGAACGGGATGGATGGCGACGGTCAGCCGCTGCCAGCGCCCCTTCGGCACCCGCTCGTCGTGGTACTTCGACGTGAGCCGGGCCACCGCGGCGGTGAGCTCGTCGGCGAACGCCGCCCGGTCGGCCGGCGAGCGGAAGCGGATCGCGGTGTCGAGCCCGAACACGGGCAGGCGACTGCGCTGCCGTGCCGCGTTGCGGGCCATGCCGCCCACTTCCCGCACCACCCGGGCTGCCAGGGCCACGACGTACGCGGCCGACAGGTGGTCCCGGGCCCGGGCCGGGTCGCTTCCGGCCGCACCCATGGCCGCCGGCGACACGACGTAGCCGGCGGCGGTGGCCACCAGCAGCCGTTCGGTCAGCCCGCCCCACGCACGAGTCGCGGCCAGCTCGATCAGCCCGTGGGCCTCGAGCTGGCGCAGGTGATAGTTCACCTTCTGGCGGCTCAGCCCGATCCGCACCGCCAGGGCGGCCGCCGACGCGGGCTCGCGCAGCTCGGCCAGCAGCCGGGCCCGCACGGGGTCGAGCGCCGCCGTCGCCGCGGCCGGCTCCTCGATCACCTCGACGTCGAGCACGATCCCAGCCAAGCATTGACAAACAGATTTGTCAAGCGCAAACACGCGGCTGGCGGTCGATGGGCCGCCACGCACCGCCGACCGAGGCGGTCAGCCTCGGTCAAGGTCGGCGAGGAGGTCTTCGAGTACCAGTTCCTCGTGTACGGCCCGGCCCGCGGACGCCATCTCCACCGTGAGGTCGGCGTCCCAACAGGACTCCGTCGACGGGAGGCCCAGGGTCGGGAGCTCGGCGACGGCCGGGGCGAGGTGCGCCAGCGCGTTCGTGTAGTCGGCGGCCTCGAACCGCCACGGCCGGCAGGCGTGACCGCCGATGAGCAGGTTCGCGATCGTGATGCCTGGCCAGTCGAAGTCGCCGTGATAACGCAGCTCGGCGCCGGCCGCCGCGAGCTGAGTAAGCAGCGCCGTCACCACGCTGGCGGGCTGGCCCTGGGTACACACGAGCGCGCTCCGGCTGCCGGCGTCGATCGCGGCTTCGAGCACCCGTGGGTTCTCGCACACGAACACGACGCGGGAACGAGGAGGGCGCAGGTCGATGCGGCGCAGGTCGCGGGCGGTGAGATGTGACTCCCATCCTGCGTCGGTCCGGTCGTCGAGCCAGCAGCCGGCGGCGGAGCGGAGCCCGGCGGTGAGCGCGGTGGTGGATACCTCGTCGGTCAGCACCCCGACCGCCCTCCACAGCGCTCGCCGCCCGGCCGGGGTCGACGGGTACGGCAGGCGGTGGAGCGCGGCCGCGGCTCGGAGCACCACCGCGCCGAGCAGGCTGCCGTCGTCGAGCCCGTGGGCGTCGCCCGTGACGAGCGACGCCAACTCGCCGCGTCCGCGCGGCGGTCCACCGTTGCGCTGTGGGAACAGAACTACGCACCGGACCGCGGCGCGGAGCACCCATTCGGCCCGCTCCGCTGGGACGCGTCCAAGCGTGCCGGCCCGGTGGAGGTCGTCGAACCATGCCGCGCACCATGAGGTCGTGGCCAGCCCGGCCTCGTCGGCCGAGTGGTGTCCCGCGGCCCAGACGCTGGCGGTTGCCTCCGCCCGGGCCTGGCGCCGGCCCAGTCGGTCCACGAGTGGGCCCCGCAGGTGCTCGACGACCGCCACCAGGCCGGCCCCGCCGTTTCGGAGACGACGGTCGAGCACGCCGAGGTCGACCGTCACCCGGTCGTGGGGAACGTGCCGGCCGAGCAGACCGGCGAGCGCGTGGCGCTCCTCGCGGTCGAGCGCGCTCAACCGGAGCGTGCCCGACGCCCGCAGCCCGTTGCGCTGCAGTCGCTCGGCGACCAGATCCCATAGGCGGCCCAAACCCGGGCGGTCGAGCGCGGTCGCCATGACCACTTCAGAGCCCGACGAGGTGGCGCTGTTGGCCGTCCCAGCGGAAGTGGACCAGCGCGACGCCGGGCTGCGCCGGGTCGCGGACCGCCTCGTAGATCTCGAGGCTCGGCACCGACGGGAAGCACCCCCACATCCGCTCGCTGGTGAGGACGAAGTCGAGCCGCAGGTCGACGAGCAGGCCGAGCAGCTGGCCGTGCGTCGGCTCGTCGACCTTGGCGAAGGCGTCGTCGAGCAACAGCACGCGGGGCGCGGTGGGCGTGTCGCGGGCGATCGCCTCGAACTGCGCCGACGCCGCCGCGAACAGCGCCAGGTACGAGAGCACCCGCTGCTCGCCCTGCGACAGGCCGAGCCGGTTCGACAAGGTGCGGGCCGAGCCGGGGCGGGCGGCGTCGGTGACCTTGACGGTGAACCGGTGCCAGCCCCGATAGTCGAGCGCTTCCCGCAGGTGCTGCTCGTAGCTGGCGCTGGGGTCGGCCGCCCGCTCGGCGTCGATCAGGGCGAGGAGCGCGTCGCGCAGCTGCGCGTCGGCACTCTCATCGCGCAGCTCGTCGACGAGCAGCCTGGCCGCAACGCTCGCGGGCGCCGAGGCGTCGTCGCGCAGGCTCCACTCGAGGTGGGCGCCCTTGCCGTGCGACGTGTGCACGCCCGTCAGCGTGCGGTTGGTGCCGTTCACCAGGTCGTGGGCGTCGAGCAGCTTCGACCGCACATCGTCGGCCAGCTCGCGCAGCAGGAAGCGCTCCAGCACGTCGCGTTCGCGGGCCGCCAGCCGCCCGCGTGCCGCGTCGGCTTCCTCGGCCAACCGGGCGGCCACGACCGCCAACGGCTGGCGGCCCGTGTCGTCGGCGACGTCGACGACCTTGACACCGTTGCGCTCGTCGATAGCCGTGTCGTAGCCGCCGGCCAGAGCGTCGCTGAGACGGTCGTAGCGGGACAGGACCGCGCCGTCGGACACGTCGTCGTCGCCGTCGACGAGCGGGGCCAGCGCCCGAGCCAGCGCGACGCCGGCGCGTTGCTCGAGGCGGTCGGGCTCGTGGCCGGTGGCCGCCAGCAGGACGCCGGGCAGGGCGACGGCCTCCTCCAGGTCTCGGGCTGCGGTGCTGACGGCGTCGGCGGCGTGCGCCTCGGCCCCGGTGGCCTCTTCGAGGCGCACCGCCGCGGCCGTGGCCGCGGCGTCGGCGTCGCGCCCCGCCTGCTCCGCCGCGGGCAGCAGCGGGTCGTCGAGCTCGGCGAGGCGCGCGGTGACGGCGCGGTGGCGGGCCAGAACGGTCTCGACGGTGGTCGCCAACGCCTCGCGCAGGGTCGCCAGCTCGTGGGCCGCCGTGCCGTGCTCGTCGCGGTGCTGGCGGGCCCGGGCCCCGGCCCCGGCGGCCTCGCCCCGCCGGTCGGCCTCCTGCTGGCGGCGGGTCGCCAGCCGCTCGGCATCGCGGACCACGTCACGGAGGGCACGGCGATGATCGGCGAGCATCTCGCGCAACTCGGCCAGCGCGCCGAGCACGTCGTCGAGCCTGGTGAGGGTCGTCGGAAGCCCGTCGCCGAGCGCCGCCTGGGCGACGGCGGCGGCGAGCCGGTTGGCCGTGGCCCGGGCTTGCTCGGCCCGACGGCGATCGGTGTCGTGCCTGGCCCTCGCCGAGGCCAGGGTGCGCTCCGCGCTCTGCAGGTCGCGTGCGGCGTCGTCGATGGCCTCGGCCGGCGGCAGCGAAGCCGGCATCATCTCGACGTCGTCGCGGTGGCG
>JBOGGX010000160.1:0-17773 GCA_050744245.1 Acidimicrobiales bacterium
ATCCGCGGGGATCCCCCGGATCGAGATCGAGCGCACCGGCGAAGCGGTCAACGTGATCGTGCACACCGCCCGGCCGGGGGTGCTCGTCGGGCGCAAGGGCGTGCGCGTCGACCAGCTCAAGGACGAGCTGCAAAAGATCACGGGCATGACTTGCCACCTGACGGTGCGCGAGATCAGGCGCCCCGAGCTCGAGGCGACGCTCGTGGCCGAGGTCGTGGCCGAGGCCCTGGAGAAGCGCATGGCCTTCCGGCGCGCGATGAAGAAGGCCATCCAGACCACCATGCAGGCCGGCGCCAAGGGCGTGAAGATCGAGATCAACGGCCGCCTGGGCGGCGCCGAGATGGCGCGCGAGGCCAAGGAGCGCGAGGGCCAGGTGCCGCTCTCCACGCTGCGCGCCAACGTCGACTTCGGCATGGCGCGCGCGCTGACCAACTACGGCGTGATCGGCGTCAAGGTCTGGATCTACAAGGGCGACATCCTCCCCTACAAGGCGCAGGTGGAGGAGAAGATCGCACGCGAGGCGGCCATGGCCGTGGGCGAGACCTCGGGCCAGGCCCCCAGGGTCGTCAGTTCGGCCGCGGCGCGGCGCCGGGCGGCCGAGGCCGCCGAGCCGGAGGCGGCCCCGTTGGTCAAGGAGGCCGACCAGGAGCTCGAGCGCCTGCTCGCCGAGGAAGAGGACATCGAGCGCCGCATCCGCCAGCACCACGAGACGCCGAAGTTCCACGGCGACTCCGACTGAATGAGCCCGTCATGTTGATGCCCCGCAAGGTCAAGCACCGCAAACAGCACCGAGGCCGGCTCAAGGGCCTCGCCAAGGGTGGCACCGAGGTCACCTTCGGCGAGTACGGCATCCAGGCCCTCGAACCGGGCTGGATCACCGCCCGACAGATCGAGGCGGCCCGCATCGCCATGACCCGTCACGTCCGCCGCGGCGGCAAGGTGTGGATCAACGTCTTCCCCGACAAGCCGGTCACGCAGAAGCCGGCCGAGACCAGGATGGGGTCGGGCAAGGGCAACCCGGAGCACTGGGTCGCGGTGGTTCGTCCCGGGCGGGTGCTGTTCGAGCTGTCATATCCCAACGCCCAGGTGGCCAGGGAGGCCATGGAACGGGCCATCCAGAAGCTGCCGATCAAGGCCCGCTTCGTCACCAGGGAGGACGCGCTCTGATGCCCAGGAAGCCGGCCGCCCTGCGCGACCTGTCCGACGAGGCCCTGCTCCAGGAGCTGGCCGACACCAAGAAGGAGCTGTTCAACCTGCGGCTGCAGCACGCCACGGGCCAGCTCGGCAATTACGCCCGCCTGGGCCACGTCCGCAAGGACGTCGCCCGGTTCGAGACCGAGCTGCGGGCCCGCGAGATCGCGGCCGCCGAGGCCGCCGACACGGAGACCACCTGATGGCAGACGAAACCACCACCACCGACGGCGAGCCCGAAGGGCGAGTGGCGCAAGCCGACACTGCCGAAGGCCGAGTGGCGCAGACAGCGCGCCCCAACCCGCGGAAGCTCCGCGAGGGGGTCGTCACGTCGGCCGCCATGGACAAGACCGCGGTGGTGACCGTCACCGAGCGCGTGCGGCATCGTCTGTACGGCAAGACCGTGCAGCGCTCGACCAAGCTCTACGTGCACGACGAGGCCAACGCCTGCAATCAGGGCGACCGGGTGCTGATCCAGGAGACCCGACCGCTATCGAAGCTCAAGCGGTGGCGGCTGGTCGAGATCGTCGAGCGCGCTCGATGATCCAGCAGGAATCCCGGCTCCGGGTGGCCGACAACAGCGGCGCCAAGGAGGTGCTCTGCATCAAGGTGCTGGGCGGCTCCGGCCGGCGCTACGCGGCCATCGGCGACATCTTCGTGGCCACGGTGAAGGACGCCATCCCGGGCGCGGCGGTGAAGAAGGGCGACGTGGTCAAGTGCGTCGTCGTCCGCACCAAGAAGGAGCGGCGGCGCCCGGACGGCAGCTACATCCGTTTCGACGAGAACGCGGCCGTGCTCATCAACGACCAACTGCAGCCACGGGGCACCCGGATCTTCGGGCCCGTCGGCCGCGAGCTGCGCGACAAGCGCTTCATGCGCATCGTGTCGCTCGCCCCGGAGGTGATCTAAACCGTGAGCTCCACCCTCAAGATCCGCAAGGGCGATCGCGTCGTCGTGCTCCAAGGCAAGGACCGCGGCAAGCAGGGCATGGTCACCCGCGTCCTGCCGGCCGCGGGCACGGTGATCGTCGAGGGCGTCAACATCGCCAAGAAGCACCAGAAGAAGCGCCGCCAGACCATGCAGGCCGGCATCATCGACAAGGACATGCCGATCCCGGTGTCGAACGTCGCCGTGATCTCGCCGGGCGACGGCAAGCCCACCCGCGTCGGCTACCGCTTCGACGACAACGGCAACAAGATCCGCATCTGCAGGCGCACCGGGGCCGACCTCTGATGAGCACGACCACCACCGACACCACCGCAACCGGCGACGCCGCCGTGCCGCGCCTGAAGCGGCGCTACGACGCCGAGGTCCGCCGGCAGCTCAAGGACGCGCTCGGGCTCGGCAACATCATGGAGGTGCCCAGGCTCGAGAAGATCGTCCTCAACATGGGCGTGGGCCGGGCCATCCAGCAGTCGTCGCTCCTCGACGGGGCGGTGGCCGACCTGACCCTGATCGCCGGCCAGAAGCCGGTGGTCACCAGGGCCACGAAGTCGATCGCCGGGTTCAAGCTCCGCGAGGGCAATGCCATCGGAGCCAAGGTCACGCTGCGGGGGGCCCGCATGTGGGAGTTCCTCGACCGCCTTATCAGCGTGGCCATCCCCAGGATCCGCGACTTCCGCGGCCTTTCGCCGGCGGGCTTCGACGGCGCCGGCAACTACACGTTCGGCGTCACCGAGCAGCTCATCTTCCCGGAGATCGACTACGACCGGATCGACACGGTCCGGGGGATGAACATCACCATCGTCACGACCGCCCGGAACAACGCGGAGGGCAAGGCGCTGCTCGACGCCTTCGGCTTCCCGTTCCGGAGAGAGGCCCAGTAAGCACCATGGCCAAGAAGGCTTTGATCGAGAAGCAACAGCGCACGCCGAAGTTCAAGGTGCGGGCCTACACCCGGTGCCAGCGGTGCGGCCGACCGCGGGCGGTGTTCCGCAAGTTCGGCCTGTGCCGGCTGTGCCTGCGGGAGCTGGCCCACGCCGGCGAGCTGCCTGGCGTCCAAAAGGCGAGTTGGTGAAGGGAGGCGACAAACAGTGACCATGACTGACCCGATCGCCGACCTGCTGACCCGCCTGCGCAACGCCAACATGGCGATGCACGAGGACGTCCGCATGCCGTCGTCCCGGCTCAAGGAGGCGCTGGCCGCCCTCCTTTACCAGGAGGGCTACATCAGCGGCTACGCCGTGAGCCAGGAGCCCAACCGGCCCCACCAGACCCTCACCATCCGGCTCAAGTACTCGCCGGAGCGGCTGCGCACGATCACCGGGCTGCGCCGGGTGTCGAAGCCGGGCCTGCGGGTCTACAGCAAGGCCGACCGCGTGCCCCGGGTCCTTGGCGGTCTCGGCGTCGCCGTGCTGTCGACCAGCCACGGGCTCATGACCGACCGCGAGGCCCGAAAAAAGGGCGTCGGCGGCGAGATCCTCTGTTACGTGTGGTGACCCCATGAGTCGAGTCGGCAAGTCCCCCATCCCCGTGCCCGGCGGCGTCGACGTCGCGGTCGACGGTCGGCACATCACGGTGAAGGGCCCCAAGGGCACGCTCGAGCGCGACCTCCCGGGTGAGATCACCGTGTGCCCCGACAACGGTCGGCTGGTGGTCGAGCGGCCGGACGACGAGCGCCACAACCGCGCCCTGCACGGCCTG
Source organism: Acidimicrobiales bacterium (assembly GCA_050744245.1). Classification (GTDB taxonomy): domain Bacteria; phylum Actinomycetota; class Acidimicrobiia; order Acidimicrobiales; family JBOGGX01; genus JBOGGX01. The sequence continues at coordinate 3,835 of JBOGGX010000160.1, forward strand.
GTGCGCAGCCTGGTGAACAACATGGTCATCGGTGTCACCGACGGCTACACCAAGGAGCTCGAGATCGTCGGGGTCGGGTACCGGGCCACGGCCTCGGGCACCGATCGCATCGAGCTCGCCCTCGGCTTCAGCCACCCCGTCCGTGTGGTCGCGCCCGACGGCGTCACCTTCGAGGTGCCGTCGCCGACGCGGATCTCCGTGAAGGGCATCGACAAGGAAGCCGTCGGCCAGGTAGCGGCGAACATTCGAAAGCTGCGCAAGCCGGAGCCCTACAAGGGCAAAGGCATTCGCTACGCCGGCGAATACGTCCAGCGCAAGGCGGGCAAGGCCGGCAAGTGACCACAACACGACCGAAGGACTGATCGCGATGTCGCTCTCCGCCAAGGACAAGCGAGCGGGCCGGCTGCGCCGGCACAACCGGGTGCGCAAGAAGGTGCACGGCACGGCCGAGCGCCCGCGCCTGGCCGTCCACCGCTCCAACAAGCACATCACCGTGCAGCTCATCGACGACGTGGCCGGCCGCACCGTGGCCGCGGCGTCGAGCACCGAGCCCGACCTCCGGGGCGGAGCGACCGGCAACCGCGATGCTGCGGCCAAGGTCGGTACCCTCGTGGCCGAGCGGGCCAAGGCGGCCGGGGTGACCAAGGTGGTCTTCGACCGCGGCGGGTTCCGCTACCACGGCCGGGTGGCCGCGGTGGCCGACGCGGCCCGCGAAGCCGGACTGGAGTTCTGATTCAGATGCCTGCTGGAACCGACGTAGCCAACCCCCGCAACTCGGGCGACGCCAACCTCCACGAGTCTCGGGTGATCAACATCAACCGGGTGGCCAAGGTGGTCAAGGGCGGCCGCCGGTTCTCCTTCACCGCGCTCGTGGTGATCGGCGACGGTGACGGCCGGGTCGGGCTCGGGTACGGGAAGGCCAAGGAGGTGCCCCTCGCCATCCAGAAGGGCACAGAGGAGGCGCGCAAGAACCTGTTCGAGGTGCCGCTGGCCGGCACCACCGTCCCCCACCCCGTCATCGGGAAGACCGGGGCCGGACAGGTCCTCATCAAGCCGGCCGCTCCCGGGACCGGCGTGATCGCCGGCGGCGCGGCCCGGGCCATCCTCGAGGAGGCCGGCATCCACGACGTGCTGTGCAAGTCGCTCGGCTCGTCCAACCACATCAACGTGGCCCGGGCCACCATCGCCGGGCTCAAGATGCTCAAGCGGCCCGACGAGATCGCCCGGCTCCGAGGCATCCCGGCGGAGGACTTCGTCCCCAAGGGCATCCTCAACGCCTACATGGACCGGCGCCGGGCCGGCGGCCGCGCCGAGGCCGACGCCTGATGTCACAGCTCAAGGTGACCCAGGTCCGTTCGGCCATCGGCATCAAGCCCAAGCACCGGGGCACGCTCCGGGCACTCGGCCTCCGCGGCATCGGCCGGACCAACACGCTTCCCGATCGGCCGGAGATCCGGGGCATGCTGGCGCGAGTGCCGCACCTGGTCTCGGTCGAGGAGGTGGAGGAGAAATGAACGAGCGAAGCGAGTTCAGTTGGCCGGGCGTGCGAGCGCCAGCGAGCCGCACGGCGATGGGGCGCGGGGGCGCAGCCCCCGAGGAGACACAATGAAGATCCACGATCTCCGGCCCGCGCCCGGCTCGCACCGCGACCGCACCCGTGTGGGTCGCGGCACCGGCGGCCGGGGTGGAAAGACGGCCGGCCGCGGCACCAAGGGCCAGGGGGCCCGCGACACCGTGCCCGTCGGCTTCGAGGGCGGGCAGATGCCGCTCCAGCGACGCGTGCCCAAGCTCAAGGGCTTCAAGAACCCGTTCCGCATCGAGTACCAGGCCATCAACCTCGACGTGATCGACGGCACCGGTGCCGACGAGGTGACGCCCGCATCGCTGCACGCCCAGGGTCTGGCCCACAAGGGCGCCCTGATCAAGGTGCTGGGGCGGGGCGAGATCACCCGCGCCGTGCGGGTCTCGGCCCACGGTTTCTCGAAGACGGCCGAACGCGCCATCACCGAGGCCGGGGGTACCGTTGAGGTGCTGCCCCTGCCGTTCGGCCACGGTCGTCCGCCGGCCAAGGGCAACGCCCTCACCAACCGCTAACCAGACGCCCGAAGCGAGACGGATCGCCGTGCTCACCAGCCTGTGGAACATGTTCCGGGTTCCCGACCTGCGGAACAAGATCCTCTTCACCCTCATGATCCTCACGCTGTACCGGCTGGGGTCCTACATCCCGGTGCCTGGCATCGACCTCAGCGCGGTCGAGCAGTTCCAGGAGCAGCTCCGCGAGCAGGGCGGCACCCTGGCCTTCCTCCAGCTCTTCTCCGGGCGGGCCTTGGTGAACATGGCGCTGTTCGCCCTCGGCATCATGCCGTACATCACCGCGTCGATCATCGTACAGGTGCTCACGGTGGTGATCCCGAAGTTCGAGCAGTGGCAGCAGCAGGGGGCGGTCGGCCAGCGCAAGCTGACCCAGACGACGCGGTACCTCACCGTCGTCATCGCCCTGGTGCAGGCCACCGGGCTGGCCTTCGTGCTCCACAACGGCGGCGGGGGGTTCTTCGGGGCGGCCCAGAACCACCTCAACGTCGACCTGTTCGGCGGCGACGAGAACTTCACCCTACCCAGGGTGGCGTTGGTCGTCATCACCATCACCGCCGGAACCGCGCTGCTCATGTGGATGGGCGAGCTCATCACCCAGCGGGGGGTGGGCAACGGCATGTCGCTGGTCATCTTCGCCTCGGTCGTGAGCGACCTCCCGTACGGTGCCGCCCGCATCGGCGCAGAATCCGGACCGGGCTGGCTGGTCGGGCTGGGCATCCTCAGCCTGTTCGTGCTGGCCGGCATCGTGTTCGTCGAGCAGGGTCAGCGCCGCATACCCGTGCAGTTCGCCAAGCGTGTCGTCGGTCGGCGGATGTACGGCGGCCAGAGCACCTACATCCCGTTGAAGGTGAACCAGGCCGGCGTCATCCCGATCATCTTCGCCAGCTCGGTGCTGTACCTGCCGGTGATCATCGCCACCTCCCTGCCCCCCGACGGCTGGGGCGGCTCGGCCCAACGTTGGGTGAACGACTGGCTCACCAACTCGGCCAGCCCGCTCTACATCGCCACCTATGGCCTGATGATCGTCGGGTTCACCTACTTCTACACGATGATCACCTTCGACCCGGCCAAGCAGGCCGACACCATCCGCAAGCAGGGTGGGTTCATCCCCGGCATTCGTCCCGGCCCTCAGACCGAGGCCTATCTGGGCAAGATCCTCAACCGCATCACGCTCTTCGGGGCGCTGTTCATCATGGTCATCGCCCTGCTCCCGGCCATCCTCCTGGCCCTGGCCAACATCCAGAACTTCCCCTTCGCCGGCACCACGATCCTCATCTCGGTCGGCGTCTGCCTGGAGACCCTGAAGCAGATCGACAGCCAGCTCATGATGCGCAACTATGAAGGGTTCTTGAAGCAGTGACCCGGCTTGTCCTCCTTGGCCGTCAAGGCGCAGGGAAGGGCACGCAGGCGGGACGGCTGGCCGAGCGGTACGGCATACCCCACATCTCCACCGGCGACCTGCTCCGCGATGCGGTGCGGCGCGGCCGCGAGTTCGGTCGCAAGGCCAAGGAGTACATGAATCGGGGCGAGCTGCTGCCCGACGACGTCATGATCGGCATCGTCGACGAACGCCTGGCCCAGCCCGATGCCGAACGGGGGTACATCCTCGACGGCTTCCCGCGAACCGCCCTCCAGGCCGAGGCGCTCGACGAGCTCACCGCTCAGCGCCCTCTCGACCTGGTCGTCGACATCGACGTTCCGGAGGACGTCGTGGTCGAACGGATCTCGAGCCGACGGGTGTGTGTCGACTGTGGTGCGCTGTATTCGACGTCGGCGCCGCCCGCGGTCGACTGGACCTGCGACGTCTGCGGCGGCCGGGTGGTCCAGCGCGACGACGACACCGAGGACGCGGTGCGCAGGCGGCTGGTGCTGTACCGGGAGCTGACCCGGCCCCTGCTCGAGTTCTACGCCGCCGATGGTCGGCTGGCGACCGTCGACGGACTCGGCGGGGCCGAGGAGGTGTTCGCGAGGATCGTGGCCGAGATCGAGGCGCGGGTGAGCACGTGAAACGGCGCCCGGAGGAGCTGCGCAAGATGCGGCAGGCCGGCCGGGTGGTGGCCGAGATGCACGCCGAGATCCGCGAGACGATCCGGCCGGGGGTCACCACCCTCGAGCTCGACCTGGTGGCGCGGGCCGTGCTCGACCGGCGGGGCGCCAGGTCGAACTTCCTGGGGTACGGCCATCCGCCGTTCCCCGGGGTGATCTGCACCTCGCCCAACTCGATGATCGTCCACGGCATCCCCGGGCCCTACCGGCTGAAGCAGGGCGACATCGTCTCGATCGACTGCGGCGCCATCGTCGACGGCTACCACGGTGACGCCGCCTTCACCGCGGCCGTCGGCCAGGTCACCGACGACGCGTCGCGGCTGATGAAGGTCACCGAGGAGTCGCTGTTCGCCGGCATCGACGCCATGATCGACGGCAACCGGCTGTCCGACATCGGCCACGCCGTCCAGGCGGTGGCCGAGGCGGCCGGGTTCTCGGTGGTGCGGGAGTATGTCGGTCACGCCATCGGGACGGCCATGCACGAGAAGCCCGAGGTGCCCAACTACGGGGAACCGGGCCGGGGTCCCAAGCTGCGTCCGGGGATGGTGTTCGCGGTCGAGCCGATGGTGAACGCGGGCGGCGCCGCGACCCGGGTGCTCGACGACGCCTGGAGCGTGGTGACCGCCGACGGCAGCCTCTCGGCCCACTTCGAGCACACGATCGCGGTCACCGACGACGGCCCCGAAATCCTCACCCGGCCCTGACCCCACCGCGCGCCAACTCGCCTCCTGTGTCGGTTTCGGCCGGCTCTGCCCGCTTGCCCTCGGGATCGGCCATGAGGATCCAGGTGCTGCCGTGTTCGGACCTGGTGTCGGCGGCGACGCGTGTGGCGCCCTGGGTTGCGAGGCGGGCGGCTTCGGTGGCCCTTGTTCGGATGTGACGAGCAGCACGTAGTTCCCGGCCGCGCGGAGGCTCTGGGAACCGAGCGCCGGCGCCCAGAACTGGGCGAGACGTTCGGGGTCGGCGCAGTCCAGGTCGAGACCGATCGATGTCACCGACCAGCATCGCACCTGGGCCCTCGGCGGTTCTCGGCGCGCCTTCGTTCATGTGGCCGGGGCTCCGGTCCCTCGAGGTGGGCATTGCGTGGCATGGTGATGCCGAACCCGGGCGTTGGCCAGAAACCGGTCGACGGACCGGTCGACGCGAACCCCGCCGAGGAGGCGTCAGGGTGGGCGAGCTTTTGGCCATCAGCGCGGGAGGGCGCTGCGCTGGTGGAAGCCCATGTCCGTCCGTCTCGTCCTGCAGTTCGGCGGGTGGGTCTCGGTGAGAAGGCGGGCGGCGACGAGGCCGCTCGCAGCGGTGAGGGCGGCGACGACGGCAACGGCGCCGCGGAGGCCGACGAGGTCGGCGGTGATGCCGGCGATGAGGGCACCAACCGCGTAGCCGCTGTCGCGCCACAACCGATAGACGCCGACGGCGGAGGCCCGCCAGGCGGGGTGGGCGACGTCGCCGATGGCAGCAAGCAGGGTCGGGTAGACGAGCGCAGTGCCGGCGCCGAGCACCACGGCGCCCAGCGCCCAGGGGGCGAGGCCGGTGACGGTCGCGAACACGGCGAGGGCAGCGGCTTGGGTGAGCATCCCGGCGACGATGAGTGGCTTGCGTCCGGCTCGGTCCGACAAGGCGCCGGTGGCGAGCTGGCCGACACCCCAGATGGCGGGGTACAGCGCGGCGAGCAGGCCGATGTCGGCCACGGTGAGTCCGTCGGTGGCGAAAAGGATGGGCAGCAGCCCCCAGGCAAGCCCGTCGTTGAGGTTGTTGACGAGCCCGGCCTGGTTGACCGCGAGCAGGTTGCGGTCGTGCAGGGCGGTGTGGGTGAGGACCCGAGTCAGGCTGCGCCGATCGCCGGGCCGGTCGTGGCTGGCGGCCTCGTGGTCGGCGTGGCCGCGGGTCTCGCGCACGAACAGGGTGGAGAGGCCGAGGCCGAGCGCGATGTAGGCGGCGCCGAGCAGAAACGGTTCGGGGCGCAGCCCGTGGCGGGTGGCGATCCACCCGGTGGCTGCCGCGGTGGCGGCCACGGCCCCGTAGCCGGCGGCCTCGTTGAGGCCCATGGCCAGCCCCCGGCGGTCGGGACCGGCGAGGTCGATCTTCATGATGACGGTGGCCGACCAGGTGAGGCCCTGGTTGACCCCGAGCAGGATGTTGGCCGCGATGACCCAGCCCCAGCTCGGCGCCCAGATGAGCAGGAGCGGCACCGGGATGCCGACGAGCCACCCGGCCACGAGCACCGGCTTGCGGCCGATGCGGTCGCTCAGGGCGCCGGCTACGAGGTTGGTGAGGGCCTTGGTGATCCCGAAGGCGACGATGAAGGTCAGCCCGGCGGTGTAGGCGGTGAGGCCGAACTCCGCCGTGGCCAGCAGGGGTAGGACGGTCCGTTCCTGGCCGATGGTGCCGCCGACCAGGGCATTGACCGCGACCAGGAGGCTGAACTGAGCCAGGTTGGCCCGCAGCCCCAACCGCACCGGTCGGGTCCGTGGTTCAGGCTCGGCAGGGCCCGCTGCCGTCACCGGGTGGCGAGTCGGCGGCCGGTGGCCGCGGCCCAGTCGGCGGGTCCGCCGATGACAACGGCGACGGGTGGCCGTCCGGCACGCTCGAGGATGCTCGCCGCGGTGGCGGCCCGTTCGCCGTGGCCGCACATGACCGCGTCGATTCCGGTGAGGTCGCACGCGGTCGAGGCGAGGTCGCCGAGCTCGATGTGGGCGGCGCCGGGCAGGTGGCCGGCGGCATGCTCGCGGTCCTGGCGGACGTCGAGTACGAGGCCGTGTACGCGGCCAGCGTCGACCAGCGGCGTGCGCTGGACCGGGAGGTCCGCGGCAGCCCACGCGCTGGTGCCCCCGGCCAGCTCGCCCAGCAGGTGATCGTGGCCGATCTGGTGGCACTGACGCACCAGCTCGGCCCGATCCTGATCGGCGCCGACGACGAACAGCAGCGGCTGGTCCCGTTCGACGAGCCAGCCGAGCCAGGAGGCGAACTGGTCGCGCAGGGGGTTGGCCAGCGCGGCGGGGATGTGCCCGGCGGCCCACGCCTCGACCGGCCGGGTGTCGACGGGCACCGCCCCGGCGGCCAGGTGGCGGCGGAACGTGGTGAGGTCGAGCCCGGGAAGCCCCGGCGGGAGCAGGCCGAGCACCCGGGGGCCCATGCGGTTCACGTCGCGCAGGTGATGGAAGTACGGCGGGTAGCTGCCGAGACTGCCCAGCAACGTCGTGACGAAGGCATCCTCGTCGGGCGCGGCCAGCAGCGGGTTGCTGCGGCGCTCGTCGCCCACGGTGGTCGAGCGCCGATCGGTTGCCGGCGCCGAGCAGAAGCTGCCGGCGCCGTGGGTCGGGTAGACCGGGGTGTCGTCGGGCAGGGTCAGGACCTGCTCATGCAGGGAGCGCCACAGGGCCCGGGCCAGGTCCTCGGTGGCATCGGGGGCGATGAGGTCCGTCCGGGCGACCGCGCCAACCAGCAGGGAGCCCCCGGTGAACACCCCCACCGGATCGTCACCGTCGGTCACCAGGTAGGCAAGGTGCTCGGGGGTGTGGCCCGGTGTGGCCAGGGCTCGCAGCGTGAGCCCGCCGAGATCGACGGTGTCGCCGCCGGCGACCGGACGGTGGGGCCAGGCCAGCTCGGCGGCCTCCGAGGCGACGACGGTGGCACCGTAGGCGGCCAGCTCGCGACTGCCGGTCACGAAGTCGGCGTGCAGGTGAGTCTCCACGCTGAACGCCACCCGGGCGCCGCGGCGTTCGGCCTCGGCCAAGTAGCGGCCGGGGTGGCGGCCCGGATCGATCACCGCCAGGCGCCGGTCACCAAGGTCCACGACCCATGACATGTTCCCCAACCCGGGGTCGACGACAGCAGCCACGACGCTCATCGACGGTGAGGCTACGCCGCCATCCTCGGCTCTTCAAGTGATCTTTTGAATACCACCCGGTTGCGGGCGCGTCTCACTCGCCGGCGGTGACCGGCAGCCCGGCACGCTTCCATTCCGGGAACCCGTCCTCGAGCCGGCGGGCCAGGAAGCCGCGCCGACGGAGCTCGCGCACCGCCTCGTCGGCAAACACGCAGTACGGGCCACGGCAGTAGGCGACGAGCTCGGCATCCTTCGGGAGCGCCCTGAGCTGCCGGCGGAGCTCGCCGATGGGGACGGAGCGCGCGCCCGCGATGTGGCCCGCCCCGAACTCCCGCTCGGGGCGAACGTCGAGCACCACGACGCTGCCCTCCTTGAGCCGCGCCGCGAGCTCGCGCCGATCGATGACCTCGATGCCGTCACGGTCACCGAGGTACGCGGCGGCGAGGCGGTCGAGCCCGGCGGCGTGCTGCTCCGCCACGTCGCGAACCGCGCTCCAGAGCTCCCCCACCCGGTCGCCGGCCAAGGAGTAATGAATGCGGGTCCCCTCACGGCGAGTCGTCACCAACCCGGCCCGGGCCAGGACCCGCAGATGATGCGACGTGTTGGCCACGCTCTGATCGATCTCGCAGGCGATCTCCTCCACGGACCGCTCCCCCTGGGCGAGCAGGTCCACGATCTCGGCGCGGCGGCCACTGGCCAAGGCCTTGGCCACCTCGCTGAAGCCTTCGAACAGCGCATCCTTGGCGCCCCGGTCAGCCATCGCCCGCCATCGTCGGTCCGCTTGAGGCGCCTGTCAATTCTCAAACGACTGCTTGACATGCACGGATCCAGGCGCGACTGTTCAAACGATGACTTGAATATCTCCGGACTCGACCCGGGAGGGACGATGGCTGACACGATTCCCGTTGATCCCGAGGCGCTGCGCGCCGACGTTCGCGACAAGTACCGCGAGGTGGCGCTGCGACCGGACGCGCCGTTCCACTTCCACACCGGACGACCGCTGGCCAAGCTCCTCGGGTACCCCGACGAGCTGGTCGACGCCCTCCCCGATCGGGCCGTGGAGTCCTTCGCCGGGGTCGACAACCCCTTCTCGCTCAGAGCCCTGCAACCGGGCGAGCATGTTGTCGACCTCGGCTCCGGTGCCGGCTTCGACTGCTTCGTCGCCGCCGCCGCCGTCGGTCCGAACGGTCGGGTCGTCGGTGTCGACATGACCCCGGAGATGCTGGCCAAGTCCCGCGGTACCTGCGAGGCCCTCGGGCTGGCCAACGTCGAGTTCCGCGAGGGGCTGCTGGAGGAGCTCCCGGTCGAGGACGGCTGGGCCGACGTGGTGATCTCCAACGGCGTCATCAACCTGTGCGCCGACAAGGCCGCCGTCTTCGCGCAGGCCTTCCGCGCCCTTCGCCCCGGCGGTGTGCTGCAGTTCGCCGACATCGCCAACGGAAAGCCGCTGCCCGACGCAGCCGTGTGCGAGATCGACCTGTGGACCGGCTGCATCGCCGGCGGCCTGCCCATCTTCGACTGGGCGTCGGTCATCGAAGGGGCCGGATTCGTCGACCTGTCCGTCGGCCTCCCGGTCGATGCGTTCGGAGGCTCCGCCGGCGCGCCCAACGCCCGCGCCTATGACGTGTCGGCTCACGTGTTCCTCGCCCGCCGCCCCGCCTGACCCAATCGCGAAAAAGGGAGAGCCACGATGACCGACATCGCGGTCGCATCGCCCGCCGGCGCCACCGAGGCGCTGGTCGAGCGCCTGTTCGGAGCCACCATCGACACGCTCGAGATTGCGTCCGTCCATCTCGGGGGCCGGCTCGGTTTCTACCGCGCCCTCGCCGACGACGGCGACGCGACATCACGAGAGCTCGCTGCCCGTACCGGCACCGCCGAGCGCTACGTGCGCGAGTGGCTCGAGCAGCAGGCTGTCGCCGGCTTCCTGAGCGTCGACGACCCGACGACCCAGCCTGAGGAGCGCCGCTACGGGCTTCCCCCTGCCCACCGGGCCGTGTTCGCCGACGAGGAAGACCTCAACTACCTCACCCCGCTCGCCACCCTGGCCATCGGCGTGACCCGCCCCATGGACGCGCTGCTCGCCGCCTACCGCACCGGAGGCGGCGTCCCCTACGAGGCCTACGGCGCCGACACCCGAGAGGGGATCGAGGCGATCAACCGGCCCATGTTCCTCAACCAGCTCGCCGGCTGGCTCGCCTCGATCCCCGAGATCGACGCCCGCCTGCGCAGCGCAGCACCCGCCCGTGTCGCCGACCTCGCCTGCGGCTCCGGCTGGTCAAGCATCGCCATCGCCCGCGCCTACCCCGAGGTGACCGTGGACGCCATCGACATCGACACCGCCTCGATCGAGACCGCCCACGCCAACGTCGCCGCCGCCGACCTCGCCGACCGGATACGGCCCGCCGTCCACGACGCGAGCGCCACCGACCTGCGTGGCCGCTACGACCTGGTCACCATCTTCGAGGCACTCCACGACATGAACCACCCCATCGAAGCCCTCCGGACGGCGCGCAGCCTGCTCGCCGACGGCGGCAGCGTCGTCGTCGCCGACGAGCGAGTGGCAGAACGATTCACGGCGCCCGGCGACGAGATCGAGCGGTTCAACTACGGCTGGAGCGTGTTGCACTGCCTGGCCGTGGGCATGACCGACGACGACTCCGCCGGCACCGGCACGGTCATCCGCCCCCACACCATCCGCGCCTACGCCGCCCAGGCCGGCTACAGCCGGGTCGACACCCTCCCGATCGAACACGACTTCTGGCGCTTCTACCGGCTCGTGCCCTGACAGGTGTGACCGAGCCAACGGTCGCCGCGTTGCCATGGTCGAGGTGACACCCGACGCCCTCGTCGAGGCCGCCTCCCTCGCTCGCAGCACGCTCGAGCCCTTCACCAACGAGGACTGGACCGTCCCAGCGGGCGAACTCGCCTCGGACATCCGAACCACGGTGACGCACACGACCGATGCCGTTGGGTGGTACGCGGCCCACCTCGCCGCCGCGAGTCCCGTCCGGCTCGACTTCCGAGCGCACGGCGGCGCGTCCAACTCGGAGGTGCTCGATGTCCTCGACGCGGCGGCGGCTGGGTCGAGTCCTACGACAGCCGCATCAGCGACCGGAACGTGTTGCTGAGCGCGGAAACCTCGGGAGTGCGGGTCAGCGGGGCATGTCGTCGTCGACCCGATCCGACGTCGCCACACGTGCCGACTTCGCGATGTGCTCGGCGTCCCGCCCGACGCCGCCGGTCAGCGATGAGCTCCAGGCGGAGACGAGGAACACAGCGACGAAGTAGAGGCCGGGATCGTCGGCGACGACCCTGCGCAGTGATGCGTTGGTGTCCGTCGTCATCGAAGATCGGGAGGTCGATCCATCCGAAGTCCGGTCCGAAGCCGGTGCACCAGATCACGTTCCCCGCCTCCACGACGCGTCCGTCGTCGACCACCGGGTACCCCTCGCGTACCCCGACGGTCCTCGGGACCCGCTCGACGACGGCCGCGATGAGATCCTTGGGCTTGACCCGCACGAGCGCGTCGGTCTTCGTCAGGAACTTCGGTCGGAGGCTGCGCCCGACCCGGTTCTTCACATTGGTGACATCGGAGATCACATACCAAGAACGCCGGCGTGGCCAGCCGCAGGTCAGGGACTCGGGCGACACCACCGGATGCTTTCGAGAGACTTACGCCATCTTCGAGGGCACCGAGCAGGTCATCCAGCAGCTGGTGATCGTCTCCCTGGTAATCGAGGCGGGTGCTGCCTGCATGGAGCGTGAACCGCTCGACCACGTTGGGCACCGGACCGCGTGCGAGCCGGAAGGCGACCGTGTCCCGGCCTTGGAACGGCACGGTCTCGACGGTCGTGGCAACCAGGCCGGCTCCGAGCGGGGTTCGGTGGGCGGCCGGCAGCACATCGGAACCCCGTTCGAGCACGGAGATCTCGTCGGCCAGCGCACAAGGGGTTCGACCCAGGTACGGGGCGGCGATGAGGTCGAACACTCGGTCGCGAGGGGCGGTCATGTCGACCGGGATCGGGCCGAGCGATCGGAGGGTCCGCCCGACCTCGGTGTCCGGCGTCAACCGGCCGGCGGTGTCTGGGCCGACGGGACGTTCGAGAGTTTCGAGATTCGTCAGGAGTGGGCCCCTCGCCGCCGATCGCCGCATCGTTATCGTGACCGGTCATGAGCCTACGGGCGGGCCTGGTGGCGGCCGTCGTATTGCTGGTGGCGTGCGGGTCGACCGATGCCGACCCGGGCGACGGTTCGGCGCCGACGGTGGCCTACGACGTGCCGCGGTCGCCGTCGGTACCCGACGCTCGGCTCGATGGCGCGGTGGATGCTGCGCTGGTCCGGCTGGTGGCTGCGGTCGATGACGGCGAGCTCGACCGGGAGGCGCTGAACACGGTGGCCGCCTCGGGCGACGCGCGGCTGGCGTGGTTCGTGGCCGATCTGCTTCGGTTCCTCTCTGGAGGCGACGGCGAGGACGCGCTGGTGTCCGCCTTTGGTGCGCTCACGGGCGTCGACCCCCGGCGTGATCCCACGTTTGCCGACGGTGCCTGGCGGAGCGTCACCAACCACCTCATCGCCTGGGATCTCCCCGCCCCGCCCGGCTACCGGGAGGTGAAGGCCGAACTGTTCCTGCTGGTCGAGCCGCGTTGGGAGCCCTTCTTCGCCGACCGCGACGCCACCGTCGACTGGCGCGTGGTCAGTTGGGGTGGGGTGCTCATCGACGACCGTCCCGAGGGCGACACCGAGGCGTGCCCGCTGGGCTGCATCCCGTCGCTCGATGACCCCGAGCTGACCGACGCCGACGACGGCCGCTGGTATCCCGACGGCCGCATCGTCTTTGGGGTCGTCGTCGGCGACGAGGCGGTGGCCTTCCCCAAGCACATCATGGAAGTGCACGAGATGGTCAACATCACCGTCGGCGGGCGAAGGCTGGGCATCCCCTACTGCACGCTGTGCGGCTCGGCCCAGGCCTACCTCCTCGACTCGGTGCCCACCGGGCTGGCAACGCCGGTACTGCGGACCTCCGGGCTGCTGTCCCGATCGAACAAGGTGACGTATGACCTCAACACCCGCTCGATGATCGACACGTTCACCGGCCGGGCGGTGTCGGGCCCGCTGCTGGACGCCGGCGTCGTCCTCGAGCAGATCACGGTGGTGGCCAGCCCGTGGGGGGCATGGCGACAGGCCCATCCCGACACGAGGATCGTGGCCTCCGACGGCGGCATCGGTCTCAACTATCCAGACGACCCGCTGCGAGGCCGCGACGACGACGGACCGATCTTCCCGGTCGGCCCGATCGATCCCCGACTGCCGGTGCAGGCCGAGGTCGTCGGTGTCATCGCGAGTGACGGCACCCCGGTCGCCTTTCCCGCCGACCAGGCCAGGGCGGCGTTGGCGGACGGCCTCCCCGTCACGGTCGGCGCCCTCGAGCTGCTGCTCGATGGCGGTGGGCTCCGCGCCCGGGACCGGGCCGGCGGTGACCTACCCGCCCACCCGGCGTTCTGGTTCGCGTGGAGCCAGTTCCATCCGGCCACCCTGGTGTGGACCCCCCTGTCCGGGTGACTCGGGGCCGGGCGGGGGTGAACGACCGCCGGCGCCGTTGGTGGGCCGGGTGAGCCTCGGCGATCCCGCCGGAGCCCTGGCCGGGTTGGTCGCCGGCGCCCTGGTCGGCGGCGTCCTCCGGCGCGCCGATCTCTGCTTCCACTCGATGTTCCGCTCGGCCTGGCAACGCGACCACGACCTGCTGGCCACCTGGCTGCTGGCCGTCGCCATCGGGGCCGTCGGCCTCACCGTGGTGTACGCCACACCGATCGGCGCCGGGCTCAACCGTGGCCTGGCCTTCGACCCGATCCCGAACCTGACCGGTGGGCTGCTGATCGGCGTCGGAATGGTGGTGGCCCGATCGTGCGCCTCCGGCCTGTTCTACAAGCTGGGATCGGGCATGCTCGGCGCCGCCGTCGGCCTGGCCGG
>JBOGGX010000161.1:0-12336 GCA_050744245.1 Acidimicrobiales bacterium
TGGCCGCCCCGCGTGCGGTCCGGCCCTGGGGGACCTGCCGGACGACCTCGCGGCTCGAGCCGGTCCGGGGACGGCGGCTCGAGCCGGAGTTCGGAGCGGACCGGCGACCACCCGCCGCCGAGCGCGAAGGAGTCGATGTGCGAGTGGGCGTCATGGGCTCGGCTCGAGGTACGGCTTGACCTCTGGCCACGACGACGCCGAGGAGTCGCCAGGGGTGGCGGCGTCGTTGGCGACGTCGTTCACGTCGCTCGGGGCCGGCCCGTCGGCCGCCTCCACCTCGGCCTCGGCCGCGTTGGCCGCGACCTCGGCGGCCACGGCATCCGATGGGGTCAGGTAGGTCGCCGGCCCGGACGGCACCATCCCGAGCTCATGGATGGCGGTGTTGAGGATGCGATCGGGCGCCTCGAGCGCGGCCACCTCGACCCGCAGGTCGTGATAGCGGTCCTGGGCCACCGCCACCTGACGGTCGAGCTCGTCGAGGCGCTCCTGGCTCGACACGAGGACGGCCTGGAACCCGGCCAGCGCGAACAACAGCAGGAAGAGCACGATGCCGCCGATGACGATGAGCCGGGCCGACGGGGCCGAGCGCGATCTCGTCGCCTGCCGAACCACGGCCAGGCGGGGGCGGGGTCTGGGGAGACCCGGTTGTGGGCCTCGTGCCGGACCGATCCGTGCCGGCGCCCGCACCGCGGTGGTCACGGGTGCTCCGGAGGATCACGACCGGGCGGTGTCTCGTCGGCGGCGGCGGCCAGCCGTTCGACGGCCCGGAGGCGGGCGCTCGAGGCCCGTGGGTTGTCGGCCAGCTCCTCGGGACCGGGCTTCCACGCCCCCCGGCGCAGGAGTCGAACCTTGGCCACGGCCCCGCACTGGCAGGGCAGCTGGGGCGGGCAGGTGCACCCGCCGGTGGCCGCCTCGCGGAAGCGGTCCTTCACGATCCGGTCCTCGCCCGAGTGGTAGGCCAGGACCGCGGCCCGGCCGCCCGGCACGAGCAGGTCGATGGCGGCGTCGATCGACGGGGCGAGGATGGCCAGTTCCTCGTTGACCTCGATGCGGAGGGCCTGGAAGGTGCGTCGGGCCGGGTGGCCCCCGCGCCGCCGGGCCGGGGCCGGGATGGCGTCGCGCACCACGTCGGCCAGCTCGACCGTGGTCGACACGGGCCGGGCGTTGACGATGGCGCGGGCGATCCGTCTGGCGTAGCGCTCATCGCCGAAGCGCCGGAGCACGGCCTCGAGGTTCGCCTCCGAGTAGGTGTTGACCACGTCGCCTGCGGTCCTGGCCTGGTTGCGGTTCATGCGCATGTCGAGTGGTCCTTCGTGGCGATAGGAGAAGCCGCGGTCTGGTCGGTCGAACTGAGGGGAGCTGACGCCGAGGTCGAACAGCACTGCGCTGACCCTGTGCTCATCCAGCACCTCCAGTACGTGCTGCAGCCGGTCGAACCGGGCCTGGCGGAGGACCACTCGGTCACCGAAGGGAGCGAGCGCCTCCGCCGCCGCGGCCAGGGCCTGGTCGTCCTGGTCGACCCCGACCAGCCGCAGCCGGGGGTGGGCGGCCAACACCGCCCCGGCGTGGCCGCCGCCACCGACGGTGGCGTCGACCAGCACGCCGGGCGGCACCTGTCCCAGCAGCTCGACGATGCGGTCGACCATGACCGGGCGGTGCTCGAAGCGATCCATCGGCCAGCCCCCTGACGGCTGGTGCGCTACCCCGGTGACGAGGTGGTGCGCGTCGCTCCCGGTTCCTGGGTCGAGACCGAGCCGCTCATCGGCAGCCCCCCGGCCCGCGGGCGCACGTCGGGTTGTCTCTCCCGATCGAGCTGATGAAAAGCGGGCGGAGTAAGGGGCCT
The DNA here is from genome assembly GCA_050744245.1 of Acidimicrobiales bacterium. GTDB lineage: Bacteria > Actinomycetota > Acidimicrobiia > Acidimicrobiales > JBOGGX01 > JBOGGX01. The sequence goes on from JBOGGX010000161.1 coordinate 1,844, forward strand.
TCCATTCCGCAGACCGGGAGGCTGCGGATGAGCGATCCGGTCTCGATGAGGTGCCGGGTCCTGTCTGTGGCTCTCTGGCTCCTTTCGTCTCGTCTCTCGTCTGCCGTGCTCGTCACAACCGGAGGTCGCGTATGGCCTCGGCCAACAGGCCGGCCTGGCCGTCGCGCACGCCCTGGAAGCGGCTGCGTTCCCAGATCTCGATTCGGTCGAACTGGCCGGCCACGACGGCGTCGCGCACCAGGCCGGCGTGGTCGCGGTGCTCCCCGGGCACGACGAAGCGGCCCTGACCGTCGGGCTGGACGGCGCGGGCCTCGGCGAAGAACACCCGCATCACGTCCATGTCCTGATCGCTCTCGCTGACCTTGGTCTTCATCGCCTGGGCCACCTGGTCGAACTGCTCCGGCGTCCAGAGAGCAAGGCACCGATCCCACGGGGCCAGCACCCCCCCACCGCGGAGGGCGGGCCGGAACGCGGCGGGGAGGACCAGCCGCCCCTTCCCGTCGAGCGCATGCTCGAACCGACCGACGAACACGGTGCCTCTCCTCCGCCTGGGATCGGGTTCCGGTGCCCCCTCACGGGCACACCGCTCCCCTGTTCTCCACTGCGTGACACTTTATGCCACTTCACTCCACCGGTCAACCATGAGCAGGGACGACGCGAGTCGGTGGGGAGCCATGGGGTCGAGTCAGCTCGGAAGGCTGGCCAGGAAGGCGTCCGCGATGGCCGCCGTGGTGGCGTCGACCGCCGCCACCGCGACGTCGAGCTCGGCCCGGGCCGCGGTGCGGTCCGCCGCGGTCATGGCCAGCAGGTCGACGGTCGGCGCGGCCGAGAACCGGCGGTGGACCGACGACTGCAGGCGGGCCCCGTGACGGGTGCGGCGCTGGGACAGGCCGACCAGCTTGGGCCGGCCCGGCGTCGCCGCCACCACCTCGCCCGGGCCGAGGCCGGCGAAGCACGCCCGGCTCGACCATGGGCTCGGGACCATGGCGCCGCGGTGGACGTCGGCGGCCACGCCGAGCCGGCCCAGCGCCTCGGCCCACGCCTCGCCCAGCCAGTGGAACGCCAGCCGGACGTCGTCCGACCACAGCGGATCGGTCGCGGGCAGCAGGACGTCGATCCAGACCACGTCGCCCGGCACCAGCAGCACCGCCCCCCCGCCGCTGCGCCGCCTGACGACGTCGACCCCGGCCGCGTAGGCCGCATCGGCATCGACGTCGCTATCGGGTTGGCCGCTGCCGAGGACGATGGCCGGATGTTCGACGTCGAACACCCACACGGTGCGCTCGAGCGGCGTCGGCCACGGCAGGTGGTGCAGCTCGGCGGCCGAACCTCGCCGCCGTACGACGGCCCAGCCGCCGCGGGTCAAACTGCGGCTTCGGCCAGCGGACCGCCGAGGAACGGCAGCCAGTCGCCGGGCACGGCGCCGGCCGCGAGGAACCGCCAGGCCGCACCGAGCGGGGCCCTGGGCGGCTGGTGCAGCCGCATCCCGGCCTCGTGGACGAGCCGGTCGCGCTTGCGGAGGTTGCAGGCCCGGCAGGCGGCGACCACGTTCTCCCAGACGTGGGTGCCGCCCCGCGAGCGGGGGACGACGTGGTCGATCGAGTCGGCGAAGCGGCCGCAGTACTGGCAGGCGCCGTCGTCGCGGGCCATCACCGCCCGCCGGCTCACGGCCAGCCGCCGGTGGTAGGGCACGCGGACGAACCGGCGGAGCCGGACGACGGAGGGGACGGCCACGGTCAGCCGTTGCGAGTGGTAGTGGCGGTCGGTCGCCCGCACCATCTCCGCCTTCTCGGCCAGGACGAGGACCGTGGCCCGCCGGGCGGGCACGATCGCCAGCGGCTCGTAGGTGGCGTTCAACACGAGGGCCCGCCCCATGGGGGCGCAGGGTAGCGGGCCGGTCGAAGCTGGGCGGACCACTTGTCGCGGTCGGCCATCAGGGGTAGCGGCGGCACCAGTCGAGGTAGGCGACGAGGTCGGCCGGGTCGGCGGGTCGAGCGGCGTCGCCGTAGTGGGTCTGCAGCCGGAAGCCGAGGTAGTCGCGATCGGGGATCGGCAGGAACGGCGCCCGCCGCCACCACCCCACCGGGGCCAACCGCACCACCTGCCGCAGGGCCACCGGCCAGAGGCGGGGCCGAACCAGGACGGCCAGGATCGAATGGGTCAAGTGACGACGAGGGTCGAGGTCATCGACGGGTGGATGCCGCAGTGGAACGGGTACTCCCCCGGCTCGCTCGGGGCGGTCAACTCGGCCGGTTGACCGGGGTCGGCGGTCACGTCGAATGCACCGTCGTCGGCGGTGACGGTGTGCGTCGTGCTGTCGTTGTTGGTGACGGTGACCGTGGCCCCGACCGTGGCCCCGACCGTGGCCGGGAAGGCGAAGTCCTCGATCGTGATGCTGCCGGCGGCGGACGAGGCCCCGCCTTCGTCGCCCCCGGTGTCCTCGGGGGTGCCGTAGAGGCCGCCGCCGGCGTCGCCGGCGTCGGTCGACCGGTCGTCGGTGCCCGACCGGGCCTCGACGTCGTCGTCGTCACCGCAGGCCGCCACCCCGGCGACCAGGACCAGCGCCAGCAGGCCGATCCCGATCCTGCGCCACATCGTTCCGTTGCTCACGACCGGCAGCATGGCACCACCTCCACCTCCCGAGGTCCGCATGGATCCGTGCTCAGGGTACGGAACCGGGCCGGTGTCCGTTCATCCGATGCCAACGTGGCGGCCGACCCCGCGCCAGCCGACGGCGGCCGCCCCGACCAGCGGTCCCCGGTCGCCGAGGCCGGCCGGGCGCACGACCGCACCGCGGGAGAACTCCAGCCGGGCGACCGCGTCGAGCTCGGCCCGGGCCGCGGCGAAGAAGGGTGCACCGAAGCCGAGCGCCACCGATCCGGCCACCACGGCCAGCCTGAGATCGAGGAGGTTGGCCACCGACCCGATCGCCAACCCGACCAGCCGGCCGGTCCGCGCCACCACGTCGGGTTCGGCGTCGACCGCGGGGCGGCCGGTGATGGCGGCGATGGCGGTGCCGGAGGCCTCGGCTTCGAGACAGCCGCGGGCCCCGCAGACGCACGGGCGGCCGTCCGGAACGACGATCACGTGGCCGACGTGGCCGGCGTTGCCGCCGGCGCCGTCGAGCAGGCGACCGTCGAGGACGATGCCGCCGCCGACCCCGGTCGAGACGACCATCCCGACGTAGTCGCGGACGCCGGCGGCGGCGCCCCGCCACCCCTCGCCGAGGGCGAGGGCCTTGGCGTCGTTGTCGACGAAGGTCGGGAGGCCGGTGTGGGCGGCCAGCCGCGGCCGCAGCGGAAAGCCCCGCCACGCGGGGATGTTGAGGGGCGACACCGCCCCACCGCCCGGCGTCATCGGTCCGCCGCACCCGACGCCGCAGACGGCGACCTCGGCCCCCACGCCGCCGCCCTCGGCGACCACGGCGTCGACGACCTCGGCCACCCGGGCGAACAGGAACTCCGCTTCGGTCCCGGGCGGGGTCGGGACGGTGCGACGCGCCGCCATCTCGCCGTCGGCGCCGACCAGGGCGGCCGCCAGCTTCGTTCCCCCGATGTCAACCGCCAACGCCAGTTCCATGCGGCGCAACCTAGGCAACCCCGCCAGGCATGGCGACGCTGCGCAGCCGCACGGCGGAGCAGCAGGAGAGACGCACGTCGGTTGCCGAAGGCCCCACCGGCGAGGCCGAAGGCCGAGTGGCGCAGACGACACAGCGGACAACACCACGCCTGCTCCCGCGCGACACTCACCCTTCCCCCTGCCTAGGCTGGAGCGACCAATGGAGGCCACCCCGATCCCGTCGTCACCGACGACGACCGCCCGAGAGCTCGCGCCGGACGCCCCGGGCGGACAGGCCTTCGCCGACGTCTTCGGGGCCATCGTCGGCAACGTCGAGCGGGTGATCCAGGGCAAACCCGAGGTGATCGAGCTGGTCCTGCTGTGCCTGTTGGCCGAGGGTCACCTGCTGATCGAGGACGTGCCGGGCGTCGGCAAGACCAGCCTGGCCAAGGCGCTGTCGGCCACGATCGACTGCACCTTCGGCCGGGTGCAGTTCACCCCAGACCTGCTGCCCACCGACGTCATGGGGGTGAGCATCTGGAACCGGGGCACCGGCGGCTTCGAGTTCCGGCCCGGGCCGGTGTTCGCCAACATCGTGCTGGCCGACGAGATCAACCGGGCGTCGCCCAAGACGCAGTCGGCGCTGCTCGAGGCCATGGCCGAGGCGCAGGTGACCGTCGACGGCTCCACCTACCGGCTCGCCGGACCGTTCATGGTCATCGCCACCCAGAACCCGATCGAGCACGTGGGCCCCTATCCCCTGCCCGAGAGCCAGCTCGACCGCTTCCTCATGCGGGTGGCCGTCGGCTACCCGGGCCGCAACGCCGAGATCGAGATGCTCGACGCCCACGGCGACCACGACGCGCTCGACGACATCGGCCCGGTGGTCGGCGTGAACGACGTGGCCGGGATGATCAAGGCGGTCCGCACCGTCCACATGGCCCCGAGCCTCAAGGCCTACCTGGTCGACCTGGCCGAGGCGACCCGCCGCCACAGCCGCTTCGCCCTCGGCGTGTCACCCCGGGCCGTGCTCAGCCTCCAGCGGGTGGCCCGGGCCCGGGCCGCGGCCGCGGGCCGGGCCTATGTCATCCCCGACGACATGAAGGCGCTGATCGAGCCGGTGCTCGCCCATCGGCTCATCGTGACACCGGAGGCGCAGCTGGCCGGGGTCGACGCGGCCGTCGCCCTCCGAGAGGTGCTCCAGGCCATCCCGATCCCCGGCTCGCGCCGCTGACCCCGGCGCCGCGGCGGGGGGGTTGGGAGCCGAGGGGATGCTGACCAGAGCGGGGTGGCTGGTCGCGGCGGGCGCCATCGGCCTGGTCGCGGCCGGGCGGTTCCTCGGGCTCGAGGAGCTGTTCGTCCTGGGGGCGGCGTGCGGGATCCTCCTGGCCGCGGCGGCCATCTGGGTGAGCAGGGCCCGGTTCCGACTCGAGGTGGCACGGTCGGTCACGCCCGCCCGGGTCCACGCCGGCAACGCCAGCCGGGTCGATCTCGCCATTCGCAACGTCGGGACCCGCCGAACCCCCGTGCTGCGCTTCACCGACCCCGTCAGCCGCACCCGCGGCGCCGAGATCCTCATCGCCCCGTTCTCGCCCCTCGCCAGCACCAACGCCGCCTACCAGCTTCCGACCGACCGCCGAGGGGTGGTGCGGGTCGGACCGCTGCGGGTCGAGGTGTCCGACCCGTTCGGGCTGGCCCGCACGTCGACCGTGGCCGCGGGCCGGACCGAGGTCATCGTCTACCCACGGATCGACCGCATCGTCCCGTTGCCCCAGACGGCGGGCCACGACCCGCTCGCCGGCTCGGAGCACCCGACGGCCCTGGGCCGGGCCGGGGAGGACTTCTACGCCTTGCGGCCCTACGTGGTGGGCGACGAGCTCCGGCGGGTGCACTGGCCGACCACCGCCCGGCTCGACGAGCTCATGGTCCGCCAGGACGAGCTGCCGTGGCAGGGACGGGTGACCGTGCTGCTCGACGTCAGGCGGCCGGCGCACTCGCCCGCGTCGCTCGAGCTGTGCATCTCGGCCGCGGCCAGCATCGTCATGGCCAGCTGGAAGCGGCACGACCTGATCCGGCTGCTGTCGTCGGACGGCACCGACACCGGCTTCGGCAGCGACGGCCTCCATGTCGAGGGCATCCTCGAACACCTCGCCGTGCTCGAGTCCGTGCCCATCGGCACCTTCCGCCCGATGATCGCCAACCTGGCCAGGACCGGTGGTGGCGGCGCCCTGGTGGCGGTGGTGGCCCACGCCCCGGAGGCCGAGCTGGCCGGGTTGTCCAGGCTCCAGCACGTGTTCGGCTGGTTCACGCTCGTCGAGTTCGACCGGTCGTCGTGGGACGCCGGCGCCATCGGCCGGCCGCCGCTGGCCACCAGCGGCCACATCGTCGTCACCCGCGACCAGCCCTTCGGCCCGGGGTGGAACCAGGCCATGAAGACCCGGACCCGGACGGGTGGCCTGCTCGGACCGGTGGCGGGTGCGCCGGGCGGCCTGCGGCTCCCTCCGAGCATCTCGAGGTCCCGGTGAGGGGGCTCCGTCCGCTGCTGCCGGCGGCCGAGGCCGCCCTGACCGGTGTCACGTTCGTGGTGGTGGTCAGCTTCTGGCGGCTCTTCGAGACCGGGCCGTTCCTCGGGCCCCTGCTGCTGACCCTGTTGGCCGCGCACGGCACGATGATCGTGACCCGCCGGCTGGGCTGGGAGCTGTGGGCGGTGGCGCCCGTGGCCGTGGTGGGCGCCGTGCTCAGCCTGACCTGGATCCTCTACCCGGCGACGACCACCTTCCTCCTGCCCGGTCGCAGGACCCTGGATGCGGCCTCGACCGACCTGACCGCGGCGTGGGACCTGTTCCAAGTGGTGCGGGCGCCGGCGCCGATCGCCACCGGGTTCCTCCTCGTCGCCGGCGTCGCCCTGTGGGCGGTGGCGTTCATCGCCGACTGGGCCGCCTTCCGGGTCTGGGTGCCGTTCGAGGCGGTGATCCCGGCGGGCACCGTCTTCGTCTTCGCCTCGCTGTTCTCGGCGCCGCAGAAGCGGTTCCTGGCCGCCGTCCTGTTCATCGCCGCGGTGCTGGGGTTCGTGCTGCTGCACCGGATCGCCCGCCAGCAGGCGAGCGCGGCGTGGTTGCCGTCCCACATCCGGGAGGGCGTCGGCGCCCTGCTGGGCACCGGCGCGACCCTTGTCGCGGTGGCGGTGATCGTGGCCGCGGTGGTGGCGCCGTTCGTACCGGGCGCCAAGTCCGAGGCGCTGATCGACTATCGGGGCGGCGGCGAGGACGGAGGCTCCCGGGTCGTTCTGAGCCCGTTCGTGTCGATCGAGGCCAAGCTCAATCAGCTCGCCAACGTCGAGATGTTCAGCGTGCGGAGCACCCAGCGGAGCTACTGGCGGCTCACGTCGCTGGACCGGTTCGACGGGGTGAGCTGGACCTACTCCCGTCCCTTCGACGCGGCGAGCGGTGACCTGCCCCAGTCGGCCGATCCCCCGGCCGGCGGCGTCGAGCAGGCCGTCCAGGAGTTCAACATCCTCCGCCTGGGCGAGATCTTCATGCCGGCCGCGTACCGGCCGGTCTCGATCCGCGACGAGCGCTACGCCACGCGATGGGAGTCGGACTCGGCCACCCTCGTGATCGACGAGGAGTTCGAGGACTCCGACGGCAACCGCTACACCGTGGTCTCCGAGCTTCCGAGGCTCGATGCCGAGGTGCTGCGGACGGCCGACGACGCGGTGTCCGACGACATGGCCGCGACCTACCTCGCGCTGCCGCTGAGCTTTCCCGGGAGCGTCCAGGAACTGGCCGAGGAGATCGTCCTGGACCAGGAGACGCAGTACGACCGGGCCCTCGCCCTGCAGAACTACCTGCGCAGCGACCAGTTCACCTACGACCAGAACATCCAGGGTGGTGGGGGGTCGGCGGCCATCGAGCAGTTCCTTTTCACCACCCGAGCGGGGTTCTGTCAGCAGTTCGCCGGCTCGTTCGCGGCGATGGCCCGCTCGATCGGGCTCCCGGCCCGGGTCGCCGTCGGGTTCACCACCGGCGAGGAGCGCGAGAGCGACCCGGGCGTGTACCACGTCAGCGGGTCCCACGCCCACACCTGGCCGGAGGTCTACCTCGGCCAGTTCGGGTGGGTGCCGTTCGAGCCGACGCCCGGCCGGGGCATCCCCGGCGGCGACAGCTACACGGGGGTGCCGGAGTCGCAGGCCATCCCGGGCGACCCGACGGCGACGACGGTCCGGCCCAGCGGGGTCGACGACCCGTTCGAAGGCGAGGTCACCGACGCCTCGGCCCCGACCGAGTCGCCGGAGGGCGGCGGGGCCGAGAGCGCCGCCGCCGACGAGGGCTTCTGGGCGACGATGCGCGACTGGGGCGAGCGGGTGCTGTTCGTCGGCGCGTTCGTCCTCGGTGGCCTGGCCCTGGCCGTCGGGATCGTGCCCATCGTCCGGCTGCTGCGCCGGGTCAGGCGGCGCCGCCAGGCCGACCGGCCCGGCGAACGGGTGCGGGTGGCATGGGAGGAGAGCGTGGCGTGGGCCGAGATGCTCGGCGTCATCCACCGGCCGTGGGAGACGCCGGCCGAGTACGCCCGTCGGGCCAGGAGCGCGGTCGACGGTGGCAGCTTCACCGAGCTGGCCGCCACCATCGGTGCCGCCGACTTCTCCGAGGGCGGCGCCAGCGACGACGACGCGGCCCGGGCCGCCGAGCTGGCGGCCCACATCGGCGGGGAGGCCAGGGAACGGGCCAGCCGCGAACAGCGGTTGCGGGCCTGGTTCGATCCTCGTCCCCCCGAGAGGTGGCCGACGGCCCGGGCGGTCAGCCGGGTGGCGTCGGACGACTATGAGCCGGTGGCGGCGAACGCCCCGTCGGTGGCCGTCCTCGAACGCACCGACGACCGCAGTCGTAACCCGGCCCGCTGAGCCGTCATCAGTCGTTGCGCTTGAAGCGGTCGCGCATCTTGCGCCTGGTGTCGCCGACCAGGTTGCGCAGACCGCTGGCCTTCATCGAGCCCGTCATCTGCTGCCACCCGGCCCGGCCCAGCTTCCTGGCGTTCTGCTCGAACCAGATGGCCGAGACGAGCATGACCAGGAACCCGCCGACGAACGAGACGACCACGTTGCCATCGAGGAGGGCCCAGACCAATACGCCGACGCCGGCCAGGAAACCGAGGGTGGCCCACTTGATGTTGCGGAACGCGTGCCGGTACAGGGTCGTCGATTCGACCTCCCGTGCGAACGCAGGGTCGGTCTCGTAGAACTGCTGCTCGATCTCGTGGAGGATCCGCTGTTCATCCTCGGAAAGCGGCACGCTTCGACCCCTTCACCACCTGGGACCACCCGTCGGAATCATGTTGGCACAGGACTCGGGAAACGACAACGCGACCGCCCGGTCAGGCCCGGTTCACACCGCCGTCGGTGAGGGCGGCGGGTCCGATGGCCTCGGCGCCGAACCGGCCGCGGATCGAGTCGATCGCTCGGCTGGCGTCGTGCCAGGCCTCGGGGGTGGCGGGCGACTCGCCCAGCAGGCTGAGCTGGCGGACCCTGCCGTCGCCCAGCCCGCTCACGCTCACCCCGAGGAGCCGGACACCCGGCGCCGGGTCGACCTTGACCAGCAGGCTCCTGGCCGCCCGGACGATCGCCGGCGCGGTGTCGACCGGCTCGGGCAGCGTGACCGAGCGCGTGATCGTCGTGAAGTCGTGGAACCGCACCTTGACCGTCACCGTGCGACCGGCGCGGTGGTTGGCCCGCAGGCGGGAGGCGACGCGCTCGCTCATCCGCAGCGCCTCGACCTCGAGGCTGGCCAGGGTGTGGTGGTCCTCGGCGAAGGTCTCCTCGTGACCGACCGACTTGATCGGCTGATCGGGAACCACCGGCTGGTCGTCGAGCCCATGGGCCAGGGTCCACAGGTGGATCCCGTGGGCCGCGCCGAGGCCGGCCACCACCGTCTCCTCGGGCAGATCGGCGAGATCGCCGACGGTGCGCACGCCCCAGCGTTCGAGCTTGGTCATGGTCGCCGGGCCGACCCCCCACAGGGCCCGCACCGGATGGGCGTGGAGGAACGCGATCGACTCGTCGGGCTCGACGACCCTGACCCCGAGCCCGGGCCTGGGCCCTTCCGGACTGGCCCGTGGCTTGGCCGCCTCCGAGGCCAGCTTGGCCAGGAGCTTGTTGCCGGCGACGCCCACCGAACAGGTCAGGTTCTCCTCGTCGACGACCCGCCGGCGGATCTCGGCGCCGATGGCGGCGCCCGCCCCGAAGAGCCGGCCGGCCCCGGTGACGTCGAGAAAGGCCTCGTCGAACGAGATCGGTTCGACCAACGGCGTGTAGGAGCGCAGGATGTCCATCACCCGGCCGGACACCTCGCCGTAGTACCGGTGGTCGCCGGGCAGGAACACGGCGTCGGGACACAGCCGACGGGCCCGGGTGCTCGGCATGCCCGAGTTGATGCCGAAGGCCCTGGCCTCGTAGGAGGCGGCGGCGACCACGCCCCGGTTGCCCTGGCCGCCGACGACGACCGGGTGGCCGCCGAGCTCTGGCCGCCGGAGCAGCTCGCAGGCGACGAAGAAGGCGTCCATGTCGACGTGCAGGATCGTCCGCTCGGGCTGGTCGCGGTCGCGCTGGTCGCGGGTGGCGGTCACCACATCACTTTGGCGCGGATCGCCCGCCTTGGCATGCTCTCCGGGTGCATCCCAACGCCGCCGCCGTCGCCCGCGCCGCCGAGGAACGTGGGCTCCGCATCGAGACCACGGAGTACCCGGACGGCACCAGGACGGCCGACGACGCGGCCAGGGCCATCGGCGTCGAGGTCGGCCAGATCGTGAAGTCGCTGGTGTTCACCGTCGACGGTCGGGCGGTGCTCGCCCTGGTGTCCGGGGCCAACCGCCTCGACGAGCGGAAGCTGGGCCGGCTCGCAGGCGAGGGCGCCGAGGGTGCGGGCGGGGGCGGCGGCGAGGGT
>JBOGGX010000162.1:0-32987 GCA_050744245.1 Acidimicrobiales bacterium
GGCGGAAGTGGTATGACGAGACGGACGCGGACCGCGACGGCAAGTACACCGCTCACCTGTTCGTCATCGCCTATCGGGAGGGTGGAGCGAACCCAACGTTTGGCGACCGTCTCAACGCGGGCACCCTGATCGTGGCCGATCCCTCAGACCTGTTCCTGATCGCACCGAAACCGACCAGGGGGTGTCGGGGGTGTGAACGGGCCGACTGTGAACTTTCCGCCCACGTCGGGCGGAAAGTGGGGTGTTTGGCGTGCCGCTGGGCCGTCTGTTTCGACTGCCAGGATCGCGCAGCGCGGTTCCTGCTCTCCCATCCTGACGGCCAACTGTGTGTCGAAGTGGACGAGATCGTGACGAAGCTCATCGGTGACGACAACAAGGGCTACGGGCTCCACGCGGTCAGTGACGCGATCCACAGAGTAAAGCGCAGGTGCGAGGAGACGGGCTCCTACCTCCGATATCCGAGCGACGTGCGCAAGGCGCTCTACAACGAACTCGCGATACTCTGACCAGCCCATTCCCAACCAACCAACGCTGTGACGTGCGCAAACGGCGACACGACCCACTCCCGGCCCACTCGACCCCCCGAAACGCGCAAAGCTGCCACTTCCCGCTCCGCGTCGCCGAAACCGCATGTCAGGAGCAGATTCCCGGCCACAAACGGCAAGGTCGCCCTTTCCATGTCTCCTGTGTCTTTGATGCTAAACCGGTATAACGTGCCTGTGTCGCCGTTCTCCCTGCTCTTTGGCCCTTTCCCCTGCGCTCCCCGCCCTTTCCCTGCGCTCACGTTACCACCCATGTTTGCAGGGGCCATAACCTCCTCTTACAAGCCACCCCGCGCAGGCACAGAGGCCGGTCAAACATGCTCTGACCTGCTCGTTCCCTGAGGCCATGTGCCCTGTGCCGTGGGCCGATGGGCTCGTGTCCCTGGTCGACCCGACCGATCACGTTTGGGCAGGTCACGGCATGTGCCCTAGGGGTGTCCCGGCAGTACGTAGTAGGTGCCCTACTGCTCTGCGCCCTGGTCGCGGGGCCAAAGGACACGAACAGGGACACGACGACCGGCGACACTGTGCAATATCGTCCAGTGTTCTGCGATTCACTGTACGAAATGACCAGTGTTTCTGCGATTCGGTGTGCGAAATGATTAGATAAAATGACGCGAGCATTCTGCTAACTATCGCAAGCACCGACACGAGAAGGCACACGCTGGACCATTGCCCACAAGGTTGACAATGCGCACATCGTCAACTACCACTTGACCTGCTCCCGCCCCCGCTGGGAACGGGCCGGGAGCGTGGCCTACAACGAAAGGACCGTGCAGACATGAACGATGGTATCGAGCAGGCAGGCTACGAAGCTGGACAGGCGCGAGGGACATGGGTCGACCACTTCGGTCTTGACCTGTCGGACGGCGACAGCCTTCGAACAGGGTTACTCGGATGGCCTGGTCGGAAGTGATCGGCCGGGCGAAGGACATCGCGGGGTTTCTGACCGATGAGGACACGGACCGGGCCACGGACGAACCGCTACGAGGCTCCGTGCGCCATCTGTGGGGGCACGGTGCCGCCAGGGTGCGGCCCACTGACCAGGGACCGTCAGAACGGGCCGGTGACCCATCGCCCGCCCGCGTGGATCGGGTCGCCCGTGTCCGGTCAATGGGTCGGCGGGTGCGAAAGGGGAGAACAGTGAGCCCGTGGGCAGCGTTGCGGCGGAGGATCGACCACTACGCGACGACGGCCGAGAAACTGTCCGGCGCCGAACGGGGCGCGGCACGGGTGGACGGTCTCCGCGAGCTTCGCGAGACGATCGACGCGGAGATTGACCGCGAGGTGATCGCCGCCCGCGACCAGGGGGCGACGTGGGAACGGATCGGCCCAACGAAGCAAGCGGGCATGCAGCGGTACAACGCGGCGATGACACGAAAGGCGAAGCGCGATGGCGAGCATTGAGAAACTGCCCACCGGTAACGTCCGGGCGCGGTGGCGCACGACGGAGGGGCGCACCCTGACGAAGCGGTTCCCGACCGAGAAGGCCGCTCAGGACTTTCTGGCTGCGGTGCGGGTCGCCACGATCAAGGGGGGCACGGGCGACACGACGGGTGGACGGGTGAAGTTCGCCGACTACGCGGAGGCGTGGCGCACGGCGCAACCGTTCCGGCCCGGTACCGCCGTGTCGGCCGATCAGCACCTCCGTCTGCACGTCTACCCGGTGATCGGTGACCGTCCGCTGAACACGATCAAGGCGTCTGACGTTCAGCGGTTGGTCGCCGGTATGGCGTTGAGCCCGTCCACCGTGCGCGTTGTCTACTCGCGGGTGACGGCGGTGTTTAACCAGGCGGTGCGCGATGACGTGCTGGACAAGTCGCCGTGCCGCGGGATCAAGCTGCGGCGCACGGGTTCCGCGCCCACGGAGATTCTGACCGTCGATCAGGTCACGGCCCTGGCCGACGCGATCCCCGCCCGGTACCGGGCGCTGGTCCTGTTCATGGCCCAGTCGGGGCTCAGGCCGGGCGAGACGATGGGGCTGACCGTTGACCGGGTGGACTTCCTGCGGCGCACGGTGAAGGTGGACCGTCAGCTTGTGCGGGTGCGCGGCAAGGGGGTCGAGCTTGGCGAACCAAAGACCGATTCGTCGTACCGCACGGTGCCGCTGGCCACGGTGGACATGCTCTCTGCCCACCTCGTCCGCTTCCCGGCCGCCCATGAATGGCGGCTCATGTTCACGAACGAACGGGGTGCACCGATCCAACAGCACCCGTTCTCGTCGGTGTGGGAGACGGCACGACGCAGGGCCGGACTACCCGAGTGGGCCACGCCTCACGACCTGCGGCACTTCTACGCTTCAACGCTGATCCGGGCCGGACTGTCGGTCAAGGTCGTCCAGGCTCGGCTCGGGCACAAGTCGGCGACGACGACGCTCGACACCTACGGACACTTGTGGGGCGACGATGACGACCGGACCCGCGAGGCGGTGGCCGCCGTGTTCGCGCCGCCCGGAGAGCACGAGCGATCGGCTCTCCGGGCGACCTGATCGGCCGAACGAGCCGATCGACCGTTACCCCTGGCTCCCCCTGTCACCCGATGGCAGGGGGAGCCTTCGCGTCCGGCCTTCTGACCTGCTGGGGCGTGTCCCGCGTGTCCTTTCCCGTGTCCCTGGCCCGGTGTCGCCAACGAATCGGCAGGTCAGAGCACGTAAACGGGTCAAATATCGTAGTAGAGGTGGAACTCCCACGGGTGGGGCCGGAGCCGGATGGCGTCGACCTCGTTGACCCGCTTGTAGTCGATCCACGTCTCGATCAGGTCGTCGGTGAACACCCCGCCGGCCTTGAGGAAGTCGTTGTCGCCCTCGAGGGCGTCGAGCGCCTCGTCGAGCGAACCCGGCACCTGGGGCACCTTGGCCAGCTCCTCGGGCGGCAGGTCGTAGAGGTCCTTGTCGACCGGGTCGGGCGGCTCGGTCTTGTTGAGGATCCCGTCCAGTCCGGCCATGAGCATCGCAGGGAAGGCGAGGTACGGGTTGCACGAGGGGTCGGGGCAGCGGAACTCGAGTCGCTTGGCCTTCGGGCTCTTCGAGTACAGCGGGATCCGCACCGCGGCCGACCGGTTGCGCTGGCTGTACACCAGGTTGACCGGCGCCTCGTAGCCGGGCACCAGCCGCTTGTAGCTGTTCGTGGTGGGAGCGGCGAAGGCCAGGATCGCGGGCGCGTGGGTCAGCAGCCCACCGATGTACCAGCGGGCCAGATCGGACAGCCCGGCGTAGCCGAGCTCGGAGAAGAACAGCGGCTCGCCCTCCTTCCACAGCGACTGGTGGCAGTGCATGCCCGAACCGTTGTCCTGGAAGATCGGCTTCGGCATGAACGTGGCCGTCTTGCCGTGGCGCCGGGCCACGTTCTTCACCACGTACTTGTAGACCATGAGCTTGTCGGCCATCGAGAGCAGCGTGTCGAAGCGCATGTCGATCTCGGCCTGACCGGCGGTGCCCACCTCATGGTGGTGCACCTCGATCCCGACGCCCAGCTTCTCGAGCTCGACCACCATCTCGGAGCGCAGGTCCTGGAAGTGGTCCATCGGCGGCAGCGGGAAGTAGCCCTCCTTGTACCTGGGCTTGTAGCCGAGGTTGGGACCCTCGTCGCGGCCGGTGTTCCACGCGGCCTCGACCGAGTCGACCGAGTAGTAGGCCGAGTTCGGCGTCTGGGCGAACCGGACGTCGTCGAACACGAAGAACTCGGCCTCCGGGCCGAAGTACACGGTGTCGGCGATGCCGGTCGAGGTGAGGTAGTCCTCCGCCTTCTTGGCCACGTAACGGGGGTCGCGGCTGTAGGCCTCACCGGTCACCGGGTCCCGCACGAAGCAGTTGATGTTCAGGGTCTTGTGCTGCGTGAACGGGTCGAGCATGGTCGTCGCCGCGTCCGGCATGAGGATCATGTCCGACTCCTGGATCTCCTGGAAGCCTCGGATCGACGATCCGTCGAAGCCGAGCCCCTCCTCGAAGGAGTCGGTGGTCAGCTCGTCGGCCGGCACCGAGAAGTGCTGCATGAGCCCGGGCAGGTCGCAGAACCGGAGGTCGACGATCTCGACCCCCTCGTCCTCTATGCACTGCACGACCTCGTCGGGGGTGCGTTCGGTCAATGGTCCTCCTTGACTGGACTGATCAGGTTCGTTCGGCCGGGGCGCACGCTCGCAGCCGGCCATTTCTCACCCGTTGCTCCACTGTGAACGGCGTGTGAACACCGACCGCGCGGTGCGTCCTGATGAAGGATCGCGCCATTCGCGGCGCGAGACTTGCTCGCCATGGAACGCAGGGAGGACTACGTCCTGCGGACGGTGGAGGAGCGCGGCGTCCGGCTCATCCGTCTGTGGTTCACCGACGTGCTCGGTCAGCTCAAGTCGGTGGCCATCTCCCCCGCGGAGCTCGAGACCGCCTTCGACGAGGGCATGCAGTTCGACGGCTCATCGATCGACGGCTTCAGCCGGGTCCAGGAGTCCGACGTGCTGGCCAAGCCCGACCCCAACACCTTCGAGCTGCTCCCGTGGGTTGACGGGAGCGAGCCGGCGGCCAGGATGTTCTGCGACATCGAGAGCCTCGATGGATCGCCGTTCGAGGGCGATCCCCGGCAGGTGTTGCGGCGCAACCTCGACCAGGCCAGGGAACGTGGCTTCGCGTTCTATGCCGGTCCCGAGATCGAGTACTTCTACTTCGCCGACTCCGATCCCAAGAAGCACCCGGAGCCGCTCGACACCGGGTCGTACTTCGACCTCACCACGGCCGACGTGGCCGGCGACCTGCGCAAGCGCACGATCCACACGCTCGAGGCGATGGGGATCCCGGTCGAGTACTCGTTCCACGAGGACGCCCCCAGCCAGCACGAGATCGACCTCCGCTACACCGACGCCCTGACCATGGCCGACAACGTCATGACCTTCAGGCTGGTGGTCAAGGAGATCGCCTATTCGGCTGGGGTCCACGCCACGTTCATGCCGAAGCCGATCGAGGGGGTGCAGGGCTCAGGCATGCACACGCACTTCTCGCTCTTCGAGGGCGACAAGAACGCGTTCCACGATCCCGGCGACGAGCACGGCCTGTCGAAGATCGCCAAGGGGTTCATCGCCGGGCTGTTGCACCACGCCCCCGAGATCACCGCGGTGACCAACCAGTGGGTCAACTCGTACAAGCGGCTGGTGATCGGGTACGAGGCGCCGATCTACATCTCATGGGCCCGCAACAACCGGTCGGTGATCGTGAACGTGCCGCACCACAAGCGGGGCAAGTCCGACTCCACCCGCATCGAGTACCGGTCGACCGATCCGGCGGCCAACCCCTACCTCGCCTTCTCGGTGATCCTCGCCGCCGGGCTGAAGGGGGTCGAGGAGAGCTACCAGCTGCCGGACGAGACCATGGCCAACCTCTACGAGTTCACGCCGGAGGAGCTGGCCGCCTACGACATCGCCACCATTCCCGGTTCGCTGGCCGACGCGCTCAACATCATGGAGCGTTCGGAGCTGGTGGCCGAGGCCCTCGGCGAGCACGTCTTCGAATGGTTCATCCGCAACAAGCGGGCCGAGTGGATGGGCTACAAAACCCAGGTCACGCAGTACGAGCTCGACCGCTACTACAGGAACCTCTGAGGACGTCAGAGCAGATGCCGACGATGGGCCCGATTCTGGTCTACCCGGACCCGGTGCCGCGCGAGCTGGCCCAGGCGCTCGACCTGGCCGGCTACCCGTGGAAGGCCAGCGGGAGCGAGCGGATGGCCGCCGAGCACGAGCCCGAGGACGGCTGGGCCGGCGCGGTGGTCGCGGCCGACACCGACCCGGAGGGCGCCTTCGCCCTGTGTCGCGCGGTGCGAAAGCGCGACGAGTCGCTGTCGCCCCTCTTGATCCTCATCACCCGCGAGCAGCTCGCCGAGCTGTCGCTGCGCGAGGACCTGTTCGACGACTTCTGCCTGGCCCCGTTCGACGTCCGCGAGCTCGAAGCCCGCTTCGCCCACCTGTTCTGGCGGGCCGGGCGGGGCCTCCGGCCTGAGCTCATCGAGTACGGGTCGCTCGTGCTCAACATCGAGACCTACCAGGCCGCGATCGACGGCCACCCGCTCGACCTCACCTACATGGAATACGAGCTGCTGCGCTTCCTGGCCTCGCACCCGGGCAAGGTGTTCACCAGGGAGACGTTGCTGTCGAGGGTGTGGGGCTACGACTACTACGGCGGCGCCCGCACGGTCGACGTCCACATCCGCCGGCTGAGGGCCAAGCTGGGAGAGGAACAGGCCAACCTGATCCAGACCGTCCGGTCGGTCGGCTATCGCTTCGGCCAGTCCCGCTGGCGCCCCTGAACCCGGCCCCGAGTCGCCGTTCTGTGGAGACTCACGCGCGCTCAGCGCCCCCCAATCCGACACAGAGGCGGATTCGGCTCGCTATGGGGTGCAGAAGTCGCCAGAGAACGGCGCGGCTACCGTCTCGACTGGTAGCGACGATGAACCTCATGGACCGACCCGCGCTCGACGACGTGCTCCGCAACCCAGAGCGACTGGCTGCGCTGCGCCGGCTGCAGGAGTTCGCCGCGGCCGCCGAGGCCACGTTCGCCCGCCTGGCCCGGCTGGCCGCTCACCTCTTCCGGGCCCCGGTCGCCCTGGTCACGCTGGTCGACGACGAGCGCCAGATGGTCATGAGCTCGTTCGGTCTGCCCGAGCCATGGGCCTCGATGCTGGAACTGCCGACCAACTGGGGGTTCTGCGTTCCCACCCTGACTGGCGGCAAGGCCCGCCTGGTGGCCGCCGTGATCGACGACGTCGACTTCGCCGACGATCCGGCGGTCGCCGACCTGGGGGCGGTCGCGGTCGCGTGCGTCCCGCTGCTGGACGACGCCGGCCTGGGCGTCGGCGTCCTCACCATCGTCGACTCCGCCCCGCGTACCTGGGACGAGGAGGACCAGGAGCTCGTCACCTTCCTGGCCGGGTCGGTGATGAACGAGCTCCAGCTGCGGGCCAAGCTGGCCGAGAACCTCCGCCTCGTCGTGCTGACCCGCGACGCGGCCGAGCGCGAGGCCCTCAGGGCCCGCCAGCTCCGCGGTCTGGCCGAGACCACCGTCGTCCTGGCCACCACCCTGTCGCTCGACGAGCGGCTGCGGATCGTGGTCGAGCGCGCCCGCGACATGATCGGCGCCCACATCGGCGCCATCTGGAAGCAGGCCGAGGGCAGCCGCAGCGACGTCCGCATGTCGTTCGCCGTCTCCGAGAAGTACGCGGCCTGGCCCGACCGCGAGATGAGCTTCCCGAGCGACGAGCTGTACGCCGAGATGCTCGTGACCAACCAGCCCATCCGGCTGAGCGCAGACGAGCTCGAAGCCCACCCACCGTGGGCCGAGCGCACCGCCAATGGCGGCGGCGACCAGCATCCGCCGCTGCGCGGGCTCCTCGCCGCCCCCATCGTCAGCAGCGACGGCGACCCCCGGGGCGTCATCCTGCTTTCGGACAAGGCGGACGGCGAGTTCACCCCCGAGGACGAGGCCATCGTCGTGCAGCTCGCCCGCACCGTGTCCAGGACGTCGGAGCGCAGCCAGCAGTACGAGCGCGAGCACGAGATCGCCACCACCCTGCAGCAGAGCTTCCTCCCCCACGAGCTGCCCGAGGTGCCGGGTCTCGACCTGGCGGCCCGCTACCTACCCGGGACGGTCGGACTGGCGGTCGGCGGCGACTGGTACGACGCCATCACGATAGGCGACCGATCCGTCGCCCTCGTCGTCGGCGACGTCGTCGGTCACGGCGTCCGGGCCGCGGCGATCATGGGCCAGCTCCGCAACGCGTTGCGGGCCTACATCCACGAGGGGTTCCGGCTCGCCGGTGTGTTCGAACGGCTCGACCGCCTGGCCGACAGCTTCGGCGGCGGCGACTTCGCCACCGTGGCCGTCGCCGAGCTCGAGCCGGCGACGGGCTGGCTGCGGTGGGCGACCGCCGGCCAACTTCCGCCCCTGGTGATCGAGCCGGGCGGCGCCGGTCGGTTCCTCGAGGGTCCGGTGGCGCCGCCGCTCGGGGCCGGGCTCCCGGCCGTCTTCGTCGAGTCGACGACCCAGATCGAGCCGGGCTCGACGCTGGTGCTCTACACCGACGGGCTGGTCGAGCGGCGGACCCACTCCATCGACGTCGGGATGGAACGGCTGCGGCAGGAGGGCGAAGAGATGACCACCGACCGAGACGCCGCGCCCGCCCTCGGGGCCGACGGTATCGCCGAGCGGCTCGTCCGCTCCCTCACCGCGGCCGATCGCGACGACGACATCGCGGTCCTGGTCGCCCGTCTCCCGTCGCCGGACGAGTCCTGATGGGCTCGACCCACGAGGTGCAGAACCAGCCGCCGCCGCTCGTCGACTACGACGTGTTCGCCCACGACGCGGTCATCGTCGACGGTGTCGCCCGGGAGGGCGCCGACTGGGCCGCCATCTCGCTGCACGACCTGGGCCGGCTGGCGGGTTCGGCCGAGGCGATCGACTGGGGCTTCGCGGCCAACGCCCACCCTCCCGTGCTCCGCACCCACGACCGCTACGGCCATCGCATCGACGAGGTCGACTACCACCCCGCCTATCACGAGCTGATGCGGGTGGCCGTCGAACGGGGCCTCCACACCCGGCCGTGGTGCGACCCGCGGCCCGGCGCCCATGTGGCCAGAGTGGCCGCCTTCTACCTGTGGACCCAGGTCGAGGCGGGCCACTGCTGTCCGATCTCGATGACCTATTCGGTCGTTCCCGCGCTGAGGGCATCCCCCCAGTTGGCCGCGGAGTGGGAACCCCGACTCTTCTCCGACATGTACGACCCCGCGCCGCGACCGGCCGGGCGCAAGGGCGGCGCCCTGGCCGGCATGGCCATGACCGAGAAGCAGGGCGGCTCGGATGTCCGGGCCAACACGACCAGCGCCGCGCCCGCCGCCGGGACGAGCGACGAGTACGAGCTCACCGGGCACAAGTGGTTTTGCTCGGCGCCGATGTGCGACCTGTTCCTCGTGCTCGCCCAGGCCCCCAGCGGGCTGTCGTGCTTCGCCGTGCCCCGCTGGCTGCCGGACGGCACCCGCAACCGGTTCCTCATCCAGCGGCTCAAGGACAAGCTGGGCAACCGGTCCAACGCCTCGTCGGAGATCGAGCTCGACCGGGCCTGGGGTCGACTCGTGGGCGAGGAGGGCCGGGGGGTGGCGACGATCATCGCCATGGTCAACCACACCCGCCTCGACTGCGTCGTGGGCTCGACGTCGGTGATGCGCCAAGCGCTGACCCAGGCCTGCCATCACGCCTCCCACCGGACGGCGTTCGGTCGGGCGCTGGTCGACCAGCCGCTCATGACGAACGTGCTCGCGGATCTCGCGGTCGAGTCGGAGGCGGCCACCCTCACCATGCTCCGACTGGCCGCGGCGTACGACCACGGCGACGCCGGCGGCGAGGCGGCCTTCCGCCGGCTGGCCACTGCGGTGGCCAAGTACTGGATCTGCAAACGCCAGCCGGGGATGGTGGTCGAAGCGCTCGAGTGTCTTGGCGGCAATGGGTACATCGAGGAGTCGGGGATGCCCCGCCTGTTCAGGGAGAGCCCGCTCAACGGCATCTGGGAGGGGTCGGGTAACGTCATCTGCCTCGACGTGCTGCGGGCCATACAGCGGGAACCGGCCTCGGTCGAGGCCTTCCGGTCCGAATTGGCGGCCGCGCTCGGCGTCGACGACCGCTACGACGCCCATGTGGCCCGGCTCGACCGGGACCTGGCGACGGTCGTCGACCCGGGCGACGCCCAACGCCGGGCCCGCCGTCTGGTCGAGTCCATGGCGATGGCCCTCCAGGGTTCGCTGGTGCTGCGGCACGCGCCGCCGTCGGTGGCCGACGCGTTCTGCGCCTCCCGGCTGGCCGGCGACTGGGGCCGGGCCTACGGCACCCTGCCCGCCGGCGTCGACGACGCGGCGATCGTCAAACGGGCCTGGCCGGCGTAGCCCGTCACCGCCAACTTGCCGTGAATCTTTCCCATTCTTGGGAAGGATCCACCGAACATTCGCTGAGTTTCAGCGGTTGAGGTCGATGAGCTCGCTGCCGGCGTGGTCGGCTTCGGCCGTCGTCTGGAGGACGGTGCCGAGGATCACGGCGGCGAGGGTGCCGCCGATCAGGAACGCGACCGGCAGCAGGAGCAGCACGACGACGATGACGATCGGCCCGACGATGTCGTCCATCGTCTACCGGTCGCCCACGTAGGCCCAGGCCTCGACCTCGACGAGGGCGCCCAACGGCAGCTCGGCCACGCCGATCGCCGAGCGGGCGGGGCGGTGATCGCCGAAGAACTCGGTGTAGACCTCGTTCATCCTGGCGTAGTCGCTCATGTGGCGCAGGAACACCAACGTCTTCTTGACGTCGGTGAGCCCGGCGGCCTCACCGTGCAGCAGGCCCTGGAGGTTGTTCAGCGCTTGGAGCAGCTCGGCCGCCATCCCGCCGGAGACGAGCTTGCCGTCGGCGATGCCGACCTGGCCGGAGACGACGAGCCAGTCGCCCGCCCGCACGATCGGGGTGTACGGCCCAACGGGTTTGCTCATTGGTGCACGCTCCTCGTAGTACGCACGCTCACGCCTGCGCCGACCCAGCGAGCACCAATGAGCGCTTCGCCGCGGCGCGGCGACGACAGGCTGTGTCGATGGTTCGCTCGCCCTTCGGGCTTGCTCATTGGTGCACGCTCCTCATCGCCAATGATGACCGGTCGGCCACTCGGGAGGGCAGCCTTGCGCAATCCAGGCCGCGGCCGCCACCGCGACGAACACGGCATCGCTGCCCGCCACCGGCGGTCGGTCGTCTGCCTCGATCTCGACCTCGATGGACGGGGTGTCCGAGGCCCGCAGCACGCCGAACGACCGGATGGTGAGGTCGAGGCACCGGCCGGATTCGTCGACCGCGATGGCCTCGGACGACACCCACCCCAGGGCCATGTGGGCCGCTCCCGTGCAGTACGAGCGGAGCACGACGTGATCCAGCGGATCGCCGCAGCGCACCCGCACCAGCACCCGACCGTCCGGGCTGACGTCGGCCTCGGCCACCGCTCCGTTGGGGGCGGCCACCCGAACCGGCCCGGACGACGCCCCGGATCGGGCGGCGGCGACGAGGACGGCCGCCTCGGCCCATCCGGCGGCGCGCACCGCGGTCGACGTGGGCGGGCCGGCGACATCGACCTCGTCGACGACGAGTCCCGGCGCGTACGACGTCATCGTCTCGGCGATGCCTTCGGTCCGCACCGTCCGCACGATGCCGGTGCCGTCGGCGTTGACGCCGGCCGCGATGGGCGGGCGCTTCGGTCCGAGGCGGACGGTGTCCTCCCGGGCCAGCAGCACCCGCACCGGCCGGCCGTACCGATCCGCGAGCTCCCGGGCGGCCGTCGGGGCCACGCTGGTCACCTTGCCGCCGAACGCGCCCCCGTTGGCCAGCGGCGTCATCGGCTCGCCACCGGGTTCTGACCAGGAGGCGTCGGTTTCGAGATAGGCGGGCTCGACCCACGTGGTGCGGAGGGTGACGTCCCAGTCGCCGGCAGGCAGCTCGAGGGGGTGCGTGACCCGGCGGGTCGTGCGCCGGCCCTGCACCTTGCCGGCCGCGGCGCGCGCCTCGACCAGCGTCTCGGCCACCGCCCACCCGCCATCGGGGTCGAGGACCGCGACCAGCGCGTCGGGTGGCGCCAGGTCGTCGGCGAACCCGCCCCGGCCGAGCCCGACCTCAGGACCGACCCGCTGTGGGACCCCGCCCTCGAGCGTGGCCCGCTGGGCCGCCCGGTCGAGGTCTCGCTCCGCGCGCTGGCCCTCCGGGCCGGTCGCATCGCTCCACGCGTCAAGGATCGTGCGCCAGCCCGTGCACCGGCAGAGGTGGGCGGCCAGGGCCCGCTCGACCGCGGCCTCGTCGTCGGCCGCCGTTCCCCGGGCTTCGATCCCGGCCAACCGCACGATGATGCCGGGCGTGCAGAAACCGCACTGGCTGGCGCCGGTGCGGCAGAACGCATCGGCCCAGCGGCCGGCGTCGGCCAGGCCGTCGATGGTGGTAATGCGGCGACCCGCCACCCGGCGGGCGGGCGTCACGCACGCGACCCGCGGCGCGCCGTCGACCAGCACCGTGCAACAGCCGCACTGGCCCTGGGGGCTGCAGCCGTCCTTCGGCGATCGCACCCCGAGCCGGTCACGCAGCGCCTCGAGCAGCGAGGCGCCGTCGTCGGGCACGGTGACCTGGCGCCCGTCGACCTCGAAGCCGATGGTCCCGGTGGTGCCTCCGGACCCGACGCTGACCTCCACCAGGGCGAGGATAGGGTCATCTGGGTGACGCCCCGGTCCCCCGTCCGTCTGTCCCGCCGGGCCTTCCTGGCCGGCAGCGCGGGCGCCGCCCTGCTGGCGGCGTGCGGTGGCGGCGACGACGCCGGGCCGACGACGAGCGGAGCGCCGAGACCCGAGGCCCAGCCGGGGCCGTCGCTGGTCAAGTTCTTCGGCGACGACTTCCTAGCCGCCGGCATCGAGCAACGCGCCACCTTCGGCGTGGGCGACGCCGAAGGGGTGGTGAGCGGCGACGTCCCCGCATCGCTCGACTTCACCATCCTCAGCGAGGAGGCGGCCATAGCCGGGCCGGTCACCGTGGCGAGCCGGCGTGACGGCCTGCCCCGGCCCTACTTCCCGCTGCGGTTCACCGTCCCCCAGCCCGGCTTCTACACCGCGAGCACCGAGATCGACGGCCAACCGGTCGAGGCCACCTTCGGCGTGGTCGACCGGGCCGAGGTGGCGCTGCCGCAGGTGGGTGAGTCGCTGCCCGCCCTCGACACGCCGACGGTGAGCGACGGGCGGGGCGTGAACCCGATCTGCACGGCCGAGCCGCAGTGCCCACTGCACGACGTCACCCTGACCGAGGCCCTCACCGAGGGTCGCCCGGTGGCGCTGCTGGTCTCGACCCCGAAGTTCTGCCAGGTGGCGATCTGCGGACCCGTGCTCGACGTGCTGCTCACCCGGCAGCCGACGTTCCCCGGTGTCCGCATGATCCACGCCGAGGTCTACACCGACGAGACCACCGAAATCCTGGCGCCGGTGATCGATGTGTTCGGCCTGACCTACGAGCCGGCGCTGTTCATCGCGTCGAGCGCGGGCATCTTGACCGCGCGCCTCGACAACATCTACGACACGACCGAGTTGACCGAGGCCCTGCAGGCCGTCGGCTGAGTCAGCTGAAGCTCTGACCGCACCCGCAGGTGCGCTGGGCGTTGGGGTTGTTGATCGAGAAGCCCGACGCCTGCAGCCCGTCCTTGTACTCGAGGATGGCCCCTTCGAGGAGCTGGGCGCTGGTCTGGTCGACGACGACCTTGACCCCGCCGTCGTAGTCGGCGGTCACGTCGTCGGACGCGACATCGCTGTCGAAGAACATCTCATAGGAGAACCCGGCACAGCCGCCCGGGCGCACGGCCAGACGGAGCGCAAGCTCGGGCTCACCCTCCTCGTCGAGCAGCTCCTTCACTTTGGTGACAGCCATGTCGGTCAGGGTGATCACCTGGTCGTCCTCCAGTGCAGCACGGGTTCCCGGTTGGCCAGGATACCGGTCCTCATCGCACGTCCTCCACCACGAGGTCTACCTGGCACGGGTCGCGAGCCACGAGCGAGCGGAACTCGGTGACCCGCCCCCCGCCGACGGTGGTGACGAAACCCTCGACCAGACCCTGGTGCAGGCTGCACACCAGGTCGGGGTTGGCCTGGGCCAGGTCGCGGAACGGGCAGTGCATGAACCCGATGGTGACGTCGGACGAGTCGTCGTCGGACGTCACCACCGCCGGGTCGAAGCCAAGCCGGTCGAGCTGGTCGACCAGGGCGTCGAGGCAGGGCCGACCGCCGCCGGCGACCATGGCACCGTCGACCTCGCCCTGTTCACGACCGGCCTCGGCCGCGTCGGCCGCGTCGACGCCGGCGAGCATGGCGGCGCGCGCCAGCATGCGGGCCAGGATCGGGAAGCTGGGCGGCTCGAGCCCGAGCGAGGGGGAGGCCGGGCTGAGCGAGTACCGGTGCTGGGGACGACCAACCACACCCCGGGCGTCGACGTGCACCTGGAGCAGTCCGACGTCGCGCATCCGTTCGAGGTGGGGGCGCACCGTGTTCGGGTGCAGGCCGAGCGTCTCGGCGATGTCGGCCGTGGCCAACGGGACGGCCGACCGGGCCAGCTCGAGATAGATCGCGTAGCGGGTGTTGTCGCTCAGGGCCTTGAGGACGTCGAGCCGCAACGGCCCGTCAGATCCGGCCTCGGCCCCCTGCTGGCGGGCACCGCCGCCGGCGTCGTTCGACATCCACACGAGATTACACGGGCCGGACCGGTAAAATCCGCGGCGATGCCCCACCACGCGGCCCCGGCCACGCCGGACGAGATCATGAACCTGCTGCGAGGGGTCATCGACCCGGAGCTCGGCAGCGACATCGTTGACCTGGGCATGGCCCAGCGGGCCGTCATCGACGACGCCGGCCACGTCACCGTCACCATCGCCCTGACCACCGCCGGCTGCCCGTTGCGGGCGCAGATCCAGCGCGACGTCCGCACCCGCATCTCGTCGCTGCCCGGTGTCACCGGCGTCACCCTCGACTGGACCGAGATGTCGGCCGACGAGAAGGCCAGAGCCATGAGTCGGGCCCGGTTCAACATCGCCCAGCGACCGGAGCACAGCGAGATCCCGCCCACGGCCAGGGTCATCGCCGTGGCCTCGGGCAAGGGCGGGGTCGGCAAGTCCTCGGTCACGGTCAACCTGGCCGTCGCCCTGGCCGAGCGGGGCCATGTGGTCGGCGTGCTCGATGCCGACATCTGGGGGTTCTCCGTCCCCCGCATGATCGGCGTGAGCGGGCGGCTGCAGGCGTCGACCATGGGCGACAAGAAGGTGATGGTGCCGAACGAACGCCGCGTCGGCCCTGGCGTCGTCCGGGTCGTGTCGATGGGGTTCCTGGTCGAGGACGAGGGTTCGGCCCTCATGTGGCGGGGCCTGATGCTCAACCGGGGCGTACAGCACTTTCTCGAGGACGTCCAGTGGGGCGGCGACCTCGACTACCTGCTGATCGACATGCCGCCCGGGACCGGTGACGTGCAGATGGGCGTGGCCCGGATGGTGCCGCGCACCGAGGTGCTCATCGTCACCACCCCGGCCATGGCCGCCCAGAAGGTCGCCGTCCGGGCCGCGTCGATGGCGCGCAAGAGCTTTCTCCGCATCGCCGGCGTGGTCGAGAACATGAGCGCGTTCACGTGCGACCACGGCGAGAGCTACGCCCTGTTCGGCTCGGGGGGCGGCGAAGCCCTCGCCCGCGAGGCCGGCGTGCCCCTGCTCGGCTCGGTCCCCCTCGAGACCTCGGTCGTGACGGGCGGCGACACCGGCGAGCCGGTCGCCCTCGGTCAGGGGCCGGCGGCCGACTCGTTCCGTGCCATCGCGGCCAGGATCGTCGACGACGCCGTGCCCCCGGTCGAGATGGCCGGCTGCAGCGCCCGCATGCTCGAGGCCGCCCTGGCCGCCCTCGACGCCCCGAACGAGAGCTCCGTGGTTCTGTCGCCCTGAGGTCTCGAAAACCGAGACCGTGGGGCGACAAAACGAGGTGGGTCAGTCGTCGATGAAGTCGTCGAGGATGTCCTCGATCGGGCTGCGGGGCGGCTCGAAGTCCTGCACGAAATCCTGTTGGGCGAGCTCCTCGAGGTAGGCGACGCCGTCGTCGGGCCCGGCGAACTCCTGGATCGTGATGTCGAGCTCGAAGGCCCCGACCGAGCCGCCCGCCCCGCTCACCAGCACCTCGAACTCGCCGCCGAGCGGCGTCGCCACGAAGGTGACCTCGTCGGCCCCGGCGTCGGCCGCGTCGGACACCGCCAGCAGCTGCGTGCCCTCGGGCACGACGCCGGCGAACTCGTCGTCGGCCAGCGGGCCCTCGGTGCCGAAGAACTCGGCGTAGCGATCGATCGTCGCCTCGTCGGCGCTCACCCCGACCACCGGGTCGAACCCGCCGGCGTCGGGCGCCACCCGGATCAGGATGACCGTGTCGTCCTGGGCTCGCACCGTGTGCACCAGGGTCGAGCCGCCGACCTCCAGCTCACGGGCGAACGTACCGGCGCCGTCGACGCGGGAGACGAGGAACGAGAACACCCCGACCGCGGCGGCCACCACCACGACCACCAGACCGAGAGCCAACCAGAGCTTCTTCCTGCTCCGGCGGACCCGGACGGGCCGGGCCGGCTGGCCGATGTAGCCGTAGGCGGGCGGCACCGGCCCGACCGGCGGAGCGACCGGGTCCCAGGAGGTGACCCCGGCGTCGGCCACGTGATCGGACCAGTTGGCGCCGTCCCAATAGCGGAACTGGTGCCGGCCCAGCGGGTCGGCGTGCCACCCCGCCTCCCTGACCGGCGGGGCGCCGCCGCCCGACTGGTAGGGCAGCGGCGGCGCGCTCGGGTACTCCGGTGGCCGCACGTCGGTCATCCCGACCGACGCTAACCGGTCGCTTTGCCCACTCGACCCTCGCCTGCCCGACCTCGCCCGCTCGACCCTCGCTCAGTCGGCACTCCCAGGGGGCTGCGCCCCCAAAACCCATCCGCATGCGGCTCGCTGGCGCTCGCTCGCCTGCCCGACCTCGCCCGCTCGACCCTCGCACAGTCGGCGATCCTGAGGGCGGCCGCCGGTCGGATCCTGGCGCCCGGGCGGCCGGGCTGACCGTGGCGACCAGCGAGGAGATCAGCGGGACCGCCAGGATCACTGCACGGCGACGAACGACGCCTCGAGCAGGAAGGCCCGGCGGACCACGGCGGCCGAGAACCCCATGGCCCGCAGCATCCCGACCTGGCGCCGCCGCTCGCGCGCGGCCCTGATCATCACCACGCCGAGCCCGACGATCCCGATCAGCAGCCCGAGGCCGAGGTAGCCCTGCATGAGCCGCATGAAGCCGTTGGTCTCGGCCAGCTCGCCGTCGACCACCGCGGCGAACGTGTCGGCGTCCGCGCCGTTGGCCACCAGCCGCCCGGTCGAGGCATCGGCCACCCGGTCGGGGTCCTCGCCGTCGGCGACGCTGAGGTAGTAGCGGGAGGCGACGGCCTCGTCACCCATCATGTCGCGAGCGAACGTCGCCCCCACGAGAACGCCGTTGAACATCCAGTCGTCGTGCAGGCCGGTGACGGTCAGGATCCGCTGCTCACCGGTCGACGGGTTGATGACGGTCACGGTGTCGCCGACGTCGACGCTGGCATCGGGTGGTCCGCCGCCGTCCTGCAGGAAGAACTCGCCCACGATGGCGAGCGACGGATCGGCCATGACCGCCTCCAGCGCCGCCTGGTCAGAGGCGTAGCTCGGGTCCCGCTCGAGCAGGGCCGGTCCGCCGTGGGCCAGCAGGCCGGCGTCATAGCCGGTCATGGGCCAGGCGGATGGGTCCGGCTCGAAGTCGGAGGTGAACTCCGGCGCCGATCGCACCAGCGGGGCGACCGAGGCCACCGGGCTCGGCGACCAGTTGCTCGGCCGTCACGGGGTTGGCCGGGATGGAATCGATGGCGACGTCGAAGCCGGCACTCGCCTCCTCGGCGAGCTCCGGGCCCTGACGGGCGAACAGCTCGCCGACCACCGACAGGAACATCATGGTGAAGATGACGATGGCGAACATGCTCAGGAGCATCCCCGTCCGGAACTTGCGGTCGAGGGGGTAGGCCAGCCCGGGCCGTGTCGACAGCCCCCGGCCGGCGCTCGACAACCGGTCGGCCAGTGCGATCCAGAGATGGTCCACCCGGGAGACGATGACGACGGCCGCCGCGACCAGAACGATGCCCTGGAACACGAACACCGAGGTGTCGGTGTTCTCGAACGTCTCGGGCAGCACGCTGAACGCCGCGAGCCCCCACGCCAGGCTGGCCAGCGAGCCCGACCACGGCGATCCGGCGGGGGACGAGCCGGCGCACGATGGGGATGCCCGAGAACAGCGCGACCGGCGGCCCGATGAGGGCGGGGATGGCCGCACCGCCGAGCCCGAGCATGAACAGGAAGCCGCCGAGGATGATCCCGGCGCAGCCGAACAGCAGCGTCCGCAGGCGAGAACGCGACGTCGTCGGTTCGGGCGGGGCCCGGATGGCTCGGATCACGTTGAGCGACGAGATGCGGGCTGGTGGCCCACACTGTCACCGCGCTGATGACGAGACCGATGAGGGCACCGGTCGCCAGGCTGGTGGGCTCGATGGCGAGGTGGGTCACGATGACGAGCGTCTGGCCCACGGCGTGCACCTCGAAGGGGAGGTCGAGCACGGCCTCGGCGGTATGGCTGTCGAGGTTGCCGGTCGGCTCGTCGGCCCACACGATCGCCGGCTCGGACACCAGCGCCCGGGCGATCGCGACCCGCTGCTGCTCGCCACCAGAAAGCTCGGTCGGCCGGTGCGTGGCCCGGTCGCCGAGCCCGACCCGTTCGAGCATGGCGAAGGCGCGGTCACGGGCGGCGCGGGCCCGCATGCCGGTCACCAGCAGCGGGAGCTCGACGTTCTCGGCGGCGGTGAACACGGGGATCAGGTTGAAGCTCTGGAAGATGAAGCCCATGCGCTCGGCCCGGTGCTCGGTCCGACGGCTGTCGGACATGCGGTGGATGTCTTCGCCGTCGACCAGCACGGTGCCGCCGTCGATGTCGTCCACCCGGTGGGCGCCGGTGCGATAGGTCTTGTGGACGTCGTGGGCGGACAGGATCGGGGTGTCCGGGGGCGCGAAGGGAGAGGGCGAGGCGTGCAGGGTCACGAGAGAGGCTCCGTCGCTCGGGGCGGGTGGGATCGTCTAGCTGCGACGATGGTACGGATTGGACGGTTGCGGCGATATGCGGAATGACCCCGAGGTATCCCTGATCCGCATCAGGGTCCGGTCGAACTCCCCGCCAACTTGCCGTGAATCTTTCCCATTCTTGGGAAACAACCACCGAACATTCGGGAAGGGGTTAGGCCACCCGCCACTCGGTGGTGGGGTCGTCGGCGTCCTTGGCCGACACCCGGCCGTCGTCGACCAGCTTCAGCAGGTGGGCGTAGGCCTGCCGTCCGGCCAGCGGCACCAGCTCCTCGGCCAGGTCGGTGTAGATCTCCGGGACCAGCTGCTCGATGGTGGCCGGGGCCAGACGGTCGAGCACCTCGAGCACCTGCCGCTCGCGCTCCAGGCGGTGCTCGATGTACTCGTCGACCAGCGGATAGGGCTCGGGCACGAGCTGGCCGTGGCCCGGCGCGATCGAGCGCAGCCGGAGCTTCCGCACCTTCTCGAGCGAGGCCAGGTAGGCGCTCATGTCGCCGTCGGGCGGGTCGATCACCACGGTCGACCCCTCCATGATGTGGTCGCCCGAGAACAGCATCCGCTCCTCTTCGAGGTAGAAGCTGAGGTGGTTGGACGTGTGCCCCGGCGTGTGGATGGCCCGCAGCCTGAACTCGGTCGCCTCGATCACGTCGCGATCGCCCATCGTGGCGTCGACCTCGACGCCGTCGCGTGCATCGAACGCCAGGACCTCGGCGCCGGTGCGCTCCTTCAGCGGCACCGCGCCCGGTGCGTGGTCGGAGTGGGTGTGGGTGAGCACGATCCAGCGGATGCGGTCGCCGCCGCAGCCGAGGATGGCCTCGAGATGGTCGTCGTCGACCGGACCGGGATCGATCACGACGGCCTCGTCGATGCCGACGACATAGGTGTTGGTGCCCGGCCCGGTGAAGAACCCGGGGTTGGGGGCGAGGATGCGGCGCACCAGCGGGCTGAGCGCCGACGCCACCCCGGGGACCAATGGGCGCTGACTCGGTGCGACGTCGCTCATCGGCGCTCCATCCTCATGTGGCCGCAGCTCATGCTCTTTCCTCGACGAGATCGTTGGTGTACCCGGGATCGCCCGGGAGAAGGATGCGGAGCCCTTCGTCGTCCTGGACCAGACGGGGGACGACGGTGGGGACGCTGGGGACGGCGGCCGCCGCGTTGAGCAGATCCTCGGCCCGTTCGAAGCGGGCGATGGCCTCGAGGTTGCGGATGGTGGGCAGGATGAGGTCGAAGGTGCCCTGCCGGTGCCCTTCGATCGCGTCGGCCGGACGGATCCACGCCTGGCCGATGAGCTCGCCCGGGTTGTGCAGCGGGTCCTGGTCGAGCGGCGCCGCGGCCACGAAGAACCTGGTGTCGAACCGGCGGGGGGCGGCCGTCGGGGTGATCCAATGGGCGAAGTAGTGGATGTCGCCGACGCTCAGCCGCAGGTTCTCCTGCCGGCACAGCTCGCTCATCGAGCCGCGGTTGCTCGTGAGCGCCTCGCGGTGCCCGGCGAAGCGGGCGGCGACGACCGGATCGTCAAAGCCGACCGGACGGCCGTCGGCCGCCCGGGCGAGCAGCAGCCCGGCCTCCTCGAAGCACTCGCGCACGGCCGCCACCCAGAAGGCGAGCCCGCCGGCGCCGATCCCGAGCCGGGTCGAGGCCTCGGCGTCGGTCAGCCCGTTGCACATCGCCTCGACCTCGGCGTGCCGGTCGGCGGGATCGAGCGTGCCGCCCGGGAACACGAAGGCGCCGCCGACGAACGTCGCCGACAGGGCGCGGCGCACCATGAAGACCTCGAGCCCGAGCCCGCCGTCACGCACCAGCATGAGCGTGGCCGCGTCGCGCGGCGGCACCACCGTCGTCGCGTCAGGCGTCATTGACGTCCGAGCTCCCCGATGACCGATCGAGTCGACGCGGCCTCGGAGCTGTCGACGTCGATCACGTCACCGGTGTCGGTCGCCACCCGGTCGCCGATGAACACCACCCGCCGGGTGACGGGTCGGCGCGCCACCCAGGAGACCACGAGCCGGCGGAACAGGGCCCGGGTGGGCGCGACGAGTATGAACGCGGCCACGATGTCGGTCAGGAACCCAGGGACGACGAGCAGCACGCCGGCGGCCAGCAGGAGGAAGCCGTCGACGACCTCGGTCTGCGGCAGCTGACCCCGCGGCAGCTGGGCCTGGAGCCGCCGCCACACGCCGACGCCCTCCCGCTTGACCAGCCACACCCCGACCATGGAGACGGCGATGAGCAAGAGAACCGCTTCGACCGCACCGATCTGGCCGGCCACCTGGACGACCACCCACAGCTCAGCCAGGGGCAGGAGCAGGAAGAGCGCCAGCCAAGCCATCGGGGAATCCTACCGTCGAACGCCTGTTTTTCGGCCGGCGGCCTCGCTCCGCGGCGGCGGGTCCGGCATGTCAAGCTCACCACGATGCGCCCACCGTCGGTCGACGCCCTGGCCCGTTCGATCGCCGACGTCGACCTTCCCCACCCGCTCCTCGTCGATGCGGCTAGACGGGCCATCGCGGACGGCGATCCTTCGTCGGCGCGTGACCGGGCGGTGGCCGTCCGCCGGGCGCTGCTCGGTCCGGTGATCAACGCCTCCGGCGTCCTCCTGCACACCAACCTGGGACGGGCGCCCTTCGCCACCGCCCAGCCGGCCGGCTACACCAATCTCGAGCTCGACCTGGCGACCGGGCGCCGCGGGTCGCGGCGTGACCATGTCGGCGCGCTCCTGGCCACCGCGTGCGGGGCCGAGGCCGCGCTTGTCGTCAACAACGGGGCGGCCGCCGTGCTCCTGGTGCTGGCAGCCCTGGCCAGAGGCCGAGCAGTGGTCGTGTCCAGGGGCGAGCTGGTCGAGATCGGCGGAGGGTTTCGCGTGCCGGAGGTGATGGCCGAGTCCGGCGCCCGTCTGGTCGAGGTCGGGACCACGAACCGCACCCGGCGGGCGGACTACGAGACAGCGGTCGGCAACGAAGTCGACGTCGGTCTCGTACTCAAGGTCCACCAGTCGAACTACACGATCACCGGGTTCACCGAGGCGACCAGCGTCGCCGACGTGGTCGGGCTCGGCCCGCCGGTCGTCGTCGACCTCGGCTCCGGTTTGCTCGACGCGGCGTGCCCGTGGCTCACCGACGGTCCCCCCGCCTGGCTGCGTGATGAGCCGTCCGTGCGCCAGACCATCGACGCCGGCGCCGCCCTCGCCGTCTTCTCCGGCGACAAGCTGCTCGGCGGCCCGCAGGCCGGGATCATCGCCGGCCGCGCCGAGCTGATCGACCGATGCGCTCGCCACCCGCTCTACCGCGCCATGCGCCCGGGCGGGCTCGTGCTGCGGGCGCTGCAGGACGTGGCCCTGACCTACCTCGGCCGGGACGGCGACGCGCTTCCCTTCTGGCGCATGGCCACGACGCCCGTGGGGACGCTGTGGCGTCGGGCCGGGCGCTTGGCGGGGAACGGCTGGGAGCTGACCGAGACGCAGGCCGTCACCGGCGGGGGCACCCTGCCTGGCGTCGAGATCCCGTCCGCCGGGCTGGCTCATCCAGGCGACCTCACCGCCCGCCTGAGGGGCTACGACCCGCCGATCATCGCCCGCGTCGACGAGGGCCGGACAATCGTCGACCTGCGGACCGTCGACCCGGCCGACGATCCCGCCATCGAGGTCGCTCTGGCTCAGGTGGGATGATCCACCGGTGGCGCCGGGGCTGATCGACGAGGCCTGGCGGCGGGCCGACGAGGCCGCCGCCGCGGGCGGCATCACGATCCGCACCCTCGACTCGATCAACGCGATCGCCGCCCTCGACGCCGTCTTCGCCCAGGTGTGGGGCTCGCGTGGCCATGCCTTCGTCCCCATCGAGCTCACCCAGGCCATGCGCTACGCAGGCAACTACGTGGTCGGTGCGTTCGCCGGCGAGCGCATGATCGGCGGCTCGGTCGGGTTCTTCGGCGAGCACGAGGGGCGACGCCACCTCCACTCCCACATCACCGGCGTGCTCCCCGATCTCCAGGCCCGGGCGCTCGGCTACGCCATCAAGGTTCACCAACGGGCGTGGGCCCTCGAGGCCGGGCTCGACGAGGTCGTCTGGACCTACGACCCGCTGATCCGGCGCAACGCCTACTTCAACCTGTCGAAGCTCGGCGCCGAGGTCGTCGGCTACGAGCCCAACTTCTACGGCGACGCCCTCGGCGACGACATCAACGCCGGCGACGAGTCCGACCGGGCGGTCGTGCGCTGGCCTATTGCGTCGGCGGGCGTTGCCGCTCGTCTGGCCGATCCGGGAGGGTCGGAGCGGCGGCTCGGGGGACGAGCCGACGCGGCCGTGATCCTCGACGACGGTCCGACCCCGCGGAAGGTGGGCGACGATCCCGGCCGACCGCTCTGCGCCTGGGTCCCGCCCGACATCGTCGCCATCCGCCGAAGCGACCCGGCCCTCGCCCTGGCCTGGCGGCGAGCCCTCCGGGCCACGCTGGGCGCGGCCGTGGCCGAAGGCTACGTTGCCGTCGACATGAGCCGCGACGGCTGGTACCGCCTCGAACGGCCGACGGCATGAAGCTGTCGGAGGTCGAGCTGCGCCGGGTTCGGCTGCCCCTCGTCGCCCCGTTCCGAACCTCGTTCGGCGTGCAGCACGAGCGGGACGCGCTGTTGGTCAAGGTGACCACACCCGACGCCGAAGGGTGGGGCGAGTGCGTCGCCATGGAGGAGCCGCTCTACTCCGCCGAGTACGTCGATGGCGCCCAGGAGGTGATCAGGAGCTTCCTCCTGCCCAGGCTCTTCGCCGCCGACCCGTTGCACGCGTCCCGCGTCGCGCCGCTGCTCGCACCGGTGAAGGGCCATCCGATGGCCAGGGCCGCACTCGAGATGGCGGTGCTCGACGCCGAGCTGCGGGCCGCCGGGCGCTCCTTCGCCTCCCACCTCGGCGCCGTGCGCGACATGGTCGACTGCGGCGTCTCGGTCGGGATCATGGCCACCGTGGCCGAGCTGCTCGACGTGGTCGACGGCTACCTGACCGACGGTTATCGGCGCATCAAGCTCAAGATCGAACCGGGGTGGGACCTCGAGCCGGTGGCCGCGGTACGGGAACGGTTCGGCGACGACCTGCTTCTCCAGGTCGACGCCAACTGCGCCTACACCCTCGGTGACGCACCCCGGCTGGCCGGGCTCGACCGCTTCGGCCTGCTGCTCATCGAACAGCCGCTGCCCGAGGACGACGTCGTCGGCCACGCCGAGCTGGCCAGGCGAGTGGCCACGCCGTTGTGCCTCGACGAGTCGATCACCTCGGCCCGGTCGGCGGCCGACGCCATCGCCCTCGGCGCCTGCTCGATCGTCAACGTGAAGCCGGGCCGGGTCGGTGGCTACCTCGAAGCACGGCGGGTCCACGACGTGTGCGCCGCCCATCGGGTCCCGGTGTGGTGCGGGGGCATGCTCGAGACCGGCATCGGCCGGGCCGCCAACCTGGCCCTGGCCGCCCTGCCGAACTTCACCCTGCCGGGCGACACGTCGGCGTCCGATCGCTACTACCGCCGGGACATCACGCCGCCGTTCGTGCTCGACGACGGCCGCCTGCCCGTACCCACCGGTCCCGGGATAGGGGTGAGCCCGCTCACCGACGCGCTCGACGAGGTCACGACCTCGGTCGAGGTGGTGCGGGCGGGCTGACCCGCCGAGCTACGACGCCCGGTCGGCCAGCAGCAGCTTGCGCTCGGTCTCGTTGAGCCCGCCCCAGATGCCGTGCGGCTCCTTGATGCGCAGGGCGTACTCGAGACAAGGATGGCGGACGGAGCACGTGGCGCAGATGGCCTTGGCCCGACGTTCGCGCTCGAGCCGTTCCTCTTTTCGCTCGAAGTGTGGCGGGGGAAAGAACACAACGGCATGGGGTCCGCGGCAGGCGGCCCGCACCTGCCACTCGTCGTCGACGCGAAGTGCAGCCAAACCCTTATCCCCCTTTCGGGGCGGACCCTACAACTGCCGTTTTGGAGCGAACAAGGGGGAACAATCGCGAGCTTGAGACACACTCTCGCGAACGACTGCAGGTCAGGTGGGGTCGGTCGCCACCTCAGACGACGTCCCCGGCTCCGTCGGCTCGGGCGCCGGTCCGGATATGCCGGGGGCGGCGTTCGGGTCCCGATGGCTCCGCTCCCGGTAGTCCCGAGCCGCGCCTTCGAGCGGCTCGACCTCGAGCGCCAATCCGTCGATACCGGCGACGCGAACCTCGGCGCCGGCGTCGATCGGCGTGGCCCGGTTCGTCCTGGCCTTCCATGGTGCGCCGCGGACCGACACCACCCCGTCCGGATCGATCGCGGTCGACGCCAGGCCGAGCTCGCCGATCATCCACTCCCGGCCGATGGTCGCGGTCGAGAACCTCGATCGAGCGACCGCAGGGGCGGCGCCGATGAAGAAGATCAGGATGCCGACGATGCCGGTCCCCAGGGCGATCCAGGGCTGGGCCACGCCGTCGAAGAGCAGCAACGATCCGCTGGCCACGGCGGCGGTGCCGACCCCCGTCCAGAAGCGTGGCATCCCGGCCTGGACGTCGACCGCGAAGCCGAACATCGAGACGACGAGCAGACCGATGCCGACGGGGTTGGTGGGCAGCACGGCCAGCCCGTAGGAACCGAGCACGAAGAACACGGCGCCGGTGGCGCCGGCGATGCCGATGCCAGCGGTGTAGAGCTCGAACACGAGCAGGGCCATGCCGGCGATGAACAGGAGGTAGGCCACGGGCGGGCTGGCCACGGTGTGCATGAGCTGATCGAGCAGCGGCAGCTGGAAGAAGCGGGTCGGCGTGACCGGCTCGCGGCGGACCAGTTCGCCGTCCTCGACCTCCCGCACCTCGACCCCGGGCAGGTTGACGATGAGGTCGCCGAGCGTGGGCGCCTCGATGTCGGCCACGCCCGCCCCCGCGGCCTCCTCGTCGTCGAGCTCGCGGCCCCCGACCTCGACCACGGACCCGGGGGCCACGCCCGCGTGATCGGCCACCTCGACCAGCCGTCCGGCGCCCCCGAGGGCGACCGCGCCCGACGGACCGACCCACGTCGCCAGGGGTACCTCGGACCGCTCGAGGCGTGCGATCAGGCGATCGAACCGGTCGGCCTCGACGACCACCCCCCGGCTGTCGAGCTGGAGCACGAGGGCGATCGCACCCGCGTCGACGGCCCGGGTGAGCGACGTGTCGATGAAGTCGACGAGCACAGGGTCGAGATAGCCGTCGACCTCGATCACGTCGACCGATGGCTCGGGGCCGCTCTGGGCGTGGTCGGCGCTGGCGTCCGCCGCGGCCGCGCTCACGCCCAACAGGCCGAGGCCGACGGCGGCGGTGGCGATGGCGGCGACCCGCCTCGCTAGTCTCCGCACGTTCGGTGAACCCTGACCAGTTCTTCTCCGCATCCCGGGTCGTCATCGTGGCCGGCAAGGGCGGCGTCGGCAAAACCACCGTCACCGCCAGCACGGCGCGGGCCGCCGCGCTCTGCGGTTTCCGTCCGCTGATCATCGAGGTCGAGGCGGGCAGCGGCCTGGCCGCGGTTTTCGGCCGGGAGCCGCTCACCTACGACGAGGTCGAGCTGGACCCGGGCGCCGACGGTCGGGCGGCCATCCGCGGCCGGACCATCACGCCGGACGACGCCCTGACGGAGTACCTCCATGCCCACGGCCTGGCCAGGATCTCCCGTCGGCTGGTGGCCAGCGGCGCCCTCGACGTGGTCGCCACCGCGGCGCCCGGCATCCGCGACATCCTGGTCCTGGGCAAGGTCAAGCAGCTCGAGCGGGCGGGGGCGGCCGACCTCATCATCCTCGACGCTCCGGCCGCCGGCCATGCCGTCACGTTTCTTCTCGCGGCTCGCGGCCTGGTCGACGCGGCCAGGAGCGGGCCGATCGCGACCCAGGCCAGGGAGGTCCTCGAGATGCTCACCGACTCGGAGCGTTGCCGGGTCACGCTCGTGACCCTGGCGGAAGAGACGCCGGTGAACGAGGTGATCGACACCGCGTTCCATCTCGAGGACCGGGTCGGCGTCGCCCTCGGGCCGGTGGTGGTCAACGGACTATACGAGGAGCTGCCCGGTCTGAGCGTCGCCCCGGGGCAGGCCGCGGTCCGGGCCGGCCGACGACTGGGACGGGCGGCGACGTCGGCCCTGGCGGAGGCGGCCGGGTTCCGACGAGACCGTATCGCCCTGCAGGAGGAGCAGGTCGATCGCCTGGCCGCCCGCCTCCCGCTCCCCCAGCTGCACCTGCCCTACGTGTTCACCCCCGACATCGACGCCGACGACGTCGACCGGTTGGCCCGGTCGCTGCTCGACGGGATCGGGCGACTGGAGTGACAGGTGTGAGTGGTCTCGACGAGGTCGTCGCCGGGGCCGCGATCGTCGTGTGCACCGGCACCGGCGGCGTGGGCAAGACGACGGTCACGGCCGCAGTCGGGCTGGAGGCGGCGCGACGGGGGCGACGGACGGTGGTGGTCACCATCGACCCGGC
Organism: Acidimicrobiales bacterium; assembly: GCA_050744245.1. Taxonomy (GTDB): domain Bacteria; phylum Actinomycetota; class Acidimicrobiia; order Acidimicrobiales; family JBOGGX01; genus JBOGGX01. Next base: position 27,699 of record JBOGGX010000162.1, read on the forward strand.
CAAGCGGCTGGCCGACGCCATGGGCATCGGGGACCTGACCGACACGCCCCGCAGGATCGATGGGCCGGGGCCGGGCGAGCTGTGGGCCACGATGCTCGACACCAAGAGCACCTTCGACGCCGTGGTGAGGAAGTACGCCGCCGACGCCGAGCAGGTCGACCGGATCCTGTCCAACCGCTTCTACCGCAACATCTCGGTAACGCTGTCGGGCACGCAGGAGTACATGGCGATGGAGAAGCTCTACGAGCTCCACCACGAGTCCGAGTTCGACCTGGTCGTCGTCGACACGCCGCCGACCCGCCACGCCCTCGACTTCATCGACGCCCCCCGGCGGTTGACCCGATTCCTCGACCATCGCCTCTACCGGCTGCTGATGGCGCCCACGAGGGGGATCGTCCGGGCCGTCAACGTCGCCGCCCAGGCGTTTCTGCGCACCGTTTCGAAGGTGGTCGGCGGCGAGGTGATCGAGGACGCCATCGGCTTCTTCCAGGCATTCCACGGGATGGAGGAGGGCGTCCGGCAGCGGGCGGAGGCCGTGGTCGAGCTGCTGTCAGCCGACGAGACCGCGTTCGTGCTGGTGGCGTCGCCCCACCGCGACACGGTGAGCGAGGCCAGCTTCTTCGCCGTCCGCCTCCGGGAGGCGGGCATCGCGGTGCGCGCGCTGGTGGTCAACCGCATGCACCCGCGGTTCGGCTCGGACCCCGGTGGCGGGTCGCAGCCCGAGCTCGAGCTCGACGAGTCGCTGGTCGATTCGCTGGACGGCAGCCCGCTCGGCGACCACTACCGCAACCTGGCCGAGTTCCGGTTGGTGGCGGCCAAGGAGGCCGATCACCTGGAGCAGTTGCGGGCGTTGGTCGCGCCGGCGCCCACGGTTCGGGTGCCGTTCCTACCGAGCGACGTCCACGACCTCGATGGACTGGCCGCCCTCGGTCGTTACCTGTTCACTCGCCCGGACTGACCAGGGCCCCGGCCGCCTCCTCGACGGTGGCGGTCACGGGAACGATCCGGTCGAAGCCGGTCGTGTGCAGGAGGCGGGTCAAGGTCGGGCGGCTGCAGGCGACGGCGACGTCGCCGCCCGCCTCACGAGCCCGCCGGATGCCGCCGATGAGCGCTCCGAGGCCCGCCGAGTCCATGAACGGCACGTCGCTCAGGTCGATGAGCAGGCGAGGGGATGCGGCCAGCTCGGCCAGCGACTCCCTGAACTGCGACACCGTGTAGGCGTCGAGCTCACCCACGGGACGGCAGACCACGTACTCGGCGCCCTCCTCGACTCGGATCTCCAGCACGCATCCTCCTCGGTCGGGCGCGCCCGCCCGATGGTAGCCAAGGGTCACCCGACCGCTTGCGTCCGACGCCGCCGGGACGGTGGTGGTTCCGCTCGAGAGGGCGGCACTACCCTTCCCCGCCCGTGGGCCACGTGCTGGTTGCGACCGACGCCGACTGGGTGTTCGACGAGGTCGAGGCGGCCCTGGCCGGTCCCGACATGGAGGCGCGCCGGGTGCACGAGGGGCGGGAGGTGCTGCCCGCGATCTACGGCGACCGGCCCGACCTGGTCGTGCTCGACCTCCAGATCGGGAACATGGGCGGCATGGCCACCTGCCTGAACATCCGCCTCGAGGAGGGCGCCGGCCGGCTCCCGCACGTCCCTGTCCTGATGCTCCTCGACCGCGAGGCCGACGTGTTCCTCGCCCGCCGGTCGTCCGCCGACGGCTGGCTCATCAAGCCGATCGACGCGTTCACGCTCCGACGGGCGGCCAACGCGCTGCTCGCGGGCGGGAACTACACCGAAGGCGTGCCGGCGGACGCGGGCGAGCCCCTCCTGTCCTGACCGCCGCCCGCGACCTCGACCTCGGGGGGCGCGGGCAGGCGGGGCGGGCAGGTTTGCGCGCCTGACCACCGTGCGGGTGGTGGAGCGCGACAACCTCGACGAGGCCCGCGGATCAGGACCCCGACATCGTGCTCCAGCAGCGTCGACCGGTGCGACCCACCGGCTAGAGTCGACCGTTCCATCGGGGAGTGGCGCAGTTTGGCAGCGCACTGCGTTCGGGACGCAGAGGTCGTGGGTTCAAATCCCGCCTCCCCGACCACCAGGAACCGCCTGGTCAGCGGACTTCTCACTCGTTAAGGCTCCGTTCACCTCGCCGGCGATCTCCCCCTCCATGGCGCGTCCATGGCGCGGCGGAACGAGAAACCTCGCCCCCATGGCCTCGGCCGCCGCCCGTCCACCCTGCTCCACCGCTCTGGCGTAGATGTCGAGCGTCAGGCGCGCATCGGAGTGTTTCATACACGGGTGATCCACCACTGCGGTGACGGCGGCGGTCAGCATGGGGAGCCCCGATCCGAGGAGTCCTCCATGACGCCGTTCGTGCCCGGGGCGGCACGCTCACCAAGACCAGCCTGGCCGAGCACCTCGGCGGGTTGCGCACCTTCGAGCGGCTCACCGAATGGAATGGCGACGTCGTCCCGGCAGCGGTGCTCGTGTTCTCCGGCGACCTGCGTCGGACTTCGGCTCTCCGAACCCGATCAATCCGCGCCGACCACGAACAACCGTCTCGGCGATCTCCACCGTGCCTGCGACGAACTCCACGCGGCCGACGCGTGAGCCCGCGACCTCCCCCCACCGCAGCCCCATGACCGCACCGAGGTAAACCATCGGCCCGTACTGCCCGACACCACCCAGCGCGCCCGCCAGACGAGCAAGCTCGTTGCCGTCGACCACGTGCCGACGAAGCGGCTTCACCTCGGGGAGATTGATCCCACGGCACGGGCTCCGACCGATCATGTCCCCCGCCACCGCGTAGTTCAGGATCGCCCGCAAGACCCCGTAATCACGCCGCACCGACCGCGCCCCACGCTCCCCCACCCAGCTCGTCACCACGGCCTGAACATCCCTGGGCGTCAACGAATCCACAGCCTTGTCACCAAAGCGCGGGAACGATGTGCCGCCGCACCGCTATCTCGTCCCGCTGCCAACTCCCGCCCCGCTTCCCCGGATTCGAACCCAACCACTCCGCCGCAACCTCGGCGAGCGGGACTCGGCCCAACCTTGGATCCACGAACAGTCCCCGGTCCTTGTCGACCTCGACCGCGCGAGCAAACCGGTCGCCATCCGCCCTGCCCGAGCGCAGGCGTTACGCCGGCGTGGCGTGGCGCGAAGCGCGCTTGCGACTCCGCCGGTCCGGTGACTTGGCGAGTGGAGCCAACGTCCACTCGACCTTCATCCCAACGGCTGCCGCGTAGCGGGCGACGGTCGAGAGGCGAGTGTCTGCCCCCGACTCGAATCGGGTGACCTGTCCCTGGCTCGTGCCCATCCGCTTGGCGAGCTGGGACTGTGTCAGCCCGGCGGTGAGGCGCCGTTCTGCCAGTTGGCGGGCGAGTTCACGACGCTCCAGGGCGGCGGCGACGCGCGAGTGGATTGAGGGGTCGTCCTCCGCGAGTTCGTCGATCAGGCGGTCGAGGTCGTCTCTTGCCACGTCGCCCAGCATAACTCAAATATCGGTTATCAGCTTCTCCGTCCCCGTCGCCGCCAGTCGGCGAGGCGCCGCTCGGCGAGGGAGATTCTCGCTAGGCGGTGTCTTCTGGGTCTTCCTGCTGAACGCAGACACCGCGAGCAGCACCTGGCTTCGGGCTCCTTCGGCGGCGAAGAGCACGCGGTATGTGGCGTGGGCGCCGGTGGCGCGGATCTCGTAGATGTCGACCCGAAGATGGCGGGCGACCGACAGACCGTTGACCTGCACGTCCTTCATCGCAGCGAGGACTTCGTCGCGGTCGTCGCTGGTTAGCCCGGGACGGGTGAGGAACTCGCGCACCGGCATGGCGCCACCGGCGGTGCGGTAGAAGCGCCACCGGCGGTGCGGTAGAAGCGCCACCGTCGGCGCGGCCGATCAGCAGCCATGCTCAGGGCGCGAGGTCATCACGACCGACCGAACGCTAGGTCGGATGAAGATCCGCGCTGGAGCAAGATCGCCCGCGAGTCGCTCGCGGTGGTCACGCTCGGGGGCGTGTGGGCGATCTTGCGGTCAATCGGATGCAGCCGTCCCGACGTCGGTTGACCGACCGTTGGACGGCGGCACGCATCGGCCTGACGACGGTCGTCTACCGGGCGGCGCCGGCGCTGAAGGCGGCCACGATGTAGGTGGCGTGCCGGTCGAGGGATACCCGGCCCCGGTCGTAGCGCATGGTGGTGCGCGGGTCAGCGTGCGACGCGGCCTTCTGGACGTCCCGCGCGGGACGCCCGCGTCGAGGGCCGCGGTGATGAGCGCGTGCCGGAGCGTGTGCGGCCCGACCGGCTTGGTGATCCCCGCCCTGCGGGCGAGGCGGCGCACGATACGCCAGGCGGCGTGCCGGTCCAACCGCTCGCCGTTGGCACCGAGGAAGATCGGTCCCTCGAAGTTCGCCGATGGCCAGATCAATGGCTTGGGCGGTGCGGGGCGCAAGCGGGATCGTGACGACCGTGCCGCCCTTGGGCACACCGTCGGGGTCCGATGCCCCGTTCAAGGCCGAGGGAGTCGATGTTGGCGCCGATGGCTTCGGAGACCCGCAGCCCGTTGAGCGCCAACAGCGAGACCAGCGCGTGCTCGGCCGCGGATTTGCCCGGCGGCCACCAGCAGGGCGCCGACCTCGTTGCGGTCCAAGCCCATCGCGTGGGACTCGTAGTCGAGACGGGGCCGGCGCACGTGCACCGCCGGCGAGCGCGCCAGCAGGCCTTCCTGTTCGGCGTAGCGGTAGAAGCCCGCCACCGTGCACAGCCGGCGGGCCACCGTCGCGAGCCCGGCTGCGGGCTTCGAGGTCGCGGGCGAAGCACTCAATGTCCGCACGGCGCACCTCGAACAGCCGCAAGCCGTGTTGCTCGCACCAGGCGACGAACTGGCGCAGGTCCAAGGCGTAGGTGTCGCGGGTCAGTCCGCGGTAGCCGGCCAGGAACCCGGCGAGGGCGAACCGCTCCGCTTCGGAGAAGTCGGGATCGGCGATGACGATCGCAGCAGATGAAGCAATGGTCGACATTTGGCACCTCCGGGGTCGGGCTGAGACCCGGACGCCGAAGCCACCTGGCCCCAGCTTCAGTTGCGGACGCCAACGCAGGCACGATCTGTCGCGTCCGGTTCTGCTGACTCGTCGAAATCGACCACCGCCCCGATGGGTCCGGATCGCCGATTGTCCCAACTTCGTGATTGTTCCGACCTGAGCGTGGATCGGCTGCCTGGTAAGGGCATCCGCTGTCTGCGGGTCGGAACAATCCGGGTGCTTGGGCTGATGCTTCCTTCACCGATTGCGGGTGAAGGAGGCAGC
>JBOGGX010000163.1:0-7616 GCA_050744245.1 Acidimicrobiales bacterium
ACGTAAGGAAAGTTCTCACTGAAAGTCAATGCTCGCCACGACTGCCCACGCCTGGCTTCGAAGCGAGGCGGGGGCATCAGAACCAATGGCGACGAACATATGGAAGGACCGGCTGGCTTCGGAGAACGTGAACTGCCAAAAGTCAATTGGTGGTCGCGCCGCGAGACAGTGGAGTGCTTCAGAGCTGTTATCAGGGGGTCGCGCCGACGGATTGGAGGGTAGCGGCGCCGGTAGGGGCGGTCGTCCGATTTCAGGATCGACCTGAGCTGAAGGGGGCCGCTCCTGCACAGTTACAAAGGCATCACGGGCTGTCATCGATTCAAGCGCCACGACGGGAATGTGCTGACATTGCTGACCTCCGCCCGCGATTGGCTCAAACGTGGCGAGGGACAGCAACTCCCAAGGTGGTTCTCCAGGTGCGTGGAGCCGCGGAGTGAGGGCAGATGTTGCGCGATGCCACGCGGAAGGGTAGCTAACCGAAAATCCTCGCTCTGGATCGGTATAGGACACCACCGAGTCGGCGGGGAGTGCCGTGTCCGTGGTGTCCCTGGCAACGAGGAACGTCAGCAGCGTTGCCACCATGCATAGCAGCAACATAACGGTGATCAACGCAGTACGGCCCCCACGTCTTTGCTTCGAGCGGCGAGTGAGCCCCTCCTCCCATATCTGGTCTATATCGATTGCTGACGTCGGGCGAGGGGCCAATTCACGAAGCAGACGGGCGAACTCAGTCGACATGCACGGCCTCCTTCATACCGATGGCTTCGTCGCCACGGAGCTGGTCCAAAGCTTTGCGCGTTCGGGTCTTGACCGTTCCCTGCGGTATCCGAAGTACTGTCGCAGTCTGGGCGACCGACAAATCGTCGAGGAAGCGAAGCACTATGACGGCCCGCAACGAAAATGGCAGACGTTGGAGCGCCGCGCGTACTGCGTCGTCGCTCTTGATCGAATCTGGCTCGACCGACGTTGACGTCGCTACTGCGAGGCGTGACAGAGCCCGCAGCTCTCTTCTGTGTCGCCGATGGGCACTTCTCGCCAGGTTGACAGCAACGCGCTGTACCCATGCCCCAGGCTTGTCGTAGCGGCTGACCTTCTCCCAGTCGCGACAGAGCCTGATCAAGACCTCCTGGGCTAGGTCCTCCGCTTCCGCTCGATCGCCGGTGAGAAGGCCCAGAAGGGCGACAAGGTGCGGATGCTCAACGAGGCAGAGCGCTGTGAGGTCGGCGGGCGCGGGCATTCGGAACCTCCTCAGCCATACCGACGCCGATGGGGGGTCGCACGGTTTTTCATCGCTGACGGTCCGTGCCTACTTGTTGCCCACGGAGTGGCTACCACTTGACACGCATGGTACCAATCAGGAAGCTGAAGAGAATAATGGCTTCAGCACGTCGGTTCAGTGGCAGAAGCCTTTGGGGGACGCGGAGCGTACATGCGTTCGGTGAAGGAGGCTTTGTCCGCATAAGGGGATTGGTCGCATTGGGTTTCTTCTGTTTGTTCGCGTCCAGTTCGACCGAGGCCGCGGCGAGGTTGCTGTCGAGCTGATCGAGCGACGCAGCCCCGGACAGCACGACGCCGACCCAGGGCTGCGCCAGCACCGCGGCCAAGGCGACGGCGTCGATGCCGACCCCGTGCCGTTCGGCGATCGCGGCCGCGACGCCCCCTCCATCGCCGAGCCCGAGCCCGAACTCGACGCCCCGGCTCGACAGCCGGCCGTTGGCGACGGCCTCCTTCACGATCACCCCCCACCCGGCCGCGGCCGCCTCGGCCAGGGCCGGTCCGGCCGACGGCTCGAGCACGTTCCACGTCGCCTGGACACAGCGGAACGGGTTGACCCCGTCGACCTCGGCCTCCAGGGCCATGCGCACCACCTCGCCCTGGGCCGGCCCGCTCACGCTGAGCCCGGCCACCACGCCGTCGTCGGCCAGGCCGACCAACGAGGCCAGCACCTCACGGTCCTCCAGTACCCCCGTCTCCAGCACGGCCGAGTGGATCTGGTAGAGGTCGAGCCACCCGTCCAACCACGAACGGGTTTCGGCGTACTGCTCCCTGAACGCCCCCACCGAGTGGTCCTTGACCTCGTGGACCTCGACGTCGGTCCGCCACCCCGCGACGTACCGGTAGCCCCACTTCGAGCCGATGGTGACGTCGTCGGGCCCCAGCGGCAACGCCAGCGACCGGGATCGGCCCTCGAGCCACGAGGCGAGGAACTCCTCGGCCCGGCCGTAGGACCGGGCCGCGTCGAAGTACCGGACCCCCCGCTCGAACGCCCGGTCGAGCAGCGCCGTCGCCCGGCGCCGCATGACCTCGATGTCCTTGTCCGCTCCGATATCGGCGTCGTGGCCCAGGTTGATGTAGCCGGGGCGGCCGACGGCGGCCAGGCCTAGACCGATCTCGCTCACCACCAGGCCGGTCGAGCCGAGCGGCCGGCTGCGCATCTCGCTAGTCCCGGAAGTTGGAGAACTGCAGGGCGATGCCGAAGTCGCCTTCCTTCAGCGCCGCGATCACGGCCTGGAGGTCGTCGCGCTTCTTGCCGCTGACCCGCAGCTGGTCGCCTTGGGCCTGCGACTGGATGCCCTTCAGGCCGAGCCCCTTGATGTACTTGTTGAGCTCCCTGGCCTTGTCACCCGAGATGCCCATCTGCAGGTTGGCCGACTGGCGGGCCGAGCCACCCGACGCCTCCTCGACCTTGCCGTAGCTGACCGCCTTGAGCGGCACCTGCCGGCGCACCAGCTTCTCCTCGAGCACGACCCGCAGCGCCTTCAGCCGGTCCTCGGTGCCCGAGCGCATGCGGACCTCGCGATCGGCGAGCTCGATCGATGAGTCGGTGTTCTTGAAGTCGAAGCGGGTGGCCACCTCGCGGGCCGCCTGATCGACCGCGTTGCGCACCTCCTGCAGATCGACCTCGGAGACGACGTCGAAGCTGGGCATCCGCCGAGGCTATCCTTGTCCGTCCTGCGGGTCGGTGCCCGAGCGGACAAAGGGAGCAGGCTGTAAACCTGCCGGCATTGCCTTCGGAGGTTCAAATCCTTCCCGGCCCACGCATGCGCGCAGAGCTCAGCCTCGACGAGATCGACCTCTCCGACCCGGAGTTCTGGGCTCGTCCGCTCGCCGAGCGCGACCGGGCGTTCGTCCTCCTGCGGGCCGAACGGCCCGTGGCCCACTTCGACGACCCCGAGATCCTGTCGACCATCTTCAACACGCCGCCGGGCCCCGGGTATTTTGCCGTGACCCGCCACGCCGACGTCTACGCCATCAGCCGCACGGCTGACGTGTTCTGCTCGGGCCAGGGCTCGACCTCCATCAACGACCTGCCGCCGGAGTTCCTCGAGTTCTTCGGGTCGATGATCAACCTCGACGACCCCCGCCATCTACGTCTCCGGCGGATCGTGTCGGCCGCCTTCACGCCGAAGCGGATCGAGCGGATCAACCGGCACATCCGCGAGACCGCCGCGCTGGTGGTCGACGAGGTGATCGAGCGGGGCGAGTGCGACTTCGTCACGGACATCGCCGCCCGACTCCCGCTGCGCATGATCTGCGAGCTCATGGGCGTGTCCGAGGCCGACGAGCGGTACGTGTTCGAACGGTCGAACATCATCCTGAGCCAGGGCGATCCCGAGTATGTGCCGGAGGACGCCGACCCGGCCGCGGTCGGGCTCACCGCCGGCTTCGAGCTGTCCCAGCTGATGGTCGACATCGCCGCCCAGCGGGCCGACGAGCCCACCGACGACCTGACCTCGGTGCTGATCCACGCCAACGTCGACGGCGAGCAGCTCACCCATCAGGAACTGGCGTCGTTCTTCATCCTGCTCGTCGTGGCGGGCAACGAGACCACTCGCAACGCGATCAGCCACGGCCTGCTCGCCCTGACCGACCATCCCGACCAGCGCCAGATCTGGGCGGCCGACCTCGACGGGGTCACGCCGACCGCGGTCGAGGAGGTCGTCCGCTGGTCGTCACCCGTTATCTGGATGCGCCGCACCGCCACCCGTGACCACGTCGTCAACGGCCACCAGTTCCACGAGGGCGACAAGCTGCTCCTCTTCTACAACTCGGCCAACCGGGACGAGGCCGTGTTCGACGAGCCGTTCCGGTTGGACGTCCGCCGCCAGCCCAACGACCACCTCGGCTTCGGTGGCTTCGGACCGCACTACTGCCTCGGGGCTCACCTGGCCCGCCAGGAGATCGGTGTGATGTTCAGGGAGCTGTTCCAGAGGACGCCCGACATCAGACCGGCGGGCGAGCCCCACCGGCTCTTCTCGAGCTTCATCAACGGCGTCAAGCACATCCCCTGCGAGTTCACCCCAGGAACAAGGACGGCCTGAGCCCTATGGATGTCATCGATGAGCACCCCCTCGCGCCCGGCGAGCTGACGAGGATCGACGCCTACTGGCGGGCCGCCAACTACCTGTCGGTCGGCCAGATCTACCTCCTCGACAACCCGCTGCTGGCCGAGCCCCTCCGCCCGGAGCACGTCAAGCCGAGGCTGCTCGGCCACTGGGGCACCACCCCGGGCCTCAACCTGATCTACGCCCACCTCAACCGGGCCGTCATCGAGCACGACGCCGAGATCATCTACGTCATCGGACCGGGCCACGGCGGTCCCGGCGTCGTCGCCAACTGCTGGCTGGAGGGAACCCACGGCGAGCTGTACCCCTCGATCGGGCACGACACGGCCGGCCTGGGCCGGCTGTTCAAGCAGTTCTCGTTCCCGGGCGGCATCCCGAGCCACGTGGCCGCCGAGATCCCGGGCGCGATCCACGAGGGCGGCGAGCTCGGCTACTCGCTTTCGCACGCCTTCGGTGCGGCCTTCGACAACCCCGATCTCATCGTCGCCTGCGTGGTCGGCGACGGCGAGGCCGAGACCGGGCCCCTCGCCGCGTCGTGGCACTCCAACAAGTTCCTCGACCCGTCCCGCGACGGCGCGGTGCTGCCGATCCTGCACCTCAACGGCTACAAGATCGCCAACCCGACGATCCTGGCCCGCATCCCCGACGACGAGCTGACCCGGCTCCTGGACGGCTACGGCTACGCCCCCTACCTGGTCGAGGGGGACGACCCCGCTCGGGTGCACCAGATGATGGCGGCCACCGTCGACCGGTCCATCGACGAGATGCGGACGATCCAGCGCCGGGCCCGCGCCGCAGGCGAGGGCGGGACCGAACGGCCGCGGTGGCCGATGATCGTGCTGCGCACGCCGAAGGGATGGACGGGACCCTCCGAAGTGGATGGTGTCCCCGTTGAGGACACGTGGCGGTCGCACCAGGTGCCGCTGACCGAGACCCGCACCAATCCGAAGCATCTCGAAGCCCTCGAGTCCTGGCTCAGGAGCTACCGCCCGGAGGAGCTGTTCGATCCGGACGGTCGGCCCCGCCCCGAGCTGGCCGCGCGCTGGTGCCGACCGGAACCCGCCGCATGGGGGCCAACCCCCACGTCAACGGCGGACTGCTCAGGCGGGAGCTGATCCTGCCCGCCTTCCGCGACTACGCGGTCGGGGCCGACCCGCCGGGCGCGGCCGACAGCGAGCCCACCCGAGTCCTGGGCGGCTACCTGCGCGACGTGATGGCCCTCAACCACGACCACGCCAACTTCCGGTTGTTCGGCCCGGACGAGACCGCGTCGAACCGGCTGTCGGCCGTCTTCGAGGCCACGGCGAAGACGTGGAACGCCGAGATGCTTCCCGTCGACGAGCACCTGGCCCCCGATGGCCGAGTCATGGAGATCCTCTCCGAGCACACCTGCCAAGGCTGGCTCGAGGGCTATCTCCTCACCGGGCGCCACGGGCTGTTGTCGTGCTACGAGGCGTTCATCCACATCGTCGACTCGATGTTCAACCAGCACGCCAAGTGGTTGAAGGTGTCGCGTGGGCTGGAGTGGCGGCGGCCGATCTCGTCGCTCAACTACCTGCTCACCTCGCACGTCTGGCGCCAGGACCACAACGGGTTCTCCCACCAGGACCCCGGCTTCATCGATCATGTCGTCAACAAGAGGGCCGACGTCATCCGGGTCTACCTGCCCCCCGACACCAACACCCTGCTGTCGGTGGTCGACCACTGCCTGCGCAGCCGCAACTACGTAAACGTGGTCGTGGCCGGCAAGAACCCCCAGCCCAGCTGGCTCTCGATGGACGACGCGGTGCTGCACTGCACCCGAGGAATCGGCATCTGGGACTGGGCCAGCAACGACGACGGCGAGCCCGACGTGGTGCTCGGCTGCGCGGGCGACGTGCCGACGCTCGAAACCCTGGCCGCGGTCACCCTGCTCCGCCAGCACCTGCCCGATCTCAAGGTCCCGGTGGTGAACGTGGTCGACCTGATGCGGCTCCAAGACGAACGGGAGCACCCGCACGGCATGTCGAGCGCCGAGTTCGACGCCCTCTTCACCGTCGACCGGCCGGTGATCTTCGCCTACCACGGCTACCCGTGGCTGGTGCACCGGCTCACCTACCGCCGCCGCAACCACGCCAACCTGCACGTCCGCGGCTACATCGAGGAGGGCACCACCACGACGCCGTTCGACATGGTGGTGCTCAACAACCTCGACCGCTACCGCCTCGTGATCGACGTGATCGACCCGGTGCCCAGCCTGGGCCAGCGGGCGGCCCAGGCGCGCCAACGATTGGTCGACCAGCGCACCCGTCACCGGGCCTGGACCCGCGAGCACGGCGAGGATCTGCCCGAGGTCCGCGACTGGACGTGGAGCCTGTAGTTACAACAGCCTCTGCAGCACCACGACGTCGAGCCAGCGCCCGAACTTGCGCCCGACCTCTCGCTCGGTGCCGACGACCTCGAAGCCGGCGGCCCGGTGCAGGCCGATCGAGGCGTCGTGGCCCCCGACGATCCGGGCCAGGACGGTGTGGAACCCATGGGCCCCGGCCACCCTGATCAACTCCTCGAGCAGGGCCCGGCCGATCCCGCGGCCCTGGACCGCGGGATCGACGTAGACCGAGTCCTCGACGCTGGTGCTGTAGGCGGGGCGGTCGCGGTAGGGCGAGAGCGATCCGAAGCCCACCACCCCGTCGTCGACGACGGCGACCACGGCGGCGTAGGCCCCGGACCGGGCGGCCAGCCACGATCGCTGCTCGATCAGGCTGCGGGGCACGAGGTCGAAGGTGGCCGTCGACTCGAGCACCTCACGGTTGTAGATCTCCCTGATGGCCGCCGCGTCGGCCAGGTCCGCCAGTCGAAGTCGCAGGTCCACGGCGGGCAGCGTAGGAAACCCGACCACCGGCTAACATGCGCGGTCCGGTGTCGGGAGGTGCCGCCGCTTCTCGCCGCCAGCCGAGCCGCCCCCTTAGCTCAGTCGGCAGAGCACAGCCATGGTAAGGCTGGTGTCGTCGGTTCGATTCCGACAGGGGGCTCGATGGCGGCGTAGCTCAGATGGTAAGAGCACTCGGCTCATAATCGAGGAGTCGTGGGTTCGAGTCCCACCGCCGCCACCAACGCACCCGCACCAGCGTCCCGAGGAGCACAGCATGGGTAAGGCGAAGTTCGATCGGAGTAAGCCTCATTTGAATGTGGGGACGATGGGTCATATTGATCATGGGAAGACGACGTTGACGGCGGCGATCACGAAGGTGTTGGCCGAGGCGAACCCGAATGTGCAGTTCACGGCGTTTG
>JBOGGX010000164.1:0-6007 GCA_050744245.1 Acidimicrobiales bacterium
CCCTTGAGGCGACCGCGCTGCTGCTTGCGGTGCTTGACCTTCCTCGGCATGAGCATCGCTAGTCCCCGCCCCTTCGCTCGCTGAGGCTCGCTCCGGCCCGCGCCATCAGTCGACATCCCCGTGGAACTTGGGCGCCTCGTGGTGGTCGCGGGTACGGCGCTCGATGTCTTCCTCTTCCTCGAGCAGCCGCTCCAGCTCCGGGTCGGCTTCCTTGATGAGGGGAGTCGCCTCGGCCGAGTCGGCCGGCACCTCATCCTTGCGACGCCGGGCGGCGGCGGACGACACGACCTTGCGGGGTCCCTGCCCGGAGGTCTCGCCGACGGCCATGGCCGCTTCGCGGGCGATCTTGTCCTCGGCCGCGGTCTTGTAGGGGAGGATGTCGCCCTTGTAGATCCAGACCTTGACCCCGATGCGGCCGGCCGGCGTGCGGGCCTCACGGAAGCCGTAGTCGATGTCGGCCCTTAGCGTGTGCAACGGGACCCGGCCCTCGCGATACCACTCGGTGCGGCTCATCTCGGCGCCCCCCAGCCGACCGGAACACTGGACCCGGATGCCCTGCGAACCGGCCTTCATCGCGTTCTGGACGGCCCGCTTCATGGCCCGACGGAACGCGACCCGACCCGCGAGCTGATCGGCGACGCCCTGGGCGATGAGGGCGGCGTCGAGCTCGGGCTGCTTGATCTCCTGGATGTTGAGCTGGACCCGGTTGTTGCCGGTGATCTTGGTCAGCCCGGCCCGCAGCCGGTCGGCCTCGCTCCCCCGCCGGCCGATGACGATGCCGGGGCGGGCGGTGTGGACGTCGACCCGCAACCGGTCCCGGGTGCGCTCGACCTCGATCCGGCTGATGGCCGCGTGGGGCAGCTCGCTCATCAGGAAGTTGCGGATCTTCCAGTCCTCGACCACATAGTCGCGGTACTGCTTGCGGTCGGCGAACCAGCGAGACTTCCAGTCGGTGGTGACGCCGAGGCGGAACCCGTACGGGTTGACCTTCTGACCCATCTACTACTCTTCCTCCTCGGCTTCCTCGCTACGCTCGGTCGCCTCGTCGGCCGTGTCGTCTTGCGCCACTCGGCCTTCGGCCTCGCCGGCGCGGCCTTCGGCAACCGAACCTGTCTCGTCGGCTGCTCCGGCTGGCGCCTGCGCAGCGTCAGGACCCTGATCCACGTCCTCGATCTCGGGCTGCTCGGTGTCTTCGGCAGTGTCGTCTGCGCCACTCGGAGCCGCCTCGTCGGTGCGGCCTTCGGCAATGTCGTCTTGCGCCCCTCGGCCTTCGGCCTCGCCGGCGCGGCCTTCGGCAACCGAACCTGTCTCGTCGGCTGCTCCGGCTGGCGCCTGCGCAGCGTCGGGAGCCTGATCGACATCCTCGGTTGCGGGCGGTGACTCCTCCTGGCCTCGGCTGCGGCGGACCCTCTCGCGCCTCGTGGCGGCGGCGTCTCGGCCTCGGCGGCCCCTGGTGGCGGCGGCGGCCATTCCCTCCTGGCGGCGGCGGTGCCGTTCGAGCATCTCCTCCGGCATCCGGCTCACGATCACGGTGACATGGCACGTGCGCTTGCGGATGCGGGTGGCCCGACCCCTGGCCCGCGGGCGGAACCGGCGCAGCGTCGGGCCCTCGTCGGCGAAGCAGGCCGACACGTAGAGCTCGTCGGGATCGAGCTCGTCGTTGTGTTGCGCGTTGGCCACGGCCGACGCCAGACACTTGCGGATGACGACGGCGGCGGCCCGCGGGGTGAACTGCAGGATCTCGTCGGCGTCGGCCACGGCCCGACTCCTGATGAGGTCGAGCACCGGTCGGGCCTTGAACGCGGAGAACCGGGCGTAGCGCACGACCGACCGGGTGCCCGGGCGCTCGTTGGTCTTGACGCCGAAGCCCTGCGCCATCACCGCCGCCTCCTGGCGTCCCTCTCCTGGCCCGCGTGGTACCGGAAGGTGCGGGTGGGGGCGAACTCGCCGAGCTTGTGCCCGACCATGGCCTCGGTGATGTAGACGGGGACGTGCTTGCGGCCGTCGTGGACGGCGATGGTGTGGCCGACCATGTCGGGGATCACCGTCGACCGGCGCGACCACGTCTTCACCACCCGCTTCTCGCCCCTGGTGTTGAGATCGTCGACCTTCTTCAGCAGGTGGTCGTCGACGAAGGGCCCCTTCTTCAGCGAACGCGGCATGCGTGCCTCCAGGGGGCTGCGCCCCCAAACCCCATCGCCGTCGGGCGAGCGAGCGCTCGCGCCGACGGGCTGCTGTCTCGCTTCGCTCGCATCAGTTACCTCCGCTCGCCGCGGGAACGGCGGCGACGAATGATGAGCTTGCTGCTCGGCTTGTCCTTCTTGCGGGTGCGGCCCTCGGGCTTGCCCCATGGCGACACCGGATGGCGGCCGCCGGAGCTCTTGCCCTCGCCGCCGCCCAAGGGATGGTCGACCGGGTTCATGGCGACGCCGCGGGTCTGAGGGCGGACGCCCTTCCAGCGGTTGCGGCCGGCCTTGCCGATCTTGATCAGGTCGGCCTCGGCGAAGCCGACCTCGCCGACGGTGGCCCGGCAGTCGATCGGCACCCGCCGCATCTCGGTGGAGGGCAGCCGCAGGGTGGCGGAGTCGCCCTCCTTGGCCACCAGCTGGACACTGACCCCGGCCGAACGGGCCATCTTCCCGCCGCCGCCCGGCTTGAGCTCGACGTTGTGGATGGTGGTGCCGACCGGGATGTAGCGCAGCTCCAGGGCGTTGCCGGGCCGGAGCTCTGCGCCACGGCCGCTCTGGAGCAGGTCGCCGACCGTCACCGTGTTGGGCGCCAGGATGTAGCGCTTCTCGCCGTCGAGGTAGTGAAGGAGCGCGATCCGGCAGTTGCGGTTGGGGTCGTACTCGATGGCCGCCACCTTGGCCGGCACCCCGTCCTTGTTGCGCCGGAAGTCGACCATGCGGTAGCGCTGCTTGTGGCCGGCGCCGCGGTGGCGGGCGGTCTTGCGGCCGTAGTTGTTGCGCCCGCCGGTGCCGTGGCCCGGCGCGAGCAGGGACCGCGCCGGCTTGGCCCTGGTGATCTCGGAGAAATCGGAGACGGTCTGGAAGCGTCGAGCCGGGCTGGTCGGCTTGCGTTTGCGGAGGGGCATGGCGGGTCTGATCCTCAGCTCTCGAAGAGGTCGATCTTCTTCTCACCCTCGGCCAGGGTGACGATGGCCCGCTTGCTGTCTGGCCGGCGGCCGTAGGTGTAGCTGCGCCGGTTGCGCTGGCGCTTGCCCCGGCGGTTGAGCGTGTTGACCTTGGCCACCTTGACGCCGAAGATGCGCTCGATCGCGTTGCGGATCTCGGGCTTCGACGCACCCTTGGCCACGATGAACGTGTAGACGTTCTCCTCGATGGCGGCATAGGACTTCTCCGACACCACCGGTTCGATGATCACGTCGTGGGGATCTGTCATGTCTGCGCCACTCGCCCTTCGGGTTCGCCGGCGCGGCCTTCGGCAACCGTCGTCGTCTCGTCTGCTGCTCCGGCTGGCGCCTGCGCCGCGTCGCCACCGATGCTCACGTTGGTCTCGTCCGGCTGGGTGCCGGGCAGGGTGTCCCTGGTGAAGACGACCCAGTCGGACACGAGGACGTCGTAGGCGTTGAGCTCGGTGCGCAGCACGCAATGGACCTTGGGCAGGTTGCGGAAGCTGAGCCAGGCGTTCTCGTCGTCGTACCCGAGCACGACCAGAACGCGACCATCGACATCGATCTTGCGCAGCGCGGCCGCGGCGTTCTTGGTGCTCGGCCGGTCGAAGCTCCACTCGTCGAGCACGACGACCTTCCCGCCGGCCGCCCGGTCGGAGAGCGCGGACCGCAGCGCGAGCTGCACCATCTTCTTCGGGGTGCGCTGGCGGTAGCTGCGGGGCTTCGGGCCGAGGGCGACGCCGCCACCCCGCCACTGGGGGGCGTTGGTCGAACCCTGCCGCGATCGGCCGGTTCCCTTCTGCCGCCACGGCTTCGAGCCCCCGCCGGCCACCTCGGCCCTGGTTTTGGTGCTCTGGGTGCCGCCGCGGCGCGCCGCCAGCTGGGCCGTCACCACCTGGTGCATCACCGGGACGTTGGGCTGGATACCGAACACGGCCTCATCGAGCTCAACCGAGCCGGATGGCTTCCCGGCCAGATCGCGGACGTCCACCCTACTCACGACCGATCGTCCTTCCCGTCGGCGCCGACCACGGTTTTGACCGCGTTGCGGATGAGCACGAGGCCTCCCTTGGGGCCGGGCACCGCGCCCTTCACCAACAGCAGGTTGCGCTCGGGGTCGGCCTGGACCACTTCGAGGTTCAAGGTCGTGACCAGCTCACCGCCCATGCGGCCGGCCATACGCGTGCCCTTGAAGACCCGGGAGGGGGTGGCGCAGGCGCCGATGGCGCCGGGCGAACGGTGCTTGCGCTCGACGCCGTGGCTCGCCTTCAGTCCGCTGAAGCCATGGCGCTTCATGACCCCGGCGAAGCCCTTGCCCTTGCTCACCGCGGTGACATCGACCTTCTCGCCGGCCTCCAGGATGTCGACGGCGATCTCCTGGCCGACCTCGTAGGTGCTGACGTCGTCGAGCCGCAGTTCGACCAGCCTGGCCCCGGGGTCGACGCCGGCCTTGGTGAAGTGACCGGCCTCGGGCTTGGAGAACTTGTCCGGCTTGCGGTAACCGAAGGTGACCTGGAGCGCGCTGTAGCCATCGCGCTCCGGCGTCTTCACCTGGACGACCCGGACCGGCGCGACCCGAACGACGGTGACGGGCACGACGCGGTTGGCGTCGTCCCACACCTGGGTCATGCCGACCTTCTCGCCGACGATTGCCTTTGTCGCCATGGCGGCCGTGTCTTTCTCTCTCCATGCGAGCGCTCCGCTCGGGAAGACCCGGCGGAGCGCCATCTCGGTTGTGCTGCCCGGTCCCCGCGCGCCGCGGGCCTGGGCAGACATCAATTCAGCGGACGGGTCAGCATAGCGGCCGGCCCCGACCACCGCACATTGTGGTTCGGGGTCAGCCGTTGATGAGGACGAGTCCGATCGTGACGATGATGATCGCCAGGTTGAGGACGATGATCGCCTTCGGTAGCCACGCCGTGCTGCTCGGCCCGCCGGCCGCGGCCATCGCCACCGGAGCCGGTTGGGGCGCGGCCGGGGGCACGTTCCATGTCGCGGGACCCGGCGCAGGGGCCGGCGCCGGGGCGACGGGCTCGCGCTCGGGCATCGGCGGGAGGTCGGGCGGGGGGACGGGGTGCTCCGGCATCGCCGGCTGGGCCGGCGGGGTCTGGGCGTCGGGGTGGAGCTCGGGGGCGTACCACTTGCCGTCGCTCGCCTGCCACCAGCCCTCGCCCTGGGGTACGTCACTCATGCTGCTTCACTCCGTGGGTAGGCCTTCCGTGGGATCGTCGACCTCGGGCTGGAACCGCCGGGTCGCGTCGATGACCTGGGTGACACAGAAGTCGATGCGGGAAAGGGCCCGCTCCCCCAGCCCGTCCTTCACCTCGCCCGAGTTCACGGCCACGTAATCGGGGGGCCACCCACGCGCCGAGCGACCGGGCCACCACCGTCATGTTGTTCAGCGTGTTGAGGGCGGCCATGGCCCCGCCGGCCAGGGCGAAAAGCCCGACGCCGTCGCCGAGCATGGGCTCCTTGGCCAGATGGTCGAGCATGTTCTTCATCGCGCCGGTCATGCCGCTGTGGTACTCGGGGGAGATCGACAGGCGGGCGTGCATGTCGTCGACCCGCCGGGCCCAGGCCACGGTGGCCGGGTGGTCCCACGGCAACGTGCCGTCGTTCACCGGCAGACCGGCCTCGGCCGGCGTCACGAAGTCGACCTCGACGCCATGCCTGGCCGCGGTGCCGGCCACCAGCTGGGCCAGCAGGTGGCGGCTCGAGTCCGGCCGGCTGATGGCGGACAGCACCATGACCTTCATGCGCGGCGGACCCTACCCGAGCCTCCGGTCGAGGTGCCGCCGGAAGTGGGCGAGCCGCTCGGCGTCGACCGCATCGGGGCGGCGGTCGGCGACGGCGAGGGCGCGGCGGGCGATGGCG
>JBOGGX010000165.1:0-9474 GCA_050744245.1 Acidimicrobiales bacterium
TCGCAGAAGGCTGACCACTCGCCGGTCCTGGCGCCGTGAGGTCGTAAGTCCAGGTGGGGTGGTACGGAGATCCTTCTCGGTAGCCATACTCGCGCTCATCAAACTTGCCGAAAAGTTCAACGCCACCACGACAGAGAAGTCCTCTAGCCGGTCGCGCCCGTCCGGGTGGCCCCGACAGGCAACGAGATCCACCCGTTCGGGCATGGCGGTTCTGGTTAGCTTGACGGCGTGCGGAGGATGGCCGCGGCGGTGCTGGCGGCGACGGTGGCGCTCGGTTGCACGGGTTCACCCGAGTCACGGGCTGGGCGCGATCCCGACGCGCCGCCCCCCGCGTCGAACGGATCGAACACCCTGCCCCTCGCCCCCGACGTCGATCCGTGCCAGCTGCCGCCGAGCGTCATCGGGCTGCTCGCCGGGCTGGTCACCGATCCGGGCGTGTTCACCTCGACCGGGGACGCCGAGGGCGAGTGCGTCTACGGCGCGGCCGACGGCAACGGGCTGGTCGTGACGGTCGACACGTCGGGCGGTTCGGCGCACTACGACGAGGCCGACCAGACCACCAGGGGCGAGGACATCGCCTCGGTCGGCGACGAGGCCTTCTGGTCCGATCCGACGCTGCACGTGTTGAGCGACGGCCACTACTGGACCTTCACCCTGACCACGGACAACGCGGACGCGATCCGGCGCCAGACGGTCGCCATCGCCGTGGCCCAGGCCCTCGAGCTCTGAGCCCCCGACCGTCTCGGCCCGCGCGCCGGCCGAAACTCGTGTCGGGTCCGCGACGACCTCGGCGGTAGCCTTGCCGGCCAATGCGCGTGCGCTACCTCGACCTCGTCCACGAGCGCGTGGTGGTCTTCGACGGGGCCACCGGAACCTGGTTCCAGTCCCAACACCTCGGACCGGACGACTTCGGCGGTCCCGATCTCGAGGGCTGCAACGAGTATCTCGGCATCACCCGGCCCGACGTGGTCGAGGCGATGCACGCCGCCTACTTCGACGCGGGCGCCGACGTGGTCGAGACCAACACCTTCGGCGCGTTCGCCATCCCCTTGGCCGAGTATGGCCTGGCCGACCGGGCCCACGAGATCGCCAGGGCCAACGCCGCCATCGCCCGCCGGGTGGCCGACGACTTCACCACCGTCGACCGGACCCGGTTCGTCGCCGGCTCCATGGGACCGGGCACCAAGCTGCCGTCGCTGGGCCAGATCCCCTTCACCGACCTGCGCGACGCCTACGAGGTCGAGGCCCGCGGCCTGCTCGACGGGGGCGTCGACCTGCTCATCATCGAGACCCAGTACGACCTGCTTGGCCTCAAGGCGGCCACCATCGGCGCCCGCCGGGCCATGGCCGCGAGCGGTCGCGAGGTGCCGCTCCAGGTCCAGGTGACGATGGAGGTCACCGGGCGCATGCTGCCCGGCACCGACATCGCCGCCGCGCTGGCCGCGGTCGACGCCATGCGGCCCGACGTGTTCGGCATCAACTGCGCCACCGGCCCGGCGGAGATGAGCGAGCACCTGCGCCACCTGTCCCAGCACTCGCGCCTGCCCATCTCGTGCCTGCCCAACGCCGGGATGCCGTCAGTGGTCGACGGGCACATGCACTACGACCTGTTGCCCGACGACCTGGTCGCCTACCAGCGGCGTTTCGTGTCCGAGTTCGGGGTGTCCGTCGTCGGGGGCTGCTGCGGCACCACCCCGGAGCACATCAAGCAACTGGTCGACGCCGTGGGCCGGCTCGAACCGGCGCGCCGCCAGCCCCGGCCCGAGGCCGGGGTGGCCTCGTTGTACAGCTTCACCCCGATCGAGCAGGACGTCGCCTTCCTCGCCATCGGCGAGCGCACCAACGCCAACGGTTCCAAGAGGTTCCGGGAGGCGATGCTCGACGCCGACTGGGACACCTGCGTCCAGATGGCACGCGACCAGGAGCGGGAAGGGGCCCACGTCCTCGACGTGTGCGTCGACTACGTCGGGCGCGACGGCCGAGCCGACATGGACGAGATCGCCCAGCGCTTCGCCACCCAGGCGACCGTGCCGCTGGTGCTCGACTCCACCGAGCCAGAGGTGATGGAGGCCGGGCTCAAGTGGATCGGCGGGCGGGCCATCCTCAATTCGGCCAACCTCGAGGACGGCGACGGCCAAGGGTCCCGGGCCGACCGCGTCTTCAAGCTGGCCAAGGAGTACGGCGCCGCCGTCATCTGCCTCCTCATCGACGAGGAGGGCCAGGCCCGCGACGTCGACTGGAAGCTGCGGGTAGCCCATCGGATCCACACGTTGGCGGTCGAGCGCTACGGCCTGGAGTCTGGTGACCTCATCTTCGACGCCCTGACCTTCCCGCTGTCGACCGGCGACGAGGACCTGCGGGGCGACGCCATGGCCACGATCGAGGCCATCCGGCGGATCAAGGCCGAGCTGCCCGGCGTCCACACCGTGCTCGGCGTCTCGAACGTGTCCTTCGGGCTCAAGCCCGCGGCCCGCCATGTCCTCAACTCGATCTTCCTGCACGAGTGCCACGGCGCCGGGCTCGACGCGGCCATCGTCCATGCGGCGAGGATCCTCCCGCTCAACCGCATCCCCGAGGAGCAGCGCACGGTCTGCCTCGACCTCGTGTACGACCGGCGCGGCCCGGCCACCAGCTACGACCCGCTCCAGGCCCTGCTCGCCATCTTCGAGGACGTCGAGGCCCACACGGTCGAGAAGGAGGACCGCACCGGCTGGCCGGTCGAGCGCCGGCTCGAGCAGCGCATCGTCGACGGCGACCGCGACGGCCTGACGGGCGACCTCGACGAGGCCCTGGCCCAGGGGCTGGCCGCGCTCGACATCGTCAACGACGTGCTCCTGGCCGGGATGAAGACGGTCGGCGAGTTGTTCGGCAGCGGGCAGATGCAGCTGCCGTTCGTCCTCCAGTCGGCCGAGACCATGAAGGCGGCCGTGGCCCACCTCGAGCCGCACATGGAGAAGGTCGAGGGCGGCGGGGGCAAGGGTCGGATCGTGCTGGCCACGGTGCGGGGCGACGTGCACGACATCGGCAAGAACCTGGTCGACATCATCCTCACCAACAACGGCTACGAGGTGCACAACCTCGGCATCAAGGTGCCGATCGCGACCATGGTCGACAAGGCGGTCGAGGTCGGCGCCGACGCGGTCGGGATGAGCGGGCTGCTGGTCAAGAGCACCCTGATCATGCGCGACAACCTGGTCGAGCTGAACGACAGGGGGCTGTCCGAGCTGCCGGTGGTCCTCGGCGGGGCCGCCCTCACACGTTCCTATGTGGAGCGTGATCTCCGCCAGGTCTACGAGGGACGGCTGTTCTACGGCAAGGACGCCTTCGAGGGGCTGCGGGTGATGGAGCGGCTGGGCGAGATCCGGAGGTCGGACACCGATCCCGACCCGACGTGGGGCCGGGTGCCGTCGGCGTCGACGGTGCGCTCCCGGTTGGCCGCCCGCGAGGAGTCAACTCCGGGCGACGAGGTCGAGCTGCCGGCCCGGTCGCCTGAGGTCGAGACCGACAACCGGGTGTTCACGCCCCCGTTCGTGGGCAGCCGGATCGTCACCGGCATCCCGCTCGACGACATCGCCGGCTACCTCAACCTCACCGCCCTGTTCCGCAACCAGTGGCAGTACCGGCCGGAGAAGGGCGAGACCGACGACCAGTTCAAGAACCGGCTCCGGCCCTTGCTGCGGGAGGAGCTGGCCGAGTCGAAGGCCAAGGACATCCTCATCCCCCAGGTGGTCTACGGCTACTTCCCGGCCAACGGCGACGGCAACGAGTTGGTCATCTGGAAGGACGAGACCCGGTCGGCCGAGTGGATGCGGTTCTCGTTCCCCCGCCAGCGCGAGGCGCCCTACCTGTGCATCGCCGACTTCTTCCGCCCGGCGGCGTCGGGCGAGGCCGACTACGCCGCCTTCCACATCGTGACCATGGGGGCCAGGGTGTCGGAGGAGACGGCTGGGCTCTTCCACCAGGACCGCTACATCGAGTACCTCCTGCTCCATGGGCTCGGCGTCGAGATGGCCGAGGGCCTGGCCGAGTACTGGCACCTCCGCATCCGTGAGGAGTGGGGCTTCGTCGACGAGGACGGGCCCAACCTCACCGGGTTGTTCCGGCAGCAGTACCGGGGCGGGCGCTACTCGTGGGGCTACCCGGCCTGCCCAGACCTCGAGGACAACGCCAAGGTGCTCGAGCTGCTCGGCGGCGACCGCATCGGGCTCGTGTGCGACGAGGAGAGCGGGTACCAGTACCAGCCGGAGCAGACGACCTCGGCCATCATCTGCCACCACCCCAAGGCCAAGTACTTCATCGCCCGCTGACGTTCAGCGCTTGGCTGTCACACCCCCTGGGGATCATTGCGGCATGTGCAGAATCTGTGACGGCGCCACCGCCGACGAGGTGTTGTGCGACATCCACTTCGAGGTCGTGGTCAACGGCTTCACCCAGGTGCCGGTCGCCGGCGACGACCACTCGTGGACCTACACGATCGGACTGGCCGCCCGAGGCCATGCCGAGCTCGTTATGGCCGGAGTCAGGCTCGACCACCCGATCGAGGTCGTCGACCGGCTGGCCACGCGGGTGCTCGCCGGCGAGCGGTTCGACGGCGACGAGGGCTGCGTCATTGACGACGACGACGTACTCGTGGTCCGGGCAGTACATCCCTCGCACTTCGAGCAGGGTCTTCTGGCCATGTGGGACGCCTACTACGACACTCGGCCCGATCCGCCTCGGCTGACGGCGCTGCAGATCGTCCCCGCCGCGTGGTTGGGCGAGGGCCACGCCGACAGCCCACCGCCGCTCCATCTCTCCCCGCCCCATAGGCGCGGGAGGCCGAACCGGGAGGCCAGACGCCGACGGGCGCGACGGCGACGAGCGGGCCACGGCTGGCCGTCACGTGCGGCGGACGCCCCGGTCTTGGGTGCGTGGCGCGGACCCCTTGAGCTCACACACATCTGATGTGGTGAATCGCACGCAACGCCACGGCCGACCGCTCAGCTCGACGGCGGTGGGCGATACTTCGCGATGTCATGATCAGATCACGCCTTGACGCCGTGCGTCGCGGTTGCTAGGAAGGCATGTGATGGGTTGGAAATGGTTGTCGGTCGTGCTGTGCGCCGGCGTGGTGTGCGTGGCAACGTCGTGCAACGGCGACGACGAGGCCGGCGGCAGCACAGCCACCGAGGCCACGACCACGATGTCGACCACGACGACCACGACCATGCCGACGACGACCACGGTCGCCGTGGCCGGGCCCGCACCATGGAACGAGATCGTCGCCGACCTCTACCGGCAGCTCGGAGAGCTCACCGCCGACCCCGACCCGAGTCGCGTGGTGGGCATCGTCGCCGAGGAGTGTGAGTGTTACGCCCTGATCCTTCAAGGGGTCGAAGGGCTTGCAAGTCGAGGCGAGCGGATCGTTGGCCAGTCTCCACAACCGGTGGCTCTCAAGACGGAGGGTCGCACAGACCTTCCGCAACAGGGGCTCACGGTTCGACTCTCGGATGGGCCGAGCCAGCGACTCGATGCGACTGGCGCGGTCATCAACGAGATCCCCGCCGCACCAGACAGCTGTGTAAGCATGCTGGTCGCTCCCAGCGGGCCAGGTGGGGCCTACCGCATCCACGATCTCTTTGATGTTCAGCGATGCCCAGACGGACTATGACAGTGAATCGTTTTCGCCGCTTCGGGGTCGCCGCCGCAGCTCTTGCCCTCGTCCTATCTCCACATTCGCCGGCCGGCGCGCAGGGGGGCGAGTGTGTGATCATCGCCGGCGTCGAATACTGCGACCTCGACCCTGGATCCCCAGGCCGAGCACCTGATCCGGACACTCCCTTCGAGGTGAGGGCAACGCTTCAGCTCCTCTACGACGTTGCTCTCGGATTCGGCAACGTGGGGGACCCGGCACCCTGCATCCTGGGCACCACCAACCTCGATGCGGCCGGGGAGGGCCTGCTCTACTACCGACGAGTGATCTCGCTCATCGATGGCTCCGAGATGAGTGCCGAGTTCCGATGCATCGGGCCTGGCGAGGATCCCGTGCCTCCTCCACCGCCGACCCGGCAGGAGATCTTCGGGTCCGCCCTTATCCCCCGACCCGTGATCCACACCTCGCCGTATGGCGACGGCCTGGTTGGCCTCGATACGTGGCTGTGGGGCGACGCCCACGGCTCGGTCACGGTGTCACTCACCCTGCGGGGCTGGACCGTGACCGGCACGGTCACCGCCGTCGAGTGGATCTTCGAGACGAGCGACGGTGGGTCCTACTCGGCCGACAATCCGGGCAGCGAGGCCCGCCCGGTCGGCCGGCACGTGTTCAGCCGGTACGGCACCTACACCATCGACCACACCGTCGCCTGGGGCGGCAGCTTCGCCGTCACCGGCTACGGCTTCACCATCAACGCCGGCAACCTCGGCGCCGCCTTCGACGCGACCCGCAGCTACGACGTCATCGAGGTCGAGGCCGTCGGCCGCAATCCCGACTGACCAACCAGCTGGCCACGGCCGGCCGCCGAGGTCTACGACTCGCGGCGGCGCAGCACCTCGGGAAATCTCGGCCGTAGGGGACCGCGCGTGCGCTCTCGGATCGCACCGCGCCACACGCCGAGGCCGTAGGCGACGTCGTCGAGCAGGCGTAGGCCAACATAGCGGACCGGGTCGAGCGGCGGTCGGTCGCGGCGCCAGTCGAGCAACGCCGGAACCAAGACGGCGGCCACCGCGGCCCGGCGGGCTCGCCGACTGACGACTGCCGCAGCGAGGGTCGCGGGCCACCACGGGCGGACCATGGCGTTGGCGATGAGCCGGCCGGCGTACAGGTTGCCGAGCCCGGCGATCCTGAGCGCGGACCCGAGCGGGTCGTCGAGCCGGTCCAGCCGCTGGGCGAGCAGGACGACGCTGCCCGCGGCCACGGCGGCACCCAGCCCCGGCGCGCCCGCGGCGGCGAAGGCCCAGGCGGCCAGGCTCCAGCGCGACACGGCGAGCGGGGGCACGTTCCCCGGGTGGCGACGATCGAGCGGCGCGGCCGACTCGCCGTAGACGATCCGCCTTCCGATCCACTCCGTGGGCTCGACGCGGTGGCGGTGGCGGACGACGGCCGCGGGCTCATAGCGCAGCCGCCAGCCGGCCTCGCCCAGCCGCCAAACGAAGTCGACGTCCTCGCCGATGTGGATCGACTCGTCGAACCCGGCGATGGCGCGGGCGGCGTCGGTGCGAACCACGATGGCCGCGGCCGGCACGTAGGCGACCCGTGTGCCCGGCCGGATGGGGCCGGGTTGGGGGCCGAGGTCGAGGGGCGACCTGACCGACTCGTAGCGGGCGAACGCGCCGGAGCGGGGACCGAGGCCGGCCGGGCCGAGGATCCTGGGCGCCACGGCCGCCACCAGAGGGTCGGCGAAGTGGGCGAGCAATGGTTCGAGCCAACCGGGGGTGGCCTCACCGTCGGAATCGACGAACGCAACGAGCGGCGTCGTCACCAGGGCCAGGCCGGTGTTGCGGGCCGCGCCCGGTCCTCCGGGTCGTGGTCGCCGGACGACAACTGCATCGTCCACATTGGACGTCGGCGTGTCCGAGCCGTCGTCGACGACGACGACCCGACCGACGGGGCCGATGGAGGCGAGCACCTCCACGACGGACCGGTCCCTGACCGGCAAGACGACGGTCACGTCCGCGGGCGAGAACGGACCGGCGCCGGGGACAGGTACGGGGTGCACGATGCCGGCGTCGAGCAGGCGGTCGACCAGCCGGCCGCTCGCGCTCGAGCCGTCGACGGGCACGGCCTCGCCGGCCGCCAGCCGGTCGACCAGGTCGGCGCCGTTGGACGACAGCCGCAGCATCCGGAGCGGGGAGCCGCCGACCAGGACCCGTCCGTTCTCGTAGCGGCGCACCGAACGGTCGAGCGAGTAGCGCACCGATCAGGTGGCGCTCATGCCGGCGTCGACCGGTATGACGGCGCCGGTGATGCCGCTCGCCTCGGGGCGGCACAGGAAGGCCACCGCGGCGGCCACCTCGTCGGGTTCGAGCAGCCGGCCGAGCTCGTGGTAGCGGGCGAACTCCTCGGTGCTCGTCAGGTCGTAGACCGCGGCGCTGGCGTCGAGCATCCGGGTCGCGGTCGAGCCCGGACAGACGATGTTGGCGGTCACGCCGTGGGGTCCGAGCTCGGCGGCCAGGCTCGAGGTCAGCCCGATGACGCCGTGCTTGGACGCGGCGTACGCCGCCAGTTGGGGCAGCGCCCGTATCCCGGCCGCCGACGAGATGGCGACGAACCGGCCCTGCCGGGGCTCGGGCCGGGCCAGCAGGGCGGGCACGGCCGCCGTCGCCAGCCGCCACACGCCGGTGAGGTTGACGTCGAGCTGGACGCTCCAGGCCTCTTCCGAGAGCCGCCAGGCCGGCGGCCCGCCGACGAGCACGCCCGCGGCGGCCACCACGGCGTCGAGCCCGCCGAACCGTTGCGTGGCCGTGGCCACGGCCTCGGCCATCGCCCCGGGCGAGCGGACGTCGCCGACGACCCCGACCACCTTGTCCCCGCCGGCGACGACCTCGTCGAGGTCGGCCCGGGTGGCCAGCGTGTACGGCACGGCCGGGTCGTCGGCGCAGGCGTCAACCGCGACCACGGCCCAGCCGTCGGCGGCGAGGCGGCGCACGGTCGCCGCTCCTATTCCCCTGGCCCCTCCGGTCACCAGGGCGACGTTCACGGGACCCAGCTTTCGATGGCGGCGTCGAGGTCGTCGATCAATCGCTCGAGCGCGACCCGGCCCTCCTCGGCGTTGGCCCCGGCCGGATCGCCGAGCACGCCGTTGGGCGAGACCGGCCTCACCCCTTCGGCCCGGAGGGTGGGGAGCAGCTCGGCCAGCGGCTCGGTGGTGCCCGCTGCGGCCCGGTCGCGGCGCACGAGTCCGGGGGCGATGGCCAGCAGCAGCGACGTCTCGGTGCGGCCCGCGTGGGCATCGCCCCCGGCGACCGTGGCCGACCAGGGCAGCACCCGCCGACCGTCCGAGGTGAGCCGGGCGACGGCGCGGGCGACCGGTTCGGCGTTGCCGCCGTGGGCCGAGACCAGCACGACTCCGGCGTAGGCGTCGGCCGATCGCACCAGCTCGACCAGTACCAGTTCGGTGGCGGCCCGCCCGATCGACAGGGTTCCCAGGAAGCCGGCGTGCTCCCCGCTCGACCCGTACGCCAGCGCCGGGGCGACGGTGACATCGGGCCGGCGGTGCGCCAGGCCATCCGCCACGGCGGTGGCGATGCGGGTGTCGGTGTCGAACGGCAGGTGCGGGCCGTGCTGCTCGGTGCTGCCCAACGGGACGACGAGCAGCGGCCGGCCGGCGGCGGCCGCCTCGGGCCAGGTCGACGAGCCCAGGTCCGGCATCACCAGAGCTCACCCCATTGGCGGAGGGCGCCCAGCAGCCGGTCGGCGGCCGCGGCGGGGTCGAGCAGCTCGGGTTCGGCCCGGGCGACGCTCGCCATCGGGGCGACCAGGGCACCGATGCGCTGCCC
>JBOGGX010000166.1:0-5885 GCA_050744245.1 Acidimicrobiales bacterium
CCTCGGTCGAGCAACGAGATGACCCTCGTCTGCGTGGCCGCCCCGTCATCGTCGGGACAGGGGTCGTGCTGGCCGCCAGCTACGAGGCCCGGGCGTACGGCGTGCGCACCGCCATGGGCGGCGGGCACGCCCGCCGGCTGTGCCCGCGGGCGATCGTGGTCGAGCCCCGGATGCCGGCCTACGCCGAGGCCAGCAAGGCGGTGTTCGAGTTGTTCGAACAGACGACGCCGCTGGTCGAGGGGCTGTCGATCGACGAGGCGTTCCTCGACGTCGGCGGGTTGAGGCGGGTCTCGGGCACGCCCACCGACATCGCCGTGCGGTTGCGGAGCGACGTCCTCGAGCGGGTCGGTCTGCCCATCACGGTCGGGGTGGCCAGGACCAAGTTCCTCGCCAAGGTGGCGAGCGGCGTGGCCAAGCCCGACGGACTGCTGGTGGTGGCGCCCGACACAGAGCTGGCCTTCCTCCACCCGCTCCCGGTCGAGCGGCTCTGGGGCGTCGGAACGGTGACCGCCAAGAAGCTCCACGGGCGGGGGATCACCACCGTCGGTCAGGTCGCCCAGCTCGGCGAGACGGCGCTGGCCGCGATCCTCGGTCGGGCGTCGGGCCGGCACCTCCATGCCCTCGCCCACAACCACGACCCCCGGACGGTGCAGGTCGGCCGCCATGGACGCTCGATCGGGTCGCAGCGCGCCCTCGGGCGCTCGCCAGCTTCACCCGACGTCGTCGACACCGCGGTCGTCGCCCTGGTCGACCGCGTCACCCGCCGGATGCGGGCAGCCAGGCGGGTCGGCCGCACCGTCGTCCTCCGGTTGCGCTTCGGCAACTTCTCGCGGACGACTCGGTCGCACACGCTGTCTCTGGCGACCGCACAGACCCGGACGATCCTCGCCACGGTCCGGGCGCTGCTGACGACGGCCATGCCGATGATCGAGCGTCACGGCCTCACGCTCATCGGCGTGGCGGTCGGCAACCTCGACGACGACAGAGCCATCCAGCTCGCGCTGCCGTTGGATCGTCACAGCGGCAGCGCCCTCGACGCCGCACTCGACGAGGTGCGTGACCGGTTCGGGTCCTCCGCCATCACGCGAGCCGTGCTGCTCGGCTCCGACCAGGGGCTGTCGGTGCCGCTGCTCCCGGATCGGGGAGCCCGTCCGGTCGGGGCGGCATGATGCTCGACCCGTCGAGGTTCAAAAGCCAGCGGGGCCCACACAGCCGAGATCCGCGCGTCATCGATGTCGATCACAGGGGCCGGCCACCTCCCGGGATCCAAGCCCGAGGCCCTGGCGGGCGGGACGCGACGAGGCGGCATCAGTCGTCGCTGTCGATGCTGTGGCCGCTCCCGGGGGAGCCCGCCGGCCCTGGAGCGGGCGCCGGGGCGGGGGAGTCCGCTGACTCGACCGAGGCCGGGGCAGGGGCCGGGGCGGGGGGCGGGCTGTCCTGGGCACTGTCGTTGGGCGAGTCGGCCCACTCCGGCGAGGGGTCGACCCAGCCGGGATCGTCCGGGCTGTCGTTGGGCGAGTCGGCCGACCCCTCGACGCTCTCGTTGGGCGAGTCGGCCGACTCCGGCGACCCGTCGTCGGCGACGCCGGGGGCGTCGGGCGACCCGTCGTCGGCGACGAGGGCGGCGGCAGGGCGGCGGTCGTTGAGGTCGATGCCGTCGTCGGCCGCGGCACCGATGGCGCCGCCGGCGGCGATCCCGGCGAGCGCGGCGCCGCCGGCGACCAGCTTCCATCGGGTGAGCTCCATCGTTCGTCTCCTTTGAAGTAGGGGTTGTGCTCACAGGGTGCGGGACGGTGATGAGGGGGGCGGGAGGTGGGGGTGAGACTTCGCTCATCTGGCGCCGTGGGTGCCGTCGAGCCAGGCGCGTGCGAGCTCGAGGCGGCGGGCGGTGGCCTGCGGCCAGTTCGGCTCGAGGACCCGGAACGGGCCGGCGGCGAGCCCGACGGCGGCGGCGGCGATGCGAGCGCGAAGGTCGGCGTGGTCGAAGCGGCCCTCGGCGTGGGCGAGGACGGCGGCGCCGTAGCGCCTGACGAGCTTGGGGCGGTCGGTGACGAGCGCGAGGACCGACAGGTGAGCGCACAGGTTGGCGATGTCGTCGACACGGTGCCCGGCACCGGCGGTGTCGACATCGAGCAGTCCGCTGAACCGGCCGTGCTCGACGAGGAGCTGGGCCTCGTGGAGATCGCCGTGCACGGCCACGAGGTCGTGGTCGGCGAGCGACGCGGCGCGCAGGTCGGCGAGCAGGGAGTCGACGGTGGCGCGCAGCGCCGGGAGGGTGTCGGCGATGACGCTGCCGTGGTGGTCGGCGCTGGCCAAGACGTCCCTTCGTCGTGTCCCGCGCGACAGGTCGGCGGGGAGCCGGGCGAGAAGTGCGTCGATGGCTGGCGGCCCGGGCAGGGTGGCCTTGCCGGAGCGCATCACGTCTCGCAGGGTGCGGCCGGCGAGCCCGGGGAGCACGAGGATGCCGTCGTCGGTCCAGCCCAGGCTGTCGGGGACCGGGAGGCGGGCGGCGAGGGACCGGTGGGTGTCGTGCAAGGCCTCGACGGTGTGGGGGCGCACGACCTTGAGGAACAGGCGGCCGCGCCGTCCGGTGGCCTCGATCACGGCGCGGCGGCCGGGGCGGTACGCACGGGGGCGCAGCTGGACGGTGCCGCCGTCGACGCCGAGAACGTCGAGGAGCGCGGCGACCCGGTCTCGGTCGAGCGCGGCCTGCAGTCCGGGCAGCGACGGGTCGATCGGCCATCGCCACACCGCGACCCGGGTGGTGCCGTCCTCGAGCACGGCCGCGCCGATGGGGATGCGTTCGCCGGTGGCGGCGACGACGGTCTCGGAGCTGGTGTGCCCGTCGGGCCAGGCAAGGTCGGCCCGGTACTGGACGATGGTGGACCGGTTGGGCTGGTGCGTGACCTGCCGCGGCGTCCAGCTTCGCAGCTCGCCGCCTGCTGCGCCCGCAGCTGCGCTCAGGATCCCGGCGCCGTCTGGGCCGAGCAGCAGCTGCAGCTCCGCCGGCCAGTCAGCCTCGGCGGGTTGGCGGACGGGCTCGGAGGGTGCGGGGACGGCGGCCATGGAACCGAGGGTGCGGGGCGGCGATTGGGCGACCCTGAGAGGGCGGTGAGGGTGCTCTCATCCGGACGGGAGCCGGTAGCCCATGCCCCTCACGGTCTCGATCACGCCGTCGCCGAGCTTGCGGCGCAGGTAGCGGATGTACACGTCGACCACGTTGGAGCTCGGGTCGAAGTCGTACCCCCAGACATGGGACAGGAGCTGCTCGCGGCTGAGGACCTGGTCGGGATGGCGCAAGAAGGTCTCGGCCAGGGTGAACTCGCGGGCGGTGAGCTCGACGCACCGCTCGCCGACGGTGGCACGACGGGTGCGCAGGTCGAGGGTGACGCCGCCGGCGCGGAGCACGGTGGGCTCGCTGTCCCCGTTGTCGCGCAGTCGGACCCGGATGCGGGCGAGGAGCTCCTCGAAGCGGAACGGCTTGGCGATGTAGTCGTCGGCACCGCCGTCGAGGCCGGCAACGGTGTCATCGACACCCGAGCGGGCGGTGAGGATGACGACCGGCAGCCGCTCGCCGCGCCGGCGGATCTCGCGCAGAACCTTCTGGCCGTCCCTCCCGGGCAGGCCGAGGTCCAAGATGACGAGGTCGAAGTCGGCGTCGCGGGCCATCGCGGCGGCGAGAGGGCCGGTCTCGGCAACCAGGGTGGAGAACCCGTTGGCCCGCAGCCCCTTCTCCAAGAACGCGGTGATGCGGGGCTCGTCCTCGGCGATCAGGATTCGGGTCATGTGCTGATCTCCTCGGTGTCATCGAAGGGGCCCACGACCGCGAGCGGTTCTGTCGTGTCCGGCCGCGGGGTGCCTGGTAGGACGATGGTGAACGTCGAGCCTGCGCCTGGGCGGCTGTCGAGCTCCACCCGGCCGTCGTGGACCTCCGCCACGGAGCGCACGATCGCCAAGCCCAACCCGGCCCCGTCGGAGCGTCGCCCTCGACTGCCGCCCCGCGCGAAGCGGTCGAAGATCCGGTCCCGCTCGGCCGGGTCGACGCCCGGGCCGGTGTCGCGCACCCACAACCGGATCCCGTCGACGGCCCAGGCGCTGCCGATGCCGACCTCGCTGTCCGCGGCGGTGTGCTCGATCGCGTTGCGGGCGAGGTTCAACACGGCCTGGGTGATCCGCTGCCGGTCGACCTCGACCTCCCCGGTGGCGCACGCGTCCAGCTGCCAGTCGCGCTCGCCTAGGGCACGGGCCTTGACCAGCAGGTCGGCGGTCAGGTCCGCGACCTCCACCGCCTCCGGCTGAACGAAGTCCGGCTGTTCGGCCTTGGCCAGCAGCAACAGGTCGTCGACGATCCGCCCCATGCGGTCGAGCTCGTCGGTGACCAGCGCCACGGTCTCGCGGCGATCGTCGGGGTCGTCGCCCATGAGCTCGAGGTGGCCGCGCACGATCGTGATCGGCGTGCGCAGCTCGTGGCCAGCGTCGTCGACGAAGGTCCGTTGGAGCGCGAACGCGGCGGCCAGCCGGTCCCGCATCTCGTTGAACTTGCCGGCGAGGCGGGCGATCTCGTCGTTGCCCTCGACCGGGATGCGCTGGGAGAGGTCGGTGTCGCTGATCGCCTCGGCCGTGTCGGTGAGCCGGCGAACCGGACGCAACAGCCGGCCCGCCACCACCCACGCCACGGCCGTGGCGACGACCAGGACGCCGACGGCCACGCCGGCCGCGACCTGGACGCCCGCCTCGATCTCGTCGCGCTCGCCCTGCACGAAGTTGGCGACCACGAACACGCCGTGGGTGCGGCCCTCGAAGGCCAGGGGCGCCGCCAGGTAGCGCACGGGGCCGGCCTCCGTCGAGAGCCGGCCCCGAGTCCCAGCCGTGAGGGACGCCCACTCGGACACGAGCTCCGGATCCTCGGCGAGGCGCAGCGGCGCGAGCGTGGACGCGTACGGGGCACCGTCGACGAACGTGAGGAACACCTCGCCTTCGACGGGGACGTTGCGCTCCAGGAAGGTGTCGAAGATCGCCCGGACGTCCCCGGCGAAGGGTTCGCCCGTCGCCGGATCGCGGCCACCGGCCAGCGAGGCAAGCTCGGTCCGCTCCTGTTCCAGGGAGGCATCGACCTCCCGGTCGAGCCGTTCCAGCAGCACGGCGCGCTGCACGAACAGCCCGGCCAGGGTCGCGCCGGCGACCAGGGCGACGAACGATCCCAGCACCCTCGCCCGGAACCCGGGACGGGACCCGCGACGGGACCGACCCTCAGTCATCGTCGTCCCCGTCGTCGTCATCGTCATCGCCGTCGTCGGGCTCGTCGTCGCCCGAGTCGTCGTCATCATCGTCATCCGGCGGGGTCGGGCGGGGCGCGGGCGGGGTGGAGGGAGCGAGGGTGGGCGGCGGCACCACCGTCGCCGCTGGCGGTGTCGACGTGGCGGTCGGCTCCGGCGCGGGACCCTCCAGCTCGATGGGCTCGACCGGGGCGAGGGATGGGCGGTCCAGCACACGCCCCACCCCGTAGCCGACCAGCAACGCGGTGAGGCCGACGACCAGCACCGTCGCCGCCCGCCTGACGTGGGTCATGGCAGCAGCGTGGCTGGGACGATCGGGCGGCACATGAGACGACGATGAGGATCTTCTCATCTTGTGGCCTGTCCCGTCTCGGGCGACTGCAGGCCAACGGCTCCGCGACCGCTGTCGCGGTCGACGGTCGAGCGACCGGCGCGGCGGCCCGCGACGCCCTCCCCGACCGGGTGGCGAGCCTCGAAGGGGCGCAAAGCTCAGGCTGGCCCCAGGGCGCATCCTTGGGGCACCACGGCCCCGAGGCGCGAGGCTCAGCTCAGCTCGGGACCTTGACGGTCGGGCGGTGAGGTTGGAGTACGCGGTCCGGGTCGAACCTC
>JBOGGX010000167.1:0-3562 GCA_050744245.1 Acidimicrobiales bacterium
GCCCACGACGATGACGTCTGCCCCGGCCGCCATGGCCTCGCCGGGCGTGGCCACCCGCCGCTGGTCGTCGGCCGGTGCGCCCTCGGGCCGGATGCCGGGCACGACGGTCATCAGCTCCGGTGCCAGCCTGCGCACGACGGCCAGGTCGGCGGTGGCGCACACCACGCCGCGGCATCCCGCCCGGACGGCCACCTCTAGTCGCTCGGCCAACAGCTCGGGCGGCGCCTCCTTCTCGCTCGTGAGCACGGTGACGCCGAGCGGCACGGGTGGGGGCCAGCCTCCCGCCTCCGCGCCGGCCGCCAGACCCTCGACCCCGGCCGCCACCATCTCGACGCCGCCGGCGGCGTGGATCGTCAGGTAGTGGGCGCCGAGCCCGCCGAGCACACGCGCCGCCCGCCGCACGGTGGTCTGGATGTCGTGCAGCTTGAGGTCGCAGAACACGTCGAACCCCAGGCGCCCCATCGACGCGATCGCGTCCGGCCCGGCGGCCGAGAACAGCTCGAGACCGATCTTGGCGATCCCGAACCATGGTTGGACCTTGCGGGCCAGACGTTCCGCGGCGACCAGATCATCGACGTCGAGGGCGATCGCCAACCGCGACCGCAGCTCCTCGGGCACCACGTCGATCTCTTCGTCGGCCTCCAGGGCCAGTAGGTCGTCGTCAGCCATGAACCGCTCCGATCAGCTCGGACACGTCGTCGATCGCGTGGGCGGCGCACCACGCCATGAGCTCGTCCAGCACCCGCCAGGGCGCCCTGGGCTCGGCGAAGATGGCCGTGCCGATCTGCACCGCCGAGGCGCCGGCCATCAGCAGCTCGACGGCGTCGGCTCCGGTCGCGACCCCGCCGACACCGACGATGGTGACTTCGGGGCTGGCCTGGTGGACGTCGTGCACGGCCCGCACCGCGATCGGGTGGACGGCCGGCCCCGACAGTCCGCCGCCGCCCCCACCGAGGTGGGGCCGCCCGGTCTCGACGTCGATGGCCAGACCGAGCACGGTGTTGATCAACGTGACCGCCTCGGCCCCCGCCCGCGTTGCTACGCTCGCGATCTCGATGATGTCGGTCACGTTCGGCGTCAGCTTCGCCCAAAGTGGACGGTCGCACGAGAGCGACGCCTCGACCGCCCGGGCCGTGGCCGACGCCGACTGGGCGAACAGATGCCTGCCCCCTTCGAGGTTGGGGCACGACAGGTTGACCTCGACCGCGACCACCGCCGGCGGGGCCGCGGCCAGCGCCGTGGCCGCCTTGGCGTAGTCGTCGACAGTCCGCCCCCAGATCGAGGCGACCACGCGGGCGCCGCTCGCCGCCAGGGCGGGGAGGTCGTCCTCCAGCCAGGCCTCGACGCCCGGGCCCTGGAGCCCCACGCTGTTCAGCATGCCGGCCGGCGTCCCGTGCAACCTCGGCGCCGGGTTGCCCGACCAGGGCTCTGCGGCCAGCGATTTCACCACCACCGCCCCCAGCCGGTCGAGTGGGCCGTACCGGGCCAGCTCGGCGCCATGTCCCGAGGTGCCGGAGGCGGTCATCACCGGGTTGGGAAGCACGACCGACCCGACGCTTGTCGT
The DNA here is from genome assembly GCA_050744245.1 of Acidimicrobiales bacterium. Classification (GTDB taxonomy): domain Bacteria; phylum Actinomycetota; class Acidimicrobiia; order Acidimicrobiales; family JBOGGX01; genus JBOGGX01. Next base: position 1,565 of record JBOGGX010000167.1, read on the forward strand.
CAGGTCGACACGCGGCGGGGCTCGCCTCACAGCGGAAGCTCCAACTGGTCGCCCGAGCCGCGGTGCCACTCCTGCAGCGAGCGGACCCTGAGCTCGTGGTGGGCCCAGTCGGACATGCCCTCGGCCGCGGCCACGCCGGCGGCCGCCGTGGTCAGCAGGGGGACCCGGTGAAAGTTGGCCGCCACCCTGATGTAGCGACCGTCGGCCCTGGCGCCCGAGCCCCGGGGGCTGTTGACCACCATGGTGACCCGGCCGCCGGCGATGAGCTCGACCGCGTCGGGGCCGACGACGCCATCCGCCTCGCGCTCGCCGGCCTCGGTCAGCTTGGCCACCACGACCTCGACCGGAACACCGTTGGCCTCGAGGAAGGCGGCGGTGCCGACGGTGGCCGCGATGCGAAGGCCGAGCTCGACGAAGCGGCGGGCGGCGGTGACCGCGGCCGGCTTGTCGCGGTCGGTCAGCGACATGAAGACCATGCCGCCGGCGGGCAGCCGGTCGCCCGCCGCGATCTGGCTCTTGGCGAAGGCCAGGCCGAACGTGCGGTCGATGCCCATGACCTCGCCGGTGGAGCGCATCTCCGGCCCGAGCAGGGCGTCGACGTCGGGGAAGCGGTTGAACGGCAGCACCGCCTCCTTGACCGCGACGTGGTGGCCGGCGACCGGTTGCGGCAGCCGTCCGTCCCGTCGCAACCCGGCCAGGGTGGCGCCAAGCATGACCCACGTGGCCGCCTTCACCAGCGGCACCCCCGTGGCCTTGGCCACGAAGGGCACCGTCCGGCTCGCCCTGGGATTGGCCTCGATGACGAACACCTGGTTCTGCTTCACCGCGTACTGCACGTTGACCAGGCCCCGGACGTCGAGCGCCTCGGCGATGCTCCTGGTGTAGCCCTCGATGACCTCGATCGTCTCCGGCGAGAGCGAGTACGGCGGGATGGCGCACGCCGAGTCGCCCGAGTGGACGCCAGCCTCCTCGACGTGCTCGAGCACCCCGCCGATGAGCACATCGCCGGTTCGGTCGCGGATGGCGTCGACGTCGACCTCGGTGGCGTCCTCGAGGAAGCGGTCGATCAGCACCGGCCGCTCGGCCGACAGCCCGCCCTCCCGACCGAGCGAGCCGAACCCGGCCAGCTCGGCCATGGCCCGGCGCAGGCCGTCGTCGTCGTACACGATCTCCATCGCCCGCCCACCGAGCACATAGGACGGTCGCAGCAGCGCCGGGTAGCCGATGCGGCCCACCACGTCGATCGCCTGGTCGACCGTGGTGGCCGTGCCGCCGGCCGGCTGGGGGATCTCGAGGCGGGCACACAGGGCGTTCCAGCGCTCGCGGTCCTCGGCCAGGTCGATCGACGCCGGGCTCGTGCCCAGGACGAGCTCGGGCGGCAGGACGTCGGCCAGCTTGAGCGGCGTCTGGCCGCCGAGCGACACGATGACACCGGTCAGCCGCCCGGCCCTCGACTCCGCCTCGACCACGTTGCGCACGTCCTCGGGCGTCACCGGTTCGAAGTAGAGCCGGTCGCTGGTGTCGTAGTCGGTCGACACCGTCTCGGGGTTGCAGTTGACCATCACGGTCTCGTAGCCCGCGTCCCGCAGCGCGAACGACGTGTGCACGCAGCAGTAGTCGAACTCGACGCCCTGGCCGATGCGGTTGGGACCAGACCCGAGGATCACGACCCGGGGCTTCTCCCCGGCGGTGACCTCGTCCTCGTCCTCGTAGGTCGTGTAGTGGTACGGCGTCCTGGCCTCGAACTCGGCGCCGCACGAGTCGACGGTCTTGAACGTCACCCGCACGCCGACCTCGAGCCGGCGCCGCCGCACCTCCCGCTCCTCGACCCCCCACAGGTACGCCAGCTGGGCGTCGCCGAAGCCGAGCCGCTTGGCTCGCCGCCAGCGGTGGGCCGTCATGCCGTCGATGCCGTACCCGGCCAGCGCCTGGCGCTCGTCGATGATCTGGGAGATCTGGTCGAGGAACCACGGGTCGACCATGGTCACGTCGTAGAGC
>JBOGGX010000168.1:0-17050 GCA_050744245.1 Acidimicrobiales bacterium
GGAAGCCTTCCCGGTCGGCGGCCGACGCGCCGGACTGGCCCTGGTCGCAGTCGATGGTCACGATCTGGCCGGCCGGCCAACCCAGCGCCACCGCCCGCTGGCCGAGCGCGTACTGGCGGGTGGTCGATTCGGTGTTGTTGATCACCTGGCGCAGGGTGGATTGCCGGACATACAGGAACGCGGTGCGGGCCAGATGCGAAGCGTTCACCTTGGTGGCGGCGTCGACGTTCACCGGTTCTCACCGGCCCGCGATGCAGGCCAGGGCCATGGCGGCGAGCACGCCGACCAGCTCGTCCCCGCCCACCGGCACATCCGTCGCGGGCGCGGCCCCGGGCTTCGCCGTCGCCCTGGCCATGGACATGACCGAAGGCATCATCGCCCGCTTCCGCACGATGGCGATCTTCCGGCCCTCGGTCCTGACCGGACACGTCCTGGGCGATCTGATCCAGACCATGCTCACCCTGGCCGTGGTCATCGGGGTCGCGCTGCTCGTCGGCTTCCGGCCCAACGCCAACGCAGTCGAGTTGGTCGCCGCCGTCGGTGTGCTCGCGATGATCGCCTTCGCGGTCATCTGGCTGTCAGTGGCCTGCGGCCTGGTCGCCAAGACCCCCGAGGCGGCGAGCAACCTGCCCGTGCCGTTGGTGCTCCTGCCAGTCCTCGGCAGCGGGTTCGTCCCCACGGACTCGATGCCGACCGCCGTGCGGTGGTTCGCTGAGTACCAGCCCTTCACCCGATCATCGAGACCCTGCGCGGGCTGCTGCTTGGCACCGCGATCGGCAACCGCGCCATCCTCGCCGCGGCCTGGTGCATCGCCATCTCCCTGGCCGGCTACCTCGGGGCCGCGAAGCTCTACAACCGCGATCCGGCAGGCTGACCCGGCGACTCGGAGTGACGTCCGTGCTTGACGGTTGGCGCGTCGGAGCAGACGATGCTCGCGGACGTCGCCCAACTCGAGAAAGGGGGCCGCATGGCACGGTATCTGTGGCAAGCGTCCTACACGGCCGACGGTGTCCAGGGGATCCTGCAGGAAGGCGGCAGCAGCCGGCGCGCCGTCGTCGAGAGGCTCGTCGGGGACCTCGGCGGGCGGCTTGAGGCGTTCTACTACGCCTTCGGCGACGACGATGTCTACGTGATCGCCGAGTTGCCCGACCATGCGACGGCGGCGGCCATCAGCCTGACCGTGGCCGCGTCCGGCGCGGTCAGGCTCAAGACGGTTGTCCTCCTGACACCGGAGGAGATCGACGAGGCCACCCAGAAGTCGGTCAACTATCGGGCGCCGGGCGGCTAGGAAGGGCAGCGCCGCAGCCCCGATGGGTAGGGTGGTCGTCACGAGCGGGAGGGGGACGACATGAGTGTCGGCTGGCTCCGGTTGCTGGTGGCTCCGTTGGCCTCGGGTGCGGTCCTCATGTCCGCAGTTGGGGTGTCGGCACAGAGCGGGGTGTCCTCGGGCCCGCCCACCGCGGTGGGGTCCGGGGGTGCTGCGGCAACGGTCGACGTCTTGGCGACGCAGGCCGCGATGGACACGCTGGCGCGGGGCGGCAACGCCGTCGACGCCGCGGTTGCCGCGGCGGCGGTGTTGGGGGTGACCGAGCCGTTCTCCGCCGGTGTCGGCGGGGGTGGGTTCATGGTCATCTACCGCGCCGACGACGGCAGCGTGACCACGATCGATCATCGCGAGACCGCGCCGGCGGCGATGGGGCCGGCGTCGTTCTTCGAGAACGGCGCGCCGCTGCCGTTCAACGACGCCCGCTACAGCGGGCTCTCCGCCGGCGTACCCGGCACGGTGCTCGGTTGGTCCGATGCGCTGCGGCGGCACGGCACGATGTCGCTGGCGCAGGTGCTGAGGCCGGCGGTCCGGGTCGCGTCCGATGGTTTCGTGATCGACCAGACCTTCTTCGACCAGACCCAGGCCAACGTCGACTTCTTCGACGACTTGCCCGCCACCGCCAGCCTGTTCCTCGATCCCGACGGCACCCCCCGCGATGTCGGCACCGTGTTTCGCAATCCCGATCTCGCCGGCACCTACCGCCGGATCGCCCGCCTCGGTCCGAAGGGCTTCTACCGGGGGGCGGTGGCTGCGGCGATCGTCGACACGGTGCAGCACCCGCCGGTCGGGCCGGGCGCAAACCACACCTGGCGCTCGGGGCTGCTGCGCATGCGCGACCTCCAGAGGTACGAGGCTCCGGCGCGGCCGGCGACCCACGTCGGCTACCGGGGCCTCGACGTCTTCGGCATGGGCCCACCGTCCAGCGGCGGCTCGACCGTGGGCGAGGCGCTGAACATCCTCGAGGGCTACGACCTGTCTGCCATGAGCCGCGACGAGGCCCTTCACCTGTATCTCGAGGCGTCCCGCTATGGGTTTGCCGACCGCAACGCCTACCTGGCCGATGCCGACTTCGTCGACATCCCGCTGGCCGGCCTGCTGTCGGACTGCTTCGCCGCCGAGCGCCGCAGCCTCATCACCGACCAAGCGGCCATCAGCCCTGTGGCACCCGGCGATCCGTTCCCCTGCCAGGGCGGTGATCCGGCCGGGCCGACACCGGCGAGCGGCCCGCCGGGTCCTGGCACCACGACCCACCTCACGGTGGCTGACCGGCACGGCAACGCGGTGGCCTACACGTTCACGATCGAGTCGACCGGCGGCAACGGGATGGTGGTGCCCGGCCACGGGTTCCTGTTGAACAACGAGCTCACCGACTTCAATTTCGACTCCACGACCCACCCCAACCGGGTCGAGGGCGGCAAGCGGCCCCGGAGCTCGATGAGCCCCACCATCGTCCTGCGGGAAGGGGTCCCCTTCCTGGCCCTCGGGTCGCCCGGCGGCTCGATGATCATCACCACCGTCCTCCTGATCCTGGTCGATCGGCTCGACCTCGGGGCCACGCTGCCCGAAGCGATCGCCGCCCCCAGGGCCAGCCAGCGCAACACGGCCGCGACCGCGGCCGAGCCCGGGTTTCTCGCCACTCCCGACGCCGAGGCCTTGCGGGCGCGAGGCCACACGTTCACCACGACGCCCGAGATCGGCGCGGCAACGGCCATCGAGTTCCTCGGCGGCGGGCGCGTGCTCGCCGCAGCCGAACCGGTCAGACGCGGCGGTGGCAGCGCCATGGTCGAGCACCCGGACTAGTCCAGAAGCCGCGCCGGCGCGACGCACGTGCCGGCGCCCAGGACGTGGCCGCGCCTTCCTGGCGTACGCGCGCCTCGACCCGGCGCAGATCGGGTGGGGCGACCCGGTTGAGGGCCTGGATGTTGCGCCGCACGTGGTTGCGCTCCCGGGCTCGAATGACGAGGAGGCCAGCGCTCAGCCAGACGGGATTCAGGACCCTCCGGGCGAGGTGGGCGACTCTGGCGTCGCGTGCCCCGATCGGTCCCGCCCAGTCGCCGCGGTCGAGGGCGGCCAACTCAACGGCGAACCGCCACGCCTCGGTGCGGGCCACCTCGATGCTGAAGCGGACGACCTCCTCGTCGCGCCGTCCGCCGATCCGACTCAGGAGCCCGACCCAGGGTGAGACCCCGACGAGGTCGGCCTCGATGCCGCCGACGAGCGCGGCGAGGATCTCGTTGACTCGATCGAAGTCCCGACGGAGACCCGGGAGGGCCGGTCCGGGCGCGGTGGCGGCGGCGGCGATCCCGAGGTCGAGATTGATGTGGGCGTTGATCCCCGCGAGGAGGTGCTGGAGGATGATCGGCCGGGAGGCCGCGGTCGCCCGGAACGCCAGCTCCCACGACCATGTGGTTGCGCCGCCGTTCTCGTACGCACGCAGTGCCTCGAGGTAGCACGTGGCGAAGGCGACATCGAAGCGCTCCATCCGCTCGCCGTCGTCGAAGAACCCGCCTGCGATCCCCTCGGCAACCTTGGCCGTGACCTTCCAGTAGATCGTTGCGAAATAGCCGACGCGGCTGCCCCTCTCCAGGGCCCGGGCGATGATGCTGTCGAGGGCGTCGAGCACACCGTCGATCGTGGTCACGCCGTCTCCGGATGCGGGCATTGCCTGTCCTATCACCTCGGCGCCCCCGCGACGGGCGGGCCCGCATCAGAGGTCAGAGGAGTTCGGCGATGAAGGCCGCGGCGCGAGCGGCGCCGTCGGGCTCGACCGGCCGGTAGTCGACGTCGCGGCCGATCTCATCGGCGATGACCTTGGCGAGGCCGTCGGGATCGCTGGCCTCGTAGACCGCCCGGCTCGATTCCGGTCGAGGCGGTGACGCACGTGGAAGTTCGGTTCGAAGTGGTGGCGCACCGGGACATAGACGAAGGGTCGCGGCTGCGCGGTCAGCTCCATGCAGGTGGTCAGGCCGCCCTGCACCACCGCCAGGTCGCTGGCCGCCAGGTGCCGGTAGAGATCGGGCACGTAGCGGCGCATGGAAACGCCGGCCGGCCGGGGGAGCGCCGCCGGGTCGATGCGCGGGCCGGCCACGACCACGAACCGCAGCCCATCGACCGCCCGCCTGGCGATCGACACGGCGTCGAGCACGCGCCGCAGCAGTGGCGCTCCGACCCCTGAGCCGCCGACGGTGACGACACACACCCGTTCGTCGGTTCGGTAACCGAGTTCGGCGCGCCGCGCCTCTCGATCGGACGGGTCGACGGGGTCGAACCCGGTCACATAACCCGCGAACTCGAAGTTGGCCTCGGTCCACTCGTGGATCCCGGGCAGGCCCGGTCCGAACGAGTCGGGCACGATGTCGTCGGCGTCGCCCACGAAGATCGAACGGTCACGCACCCGGCGGAAGCGGGACCGCTGCTCGATCATCTCGGCGTTGTAGTCGGCGGTCAGCTCGGCTTCGTGCTCGCCGCCGTCGGCCATCGGCAGCCAGCCGACGAAGTCGGTCATCCAGGCGAAGGCGTTCCGTGCCGTCTGCGACCGCGTCCGCTGCCCCGTGCTCGTGATCCAGGGCGACGACGACGCCATCCGGCCCCATGCCTCCGGCGTGGCCCTGGCCGAGGTCACGGGCGGGTCGTTGGTCACGATCGGCGGCGGTGGGCACGGCGTTCTCGCCCGAGCCGGCTTCTGTCCGAAACCGGCGAGCAGGGCGCTAGCCGACAGCGCGACCGGCGGCGGCGTGGAATGGCGATCCGATGCCGACGAGGATGCACGCGGAAGAACTCGCTCGTCCGGGACGGGCGGATCTTCGCCATCATCGACTTCAGCGGGCTCGGTGTCGGCGACCCCGCCTGCGACCTCGGCATCGCCTGGGAGCTTTTCGACGCCTCGTCCCGCGAGGTGCTCCGGGCCGAACTCGACGTCGACGACGCGACGTGGGATCGAAGCCGCGGCTGGGCGCTCTGCACCGCGATGTGGGCGCGGCCCTACTACCTCCACACCAACCTTGTCATGGTGGCCCAGGCGCGGCGCAAGATCGCCGCCGTCCTCGACAGCGCGACACCCGGGTGACCGCGACGCGAATGGCCCGAACGCCCAGAGCTGGACTGACAGCGCGCGCCGGGCCCTCCATCCTCCCACCCGGTACGAAAACCCCACGATGATCCGAAGGTACAAGAACGATGGCCGGATCGCCTCCCGCGCCCGAGCCGCGCGGCGAAACGTAGTCGGGCAGAAGGAGGCCGCCGATCGACGGGAAGGACCGTTGCCGAGATGCCCGTGACCTACGAATGGCGGGGCGACTTCACCAGCGGCGAGATCAACCGGTTGCATGCGGAAGCGTTCGAGACCCGCGTGTTCAGCGACGCCGAGTGGAACTGGACCGACCTGACCGGTCGGCACGGCCTCGGCTGGGTCGTCGCCAGGTTGGTGACGTCACGAACGGCGAACCAAGGCGACGGCGACCGGTCCTCGTCCTCGTCCAGCTCCAGTTCGGCGAGCAGGACTCCATCGAGGCGCCCGTGGAACTGGTCAACCGCCACCGCCCGTCCGTCGAGGTCAACGTACGAACGGGTCTTGCGCAGCTCGGCCGCAGGCAGGGTGGCAAGCACCGCGAACTCCTCCGCTGACAGGTACACGTTGGTGATCCTCACCACCTCGGGATCTGTCGGACCCACCCGCACCTTCTGCCCAAGCCTGTAGACGGTTCCATCGCTGCGGTCGACGCGCCGCAGCCGCAGCCGGGTGCCGGCGAGGTACCGGTCGGTCACCATGGCGGGCCGCTCCGCTCCGGCCGGAAGCTGACGGACGAGCCAACGCTGCTCGCGCTCCAGGTGCGCGTAGCGACCCTCGCCCGGCCTGCGGTCCTCCACGGGGACATGATCGCGGAAGCTCTGCGTCGAAGTCCGGGCGCCCGTCGATCTCAATCCTTACCGTGATGCGGACCGCCAGCTCGGCCCGGTTGCGAGCCCCGAGCTCGGCCAGGATGTTGGACACATGGCGCTCACGGTTCGGCGCGAAAGGTACACGGCCGCCGCGATCTCCGAGTTGTTCACCCCGCGCGCGACCAGTCGCGCGATCTCCTTCACTCGAACGGTGAGACCGGCGAGCCGATCGTCGCCCGAGCCCGCCGGGCCACGGGTCCAGGTGCGGACCCCGAGCGAACGCAGCTGCTGCTCGGCCGCCCTCAGCTCGTTGCCTGGCCCCCCATGTGATCGGTGCAGTGCGCCACCTTGAGCGCGCCGACGGCTGGTTCACCCACGCGCGGGCTGATGCTTGCTAGCTGATGAGCACCCCTGCGCCCGTGATGAACCCCGTGGCCAGGCCGCCATAACGGCGGCACGCGGCCCATCGATTTCGGACAAGATGCGGCTCGTGGTCGACGTGTGGTCAACCGGCGATCTGTACGAGCCGTACGTGGGCCGCTGGAGCCGGCTCGTAGCCGCGAAGTTCGTCGAGTGGTTGGCGCCGCCCGAGGCCGCCCGCTGGTTGGATGTCGGCTGTGGGACGGGAGCGGTGACCCACACGATTCTCGCCACCGCCGCCCCGCTCGCGGTGGTCGGCGTCGATCCCTCCGCCGACTACGTCGGCCAGGTGCGGAAACGGGCCGACGCCGACCGAGCCGACTTCACGGTCGGTGACGCCCAGAAGCTCGATTTCCCCGACGAGTCGTTCGACTTCGTGGTTTCGGGGCTCGTCCTGAACTTCCTCGCCGATCCGGTCCACTCTCTCCGTGAGATGCGACGAGTCGCCCGTCGGCAGGGAACCGTCGCCGCCTATGTGTGGGACTACCCAGGCGAGATGCAGCTCATGAAGTTCTTCTGGGACACCGCCGTCGGGCTCGACCAGACCGCGGCAGCCTTGCACGAAGGTCGGCGTTTCTCGTTCTGCCAACGGGATGATCTGGCCGCGATGTTCCGCCGGGCCGCCTTGACCGAGGTGGAGGCCCGCCCGATCGTCGTGGTGACGCGGTTCGAGAACTTCGACGACTACTGGACGCCGTTCCTCGGGGGTCAGGGACCCGCACCGTCGTACGCCGTCTCGTTGGGCGAGGACCGCCGCGCCGCGCTGGCCGATGCCATCCGACGCCGGCTGCCCATCAGCGAGGACGGGTCGATCACCCTGACGGCCCGAGCCTGGGCCGTGCGCGGCAAGGTCAGAGTGAGCCGGTGACGGGAGGGGAGCCCCGTGCCGCGGGAGAATCCGCGCTGGCGGCGGGAAGGTGGGACGAGGCGCGTCACGCGTTCGAGGCTGCCCTGGCCCAGTCCGAGTCGGCGGAGGCCCACTTCGGGCTGGCCTCGGCGCGGTGGTGGATGGGCGACAACCAAGGCAGCCTGGCCGAATGCACCCGCGCCTTCTCGCTGTTCCGCAGGGCGGGCGACGTCGAGGGCGCGGTGCAGTGCGCCGTGTGGCTGGGCATCACCTACAAGGCCAACTTCGCCAACTTCGCCGCGGCCAACGGTTGGATCGGTCGAGCCGACCGGTTGTTGGAGCGGCTCGACCAGGGGCCGCTCCATGGGTACGCGTTGGTCGCGAGGGCGTACCGCATGCCCGACCTCGACCAGGCCGAGGAGCTCACCCGGCGGGCCGTTGAATTGGCCCGGGCGGCCGACGACGTCGATCTCGAACTGGGCGCGCTTTCCCAGCTCGGCCTGATCCGAGTGGGCCGCGGCGACACGGCGGCCGGCTTCGCCTTGATCGACGAGGCGGTGGCCGCCGCGTTGGGCGGTGAGTGCTCGACCCTCGACACCGTCGTCTACACCTGCTGCGACATGCTCAACGCCTGCGAGCTGGCGAGCGACGTCGAACGCGCCGGGCAGTGGTGTCAGGCCGCAGATGCGTTCGTCACGACGTACGGCTGTCCGTTCCTGTATGCCGAATGCCGCATCACCTACGGCAGCGTGCTCACGGCGAAGGGACGTTGGGCGGATGCCGACCGCGAGCTCAACGTAGGGTTGCGCATCACCCAGGGCGCCTGCCCGGCCCTTCATGATCGAGCGCTGACCCGCCTGGCCGGACTCAGAATCCGCCAGGGCCGGCTGGAGGAAGCCGAGCATCTGCTGTCGCGTGTCGGCCGCAGCGTCGAGGCCGAGACCGAGGCCGCGCTGGCCGGGGCGGCCCTCACGCTGGCGCGCGGCGACGCCGCGGCCGCGAGCCGGATGCTGGAGCAGCGACTGCACCACATGGAGGGCCACGGCGCCCAGCTGTGCGCTGCCCTCGATGTGCTCGTCGACGGCTACATCGCCGAGGGCGACCTCGACGCCGCCGCTGACGTCGCCGGCCGCCTCTCCGACACGGCCGCGGCCGCGACCAGCGAGCACCTGGAGGCGTTGGCCCGCCGGGCCCGAGGCCGGGTGGCCGGGGCGAAGGGGGAGGGCACCGACGCCGTCACCCACCTGGAGGCCGCGCTCAGGACCTGGTCGGAGCTGGATCTCCCGTTCGAGACCGCGCGCACACGGTTCGACCTCGGCCGGGTACTGGCCGCCGCTCGACCGGAGGTCTCGATCGACCACGCCCGCCGAGCGCTGGTGACCTTCGACGAGCTCGGCGCCTCGATCGACGCCGATCGGGTGGCGGCCTATCTCCGGTCCGTCGGCGTGGTCGCGCGCACGGGACCCAAGGGGGTGGGGACGCTCACGCGGCGGGAGCAGGAGGTGCTGCGCCTGTTGGCGGCCGGCCTGTCGAACCCCGAGATCGCCGATCGGCTCCACGTCAGCCGCAAGACCGCCTCACACCATGTCAGCAGCATCCTGGCCAAGCTGAACCTCCGCAATCGGGCCGAGGCCGCCGCCCACGCCGCCGCCGCCCTCGGCCCGATCGGGTCGCCGCCTTCCCGACACTGAACCCACGACACGCCGACGGATTCTTGGGCAGTTGCCCGATGCTCCCGGCGGGCTGTCGTCGGATGATCGGGAGCCATGACCACCTCAACCTCGTCCTCGCCGTCCTCAGAGTCGTCAGAGTCGTTCCAGATCCCCATCGAGGCGGCCGAGGCCTACGAGGCCGCATTCGTGCCCGCGTTCTTCGCCCAGTGGGCACCCGCGCTGTGCGAGGCCGCCGGCGTCGTCGCCGGCCAGCGGGTGCTGGATGTGGCCTGCGGGACGGGGATCGTCGCCCGCACCGCCGCCGACCTCGTCGGTCCGGCCAACATCCTCGGCGTCGACCTCAACCGGGCCATGCTCACCGTGGCGCGGCGGGTTCGACCGGACATCGAATGGCGTCAGGGCGACGTTGCCGCCCTGCCGTTCCCCGATGGCTCCTTCGACGCCGTGGTGTGCCAGATGGCCCTCATGTTCTTCCCCGATCGGTCCGGGGCGCTGCGCGAGATGAGCCGGGTCGCCACGGCCGGCGGGGCGGTCGCAGTGCTGGTGCCCGGCCAGCTCGACGAACAGGCCGCCTACGGACCCTTCGTCGACATGGCCTCGCGCCACGCCGGGCCCGAGGCCCGGTCGCTGCTCAGCACCTACTTCGCCTGCGGTGACATCGACCAGCTCGCCGCCCTCTTCGACCGGGCCGGGCTCGTCGTCACGACCACGCGCACCCAGCACGGCACGGCGAGATTCCCGTCGGTGGATGTCGCCGTGGCCACCGAGGTGAACAGCACGCCGCTCGGCGAGCGGCTCACGCCCGAGGTCTACGAACGGATCGTCGTCGGCGCCCGTGAGGTGCTGGCGCCGTTCACGAGCCACGATGGCGCGCTGGCGATGCCGTTCGCCAGCCACATCGTCGTCGCCCAAAAAACCTCGTAGGTGTCGTCGCGGAACCTCATGTCCTGGCTCGGTAGCTGAGGTGAACCATGCCGTTGCCGAAGCTGCGTTCGGTCAGCAGCTCGAGGTTCAGGCGGACCCGGTGGGGGAGGGCCGGTTTCCCGCCTCCGACCACGATGGGCGCGATGAACAGGTTGCACTCGTCGACCAGGCCGGCGGCGAACGCGTGGGCGGCCAGCTCGGGGCCGCCGATATTCATGTCGCTCTCCACCTGGGCCTTCATCCGGCCGACGGCTTCGGGGTCGAAGTCCCGCTCGATCCGCGTCCTGGCGGTGGTCGGGGTCGTCAGCGTCCTGGAGTACACGATCTTGTCGGCCGCCTGCCAGATCGCGGCGAAGGCCCCCATGTGGGGCTGCTCGGGGACGTGCGTCGACGCCGTCTCCCAGCCGACCATCACCTCGTACATCCGTCGACCGTAGAGGTAGGTGCCGATCGGCCGCTCGAGGTCGTTGATGTAGGCGTGCACCTCCTCGTCGGGCACCGCCCAGTCGAAGCTGCCGTCCTGGTCGGCGACGTTGCCGTCGAGTGAGGTGATCGCCGTGTAGATCAGCTTCGCCACTCTCGCTCCTCACGTTGCCTCTACTGGCGGGTCATGGCGATCCGGAATCGTTCCTCCGGCGTGACCAGGTCGTGGTCGTCCTCGCCGATGTCGAGTTGGACCCAGTGGATGCGGCCGGAGCATGACGGGACGTCGGGGTAGTCGGGGGCGTCGGTCGAGGCGGTGTCGGCGCCGAGATCGGCGGTCTCGTCGGCGGAGAAGATCATGGGCACGGTGCCCTCCACCCGTCCTCGCCCCGCCTGGGTGCCGTCGACCGAACAGGGTGGCGGTGCCCCCTCGGCCCAGCCCGCCACCGTCGTAGTCGCACTCCATGCGGATCTGATGGTCGCCGGGCGGGAGGGCGTCGTCGGTCCCGACGAAGACGCGCTGGAGGCCGAACAGGTTGTAGCAGTAGCGCGGGCGTCCGTCGACGAGGTAAAGGCTCCAGCCGCCGAACTCGCCCCCCTGGGCGATCACGACCCCGTTGGCGCCGCCGTCAGGGATGGTCACCTGGCCGTGACCGCGTGGGACTTGTTCTTCAGGTTGAGCACCGAGTTCTCGCTCAGCCGCCCCATCCCGGAGAAGAGCAGCCGGGTGGTGCCTCGCACGAGGACGGGCCGGCCGGCGAGCGAGTTGTAGCCCGGCGCCGACGTGGCGATCTCGGTGACCAGACAACAGGGCCGCCCGCGTCGGCGAACACAACGCCGTCGTGTGGACCGGGTGAACTTCAGGCCCTGGCTGGCCAACCGCTCGGCCGTTGGTGTCCGGCATGGCCCGCCGAAGGCGCTGGAGGCACCGAACCCGACGTCGTCGATCAGGATCACGAGCACGTTCGGCGCCCCGGCCGGCGGCCGCAGCGGCTCGATGGGCGGGTACGCCGTCTCGGGATCCTTCGCGTCGAAGGTCACCAGACCGACGTGACGCCGATCGGGGATCGGGAGGACGGTCCGCGGAACGTCTCGACTCGTAGCACTCACGAAACCACCTCCGTCGACGCTGGGCAGACCGAACGGCAGTTGTGGCACCCGAGCCGTGGTGAGTGGCTGGGTGCGTCGCTACTCCGATCGTCGATGCGCCCAGCGGGCCGCGACGTCGGCGACGCTCGGCCTGACCGGGTCGTTCCCCGGGGATCGGCACGCATCGGCGGCCGCCGTCAAGGTGGCGGCATAACGCGGCTGCCCGGCGGCGCGGTGCGTGGCGGCCAGGTCTTCGTAGCACTCGGCCAGCCCGGCGTCGTCGCCCAGGCGGGCCCGGACGGCGAGAGACTCGAGGAAGAGCGCTCCGGCCCTATCGATCTCCCCGGCCCGAAGGGCGATCGTTCCGAGACCGGTCAGCGTCGACGCCATGCTCCGCTCGTCACCCACCTGGCGCAGGCCGACCATGGCCTCCTCGTACAGCGCGCCCGCACGAACATCGTCACCTTGGAGCCGGACGATGTCGCCGAGGATCACCCGGACCCGAGCCACCGACAGCGCATCGTCGAACTCGAGCAGATGGTGCAGGCTCCGCTCGCAGAGCTCACGGGCGGCGGCGTCGTCGCCTCGGCCGCGGGCGACCGTTCCCAGGATCCACAGGGCCCTGGCCTCGGCCAGGCGGCTGCCCATCTCGTGACAGCTCCGCAACGAGCGCCAGAACGTGGCCTCGGCCTCCTCGTACTGACCGCGTCTGGTCTGCACGAACCCGAGCAGGTAGGCGACATGGATCCTCCCCACGGGATCGTCGACGTGGTCGATCCGGTCGGCCGCGGTCTCGAGGAGCCGGGCCGCCTCGCCGAAGTTCCCCCGGTTGAACTGGGCATTCGCCAGAGCCCGCAGCGCGTACGCCTCGCCGCGGGCGTTTCCTGAGCGACGGAACCAGGCGAGCGCCTCATCGGCCCACCCCATCGCCCGCCGGACCTCGCCGGCGTCGGCTCCGAGATCGGCGGCCGCGACCATGGCCCACGCCCGAAGCCCGGGACTGGCCTCGGGCGCTGACTCGAGCAGCGCCCGGAGCTGGCCGACGCCCTCCTCGAAGCGGCCCCACACCAGCCAGTGGGGCCACAGGGCCAGGGCGAGGGCAAAGCCCGTCAGCGGCTCGCGTTCGCGAGCGAACTGTAAGGCGACGCGGATGTCGTGGCGGGCCAGGTCGAGCCGCTGGCGCCATGACAGCTCATCGGGGCCGAGCACCCCCGACCGGGCGGACTCCGCCAGCGCCACCATCACCGCGAGGTGCCGCTGCCTGGTCGTCTCGACCTCCCCGCTCGTGTCGAGCAGCTCGGCGGCGAAGGTCCTGAGGGTCTCGAGCATCGAGTAGCGCGTCGCCAACGGCGTGGGCTGCGGGCCGCGCCCGACCAGCGAGTTGCGCAGCAGCTCGGTCAGCAGCGGGAGCACGTCGCTCCGGTCGAGTCCGTCGCCGGAACACACCCCCTCGGCCGCTTCGAGCGTGAACGACCCGGCGAAGACACCGAGCCGCCGGAACAGCGTCCGGGCCCCCGGCGAGAGCAGGTCGAGGCTCCACTCCATCGTCGCCCGCAGACTGCGGTGCCGGTCGGCGGCCGGCGCCGGCGCCTCCAGCCGCAGCAGCCGCTCACCGAGCCGCTGGGCCAGCTCGGACGGTTCGAGCACCTGGACCGAGCTGGCGGCCAGCTCGATGGCCAGGGGGAGGCCGTCGAGTCGGCGGCAGAGCTCGACCACCGCCGGGTCGGCGGGTGTCGCCGCAGCACCGGACCGGGCCAGCCGGGCCCGATCGCAGAAGAGCGCGGCGGCCTCGGTCTCGACCGCCAGCGGGGGCACAGGGATGACCGCCTCGCCGGGAACCCCGAGCGGTTGTCGGCTGGTGGCCAGGACCCGCAGCTCGGCGCACCGGCCGAGCAGGTGAGCGACCAGCTCGGCGCAGGCCGGGGCGACGTGCTCGCAGTTGTCCACCACGATCAGCGTCGGGCCTCGGAACGCCAGGGCGTCGGCGACCACGTCGACCAGGCTCCGCTCGGGCTGGGCGGGGATGCCGAGGACGGCGGCCACCGCGCCGGTCACCTCGGCCGGGTCACGGAGCGGAGCGAGGTCGACCAGCCAGGCGCCGCCGGGGAGCCCGCGACGGACCCGACGGGCGACCTCGGTTCCGAGTCGAGTCTTGCCGCTGCCGCCGGGGCCGGTGAGCGTCACCAGTCGCAGCCGGCCCAGCGCCTCCTCGATCTCGACCAGCAGTTCCTCGCGGCCGATGAAGGTCGTGAGCGGCACCGGCAGGTTGCCGGGCGGGTCGGCTCGGGTGCCGACGCGACTGGTGAAGGCCACGGCCAGCTCGCCCCGCACGATTCGTGTCTCGAGCTCGCAGAGCTCGGCCGACGGCTCGAGTCCGACGTCGGCGCCCAGCAGCTGCCGGAACCGCTGGAACGCCCGCAGGGCTTCCGCGGTGCGACCGGACTCGGCCAGGGTCGTCATGTACAGGGCCCAGAGTCGCTCGCGAAGCGGGTGGGCATCGAGCAGGTCGGCCAGTTCGGAGGCGACCTCGCCGTGGTGGCCCAGGGCCAGCTCGACGTCGAGGCGTTGTTCCAGCGCGGTCAGTCGCAGCTCGCCCAGCCGGGCTCGCTCGGGGGCGGCGAACAGGCTGTCGGGGAAGTCGGCCAACACCTCGCCCCGCCACGTGTCGAGCGCCGCCCGCAGGATGGCGACGGTTCCTCCGGTGTCGCCGGCCCGGCGGGTGCGGCTGGCCTCGGCGACCGAGCGCTCGAACCTCCCGGCATCGAGCTGCTCGCGGTCGAGGTCGGCGACGTAGCCCTGTCGGACGGTCAGCAGGATCCGGCGGGCGCCGACCCGGTCGGGCGGGTCGAGGGCCCGTCGCAGCTCGGACACGTACTTGTGCAGGGTCTTGGCCGCGGACGGCGGGGGCCGCCCGTCCCAGGCATCGTCGATGAGCCGGTCGCGGGGCACGACCCGTCCGGGCTCGACCAGCAGCCGGGCCAGGATCGCCCGCTGGCGGTGGCCGCCGAGGCGCAGGGATTCGCCTCCCCTGACCACGTCCAGATGGCCGAGGATGCGGAACTCCAGGGGCACGGCCTCGGGTCGATGACCGGCCGATCGGTCCAGCAGAGTGATGCGCATGTGTCCGCTGTGCGACCTCCCACCGACTTCCCACCGTCCCATGTGATGGTCGTCGGACAGAACCACGGAGACAGTCACGTGATACGTGGCCGGCGTTACTCCGGTTCAGGCCGCCTGGACGCCGGGCGGTTCCCGAGACGACTGGAGGAGCAGCATGACCAGGTATCCGACCGTCGGAGGCCCGGGCCGCGCCCTGGCGCTGGCCTTGGCGCTCGGTGGATCGGCCGTCGTGGCATCGGCCGGGCCGGCGGCGGCCGAGGTCGACGGTCCCTGCGCCGGAGCCGCCTCGTTCCGAACCGGTACCGAAGCGGCCGGAAGCTTCACCGTCGATCCGGCCGCGGTGGCCCCCGGCGACGTCATCGAGGTCCCGATCGCCGACTCCGTCGCCTGGGAGGGCTCGCTGCCCGATCTGGCGCCGCAGGGTGCGCCGGCCGACGCCGCGTCGCTGGCCGCGCTCATGGTGGACCCGCGGCCGGTGTCCGGTGCGATCGCGGTCGATCTGCCGTGGCCGTTGGGCGGCGCCCTCCTCGGTGAGTGGGACGGCGAGTCCGACGCCCTGGCCGGGCTCGGCGAGGACCGCTACGAGCTGCCGGCGGTCGTGCCCCGGGGCGTCGACTTCCTCGTGTCCGGCGAGCACGTCGAGGGTGGGCGGGTCTACTGCTCCGGATCGGTGCTGGTGCGGGTGGAGGGCGGCGTGTTCGACACCCCGGTCCCCTACGCCAGCGCGGCGCTGACCCTGGTCACCGGTGGTGCCCTGGTGTGGGCCGGGCGGCCGGCGCTGCACCGGGCCACGACCCGGACCGGGGTTCGGCCGTGAGGCGGGGCCGCCCGGTGCTCGGCGGGATCATGGGGTTGCTGTTCTTCCTGTTCGTCGCGGTCGACCTGTTGCTCCTCGGGGTGATCCCGCTGCACAGCCCGTGGCTCACCGTCGTGCCGGTGCTGGGTGCGGTGCTCGGCGTGGTCTGGGGCCGGTGGGCGCCGCTCGGGTCGGTGCCGTCGGACCCGCCCACACGGGCGGAAGCATCGTGAGCCTCGGCTGGATAGGTGCCGGCGCGGGCACGTTGGCCGCCGCCCTGGCGCTGCTCTTCGGCTGCACCGACATCCTGTCGAAGGAGTTGCCGCCCATCTCGGGCGACGCGTTCGACGACGACGGCAGCACCGAGCGGCCCCGGGCCGACCCTCCGCCAGAGGGGGCCGCGGCCACCGAACCGGACGAGTTGTGCGCCCTCCACCAGCGGATGACGGCGGCGATGGCGACCGTCGCCGGGAACACCGACCCGGCCAGCGGGGCCGTCCGGTCCCAGGCCCTGATCGACTTCTACGCGGCCGCGGCCGGAGCGGTCGACGAACCGGACGCCGCCGCCTTCCGCGCCATGTTCGACTACTGGGACGCGACCCGCCGCTGGAGCGAACGTCAGGACGGGACCGACCTCGAGCTCTCCCATCTGCTCGAGCGGCCGACGGTGCCGTCCGATGCCAGCCGCCGAACGGCCGAGCTCCTCGAGGTCCGCTGCGGTGTCGTCCCCCCGAGCGACGCCGACGGCGGGTGATCGCCCGTGCGAGACTCCTGTGGTGGCGAGGAAGCGCAGGGACACGCCGTCCGTCGCCGGCGATGTTGGGACGTCGGGCGGTTTCGCGCGCACGGGTAGCACGGACCCGGCCGGGAGCATCGCCGTCGCGGGCGGCGTTGCCAGTTCGGGCAGCGTCGCCGTCGCGGGCAGCGTCGCCACCGCCGGCAGCGTCGCGGTCGTCGGAAGTGTCGCCACCGCCGGCAGCGTTGCCGTGGCTGGCTCCGTCGCCACGTCCGGGAGTGCCGTGGTCGCGGGCAGCGTGGCCACCGCGGGAAGCGTTGGCATCGCGGCCTGCATCCTCACGATGCTCGGCGTTGGGTTGAGCGCCTGTGCAGCCACCCTCGCGTGTGTGCGCTGCCGACGTTGCGTCGCCTGCGTCGCCTGCGTCGACTGCATCGACTGTGTGGCGTGCGTCGGGTGCGTCGGGCTACGCGGTGCGGTCGGCCAACGTGGGCGGCGGTCCTGAGCTTGGGTCGCGACGTGAAGTCGACGATCACCCCGAACTTGCCGTGAATCCTTCCCATTTTCGGGAAAGATCCACCGAACATTCGATAGCCGATCCAGCGGGCTGGACACAACCCGGCCGCCGCGCTACGGAAGCTGGAGATGCTCGCCGGGCTGCGGACTCGAGCTCGCAGTCGGCCACGAACCGGTTCGCTACAGCGACCTCATCGTCGATCGGCGGCCCAAGCGGAACCCGCCGTCCGGACGGGCCGGGTGGGGTCACCCGCCGTCGCTCGAGCGACCGCCAGCGAACCGCCCGTGGAGAGCGGCTTGA
>JBOGGX010000169.1:0-18390 GCA_050744245.1 Acidimicrobiales bacterium
CGCCATCGAGAGCCTGCATGCCCGGTTCCGGCGGGCCATCCGGGCCCGGGGTCACTTCCCCACCGAGCAGGCGGCGATGAAGTGTCTGTACCTCACGATCATGAGCCTCGACCCCACCGGCCGGGGCCGCCAGCGGTGGACCAACCGGTGGAAAGCCGGCGCTAAATGCCTTCCATATCGCCTTCGAAGGGCGTATAATGGTCGGGACGACGTAGGCGAAGTAACAAATAAATAGACAGGACGCTTACACCGTTTTGCTGACAGTCTCGGCCGGATTTCCGGCCGGTCATGTGGCGCGGTGGGCTGCGTGGATTCGCCGCTGTCTGTCGACCAGCAGCCCGAGCGCATTGGGGACGAGCACGGCGATGATTAGGACGAGGCCCTTGACCGGCGTTTGGTAGAAGGACGAGATCCCCAGCAGGTTGAGCGAGTTGGCGAGTAGCCCGAGGGAAAGGGCGCCGACGACCGAGCCGAACATTGTGGCCCGTCCGCCTCCGAGCATGCTTCCTCCGAGCACGACGGCGGCGAGGGAGTCGAGCGTGAAGGAGTCGCCGATGGTGGGGCTGCCGGCGCGGATGCGGGCCACGATGAACAGCCCAGCGATGGCGGCACCGAGGGCGGACAGGACATAGGGCCAGATCTGCGAGCGGGTGATTAGCACCCCCGACACACGTGCGACCTCGATGTCGCCGCCCACGGCCACGATGTGAGTTCCGGTCTTGGTGCGATGCAGGACGAGTGAGGCGAGCGCGGCGAGGACGGTGATGAGGGGGAGGGCGACGGGTGCCGGTCCCCAATAGCCGGCGATCTCCCCGAACCCGTCGGGCACGTGGCCTCCGGGTGTGTCGAGCACCGTGAACGCAAGCCCCTGCACGATGGAGAGACTGGCCAGGGTGACCAGGAACGGGTTGAGCCCTGCTGACACTGCGATTCCGTTGACTGCCCCGATCGTGAGGGCGACGGCGAGAACCATGACGAGTGTGACCGGAACGGTGTGGGTATCGAAGCTTGTGGCGGCGATCACGCTGGCCAGGCTCACCGTTGCGCCTACTGACAGGTCGAGGCCGCCCGAGGCGACGACGAATGTCTGCCCGGCGGCCACCACCAGAAGCGGGGTGACCTGGGTCAGCACGTTCGAGATGTTGAAGGTGGAGAGGAAGACGTCACTCTGCGCCGAACTCCAGAGCGCCACAGCCAGAATGAGTGCGACGGCGGGGAGAGCTGCGGGATCGAAGGGGAGTCGAACCGAGCGCGATCGTGACAGGAGCCGGTTCATCGGGTACCACCCACAGCCATGGCCAGGACCTCTTCTTCTGTAGCGTTGGCCGCTGCCTCGCCCACGATCCGGCCCGCATGCATGACCAGGACTCGATCACACAGGCCGACGAGTTCCAGGATTTCGGGACTGACCACGACGGCAGTCGCGTGCTGCTCCCGGCACTGGCCTCGGATGACCCGATAGATCTCGGCTTTGGACCCGACATCGACGCCTCGGGTGGGCTGGTTGAGCAGGAGCACTCGGGACCCGGCTGCGATCCACCGGGCGAGGAGGACCTTCTGCTGGTTGCCGCCGGACAGGGTCGCCACGGGCTTTCTGATGTCACCCCGGACCCCGGCCTGTTCGGCGGCGGGGGCGGCCATGCGCGCCTCGCGGCGGGACGTGGTTGTCCCAAACCGGGCGTGGGTGCGCACCAGTGGGAGGGTGATGTTGCGCACGGTGTCGAGGTCGAGGAGCAGGCCGAGGTCCCGACGGTCGGGGGGGACGTAGCCCACGCCGTAATCGATCATGCCGGCCACGTCGGTCCATGGCCGTTGCTCGCCGTTGACGCGGAGGGTGCCTCTCACCGGGGCGCGGTCCCCCGCTAGGCAGGCCAGGAGCTCGTCTTGGCCGTGCCCCTCGAGCCCGAAGACGCCGACGATCTCGCCTGTTCCCAGGCTGAGGTCGACTCCATTGACGCGGGGCGGCTCCATGAGCCCGGCAACCGACAGCACCTCTCGGCGAGGAGTCGGCGGGGGCTTCTCCGGGAAGAACTGGCCCATCTCCCGACCCACCATGAGCCGGGTTACCTCGTCCATGGTGAGTTCCGCCGCCGATCGGGTGATGACGTGGGTTCCGTCTTTGAGCACGGTGATCTCGTCGGCGATGGCGAGCACCTCCGATAGCCGGTGGCTGATGTGGAGGATGGCCGTTCCCGCGGCGGCCAGGCGGCGGAGCACGGCGAACATGCGTTCGGCTTCCTCAGGTGACAGGGCGGCGGTGGGCTCGTCCAGGATGAGGATCCGGGATTGCCCGGCCAGGGCCTTGGCGATCTCCACCATCTGCCTTGAGGCCACCGACAGGGTTGCCACCCGGGACTGGGGGGAGATGTCGGCCCGTAGTTCGGCGAGGACGGCGGCCGCCCGGCGTTGCATGGTGTTCTTGTCGAGGAAGCCGAACCTGTTTCGGGTCTCCTGCCCGAGGAAGACGTTCTCGCTCACCGTCATCTGGGGGAGCACCGAGAGCTCCTGGTGGACCATGTGGACGCCTCGACGGGCGGCGTCGAGCGGCCCGCGGAACCGGACCAGTGCGTCATCGAGGAGGATGGTGCCGGCGTCGGGTTGGATGACGCCGGCGATGATGTTCACCAGTGTGGACTTGCCCGCCCCGTTTTCGCCCACGATGGCGTGGATCCGCCCGGGCATGACCGGCAGAGACACGGCCGAGAGCGCCCGGACGGCACCGAAGGACTTCGTCAGGCCCTCGGTTCGGAGCACGGGGCGGGTCACGTCCGGCTCGCGCATGGCCACCTACTCGAAGATCTGCTGGATCTGCTCGTCGGTGAGGTACTGCTCGACCCAGTAGTCGTCGGACAGGTCCGGTTCGATCCAGTCCCCGAGCGTGTCGTCGGTGATCGGATCGGGTTGGATCAGATACGAGCTCTCGATCGGTGCGCCTCGCAGGGCGAGGACCGCCACCTTGATCGCCTCGGCCCCCTGCCAGCTGGGGTACACGGGAGCAACGCTGGCGAGGTCGAGTTCCTGCCAAGTTCTGAGGAACCCGTTGTTGTGCTCGCCGCTCATCGGGACGAGGTCGCGCCCCGCCTCTTCGAAGGCGTCGATGGCCCCGCGGGTCATGTCCGCCCCCGAGGACCACACGCCGTCGAGGTCGGGGTGAGCGGCGAGGAGGGTCTCGGTGGCGGCCTTGCCCTTGTCGTAGGCCCAGTCCGCGAACTCCTCACCGACAATGTTGATGCCGGGGTATTGGTCGAACACGGAGATGGCGCCGTCGTATCGGAGCTGCTCGACGCTCACGCCGGCGATGCCGCGCAGCATGATCACGTTGCCCTCTTCGCCCATGGCGTCCACGATGCCCTGGGCTCCGACCTCACCGAAGTGGCGGTCGTCGGCCAGGACCTGGGACGTGAACTTGTCGGTGTCGGCCTCGGTGCTGAAGATGATCACGGGGATGCCGGAGTCGTAGGCCCGTTCGATGACGGGAGCCAAGGGCTCGGGGGCCACCGGGGTGATGACTAGGGCGTCGATCCCTTGGGCGAGGAGGTCCTCGACGTCGGCCACCTGCTTGTTGGGATCGCCGCCAGCGTCGGTGACCCGGAGGTCCACGCCAAGCTCGTCGGCGACGAGCTCGGCGGTCCGTCGGAGCTGGATCCTCCAGGTGTTCACGAGGGAGATGTCCGAGAACCCGATGCTGAGGGTTGCCGTGTCCGTTTCGAACTGGGCGGTGTCGACGGCGGTGGAGTCGGGGGCCGGGGTCATGTCCGCGGTGAGTTCGGGTAGTTGGCCCGGGGTACCCGCCGATATGCTTTCGTCGTCTCCACCGCACCCCGCCGCCAGCATGGCAACCGAGACCGCCAGGGCCAGGGTTGCCCGCCGTTTGCCTTCTGTGAGGAATCTCATGGGTCTCTCCTTGTGTGCTGTAGTTGGGCCTTCAATCCCCAGCCGTACGAGCCAAGCCGTTACCTCCCCTGATCGCGGTGAGTTCGGAAGAGCGCGGCGGCGGCGAGGATTACGACCCCCTGGGCGATGAGGTTTCCCGCCTTTCCCACGTCGGCTCCGGTGAGCAGCGCCCCCACCAGGGTGAGCAGGAACGCTCCGGCGGCGCTTCCCACCACCCCGCCGCGGCCGCCCTCGAACGTGGTACCTCCCACGACGACCGCGGCAAGCGACCCGAGCATGAGGTCCTGGCCCGCCCCCAGGGTTCCGGTGCCGACGAAGCCGGCCAGCAGGAGGCCGCCGGTGGCGGCCAACGCGCCGCAGGCGACGTAGGACCCGAACTCCACCGTCTGTGTGCGCACGCCGGCGAGCCGGGCCGCCTCGGGGTTGACCCCCCGGGCGTAGATGTGCCGACCGATCCAGGTTCCGCGGAGAACGATGGCGAGGAGGACAGTCAGGCCCGCCCAGATGAACACCGACAGGGGGATCCCGGTGAGCCGGGTCGAGGACAGCGCCCGGATCCCCTCGGGCACGGCCCCCGAAGGCGTCCCGCCCGTGTAGGCGAGGACGGCGCCGGTGAGGAGGAACGCCATTCCCAGTGTCATCACCAGCGCCGGGATGCGCCCGTACACGATCCCTGCGCCGTTGGCCGCACCGACCGCGACCCCGGCCCCCAGGCAGATGCCGGCGACAGCCAGGGCGTTGCCTTCACCGTCGAACAGCCCAGCGGCCAGGACATTGACGAGGGCGACGACGCCGCCCACGGAGAGGTCGAACCCGCGGCCCAGGATCAGGATCGTCTGCCCCAGGGCCAACAGGCCCAGCGGTGCGGCTCGTCGGGCGACGACGGGGAGGTGGCCGGGTTCCACCACGCCGGGCGCGACCAGGACGCCGACAGCGATGGCCCCCATCAGCGCGATCCACACCCCACCGCCGCGCAGGACCCGCCGGGGACGGAGGTCCGCCATGAGGCGCGCCGGAGTGGTGACCTCAGTCCCGATTTCCGTCTTGGTCACCATCGCGCCCACAGCTCCCTTGTCGCCTGGGTGGTGGCGCGGTAGCGGGCCAGCGCCTCGCTGGTGGTGTACGGAACCGGGGTGAACGTGTGCTCCCGCCCGACCGCCCGCGCCGCCTCCTCGAGCTCCGCATCGGTCTCCCAGGCGCCGGTGGCCCACGCCGCCAGGAGCGCCACGCCACGAGCCCCGAACTCCGCTCCCGCCGGTCGGTGAATCGCGGCACCGGTGGCGTCGGCGATGGTTTGGAGCAGGAGGTCGGACCGCGCCGCGCCACCGATGGCCGTGACCTCGACCACGGGGACCGGCATGTGTGCGTAGCAGTCGGCGACGGCGAAGGCCAGACCCTCGACGGTGGCTCGCGCCACGTCCTCGGGCCGCTGATCCACACGCAGCCCGGCGAGGACCCCGCGGGCCAGGGGATCGACGAACGGCGAGACCACCCCGGCCGGGGACAGGTAGGGGAGGAACACCAGTCCCCCGGCGCCCGGTGCGGCCACCTCCGCCTTTTGGATCAGCGCGCCAACGTCGCCCGCGGTGATCAGGCCGGCCGTCCAATCCAGGGTCATGGACCCCGCCGTGTTGACCAGACTCCGGGTCCATCGCCCCAGCGGACTCGTCGCCATGATCCCTATGAGCCGGGGCTCGAAGAGGGGTGCCTCGGTGACGACGGTGGAAACCGCGCTGGTGCCGAGAATGGTGACCGCATGCCCCGGGGCCACCGCCCCCGCTCCCACGATCCCGGCAATGATGTCGGTCGCCCCGAGAGCGACGGGAAGACCGGGTGGCAGTCCGGTCGCGTCCGCCACCGCGGGAACCAGCGGCGAGGTGTGCCGGGGTGGGGCGATGTCAGGCAACAGACGGACGAGTTCCTCCACGCCGCACAGGGCCAGCAGCGCCGGACTCCAGGCTCGGTTCCGGATGTCGCATGGGACGTAGGCGGCATCGGTCTCGTCAGTGAGGAGCTCGCCGGTCAAGCCGCACCGCAGCCAGTCCTTGCAGCACAGCACCTTGGCGGCCGCGGCGAGCCGCTCCGGCTCGTGGTCGCGGAGCCAGCCCAGCACCGGCAGGGTGTACCCCGGATAGAGCACGTTTCCGGAGATGTCGAACACCCGGGCCAAGGTGTCGTCCCGGCCCCACCGGGACACCGTGTCGGCCGCCCGGCCGTCGTTCCACAGAATGGCGGGCCCCACCGGTTGCCCCTCGCCGTCGACCAGCCAAGCCCCGCTGGCGGTGCCGCTGATTCCCAGCGCCCGGACCCGTGCGGCGTCCACCTGTCCGACGGCGCGGCGGATGCAGCGGACCGCGATTTCGAGCACAAGGCGAGGGTCGGTCTCAAACCAGCCCGGCCTGGGGGTGGCGGTGGGCGCGTGCTCTTGGGCCAGCGCCAGCGGGGTCGCCGCGTCGGGGAGTTCGAACACCGCGGCCTTGATCGTTGTGGTCCCGACATCGACACCCAGGGCCAGGTCGGCGTTCACGTGGGTCCCTTCCAGGCCAGGTGACGCGCCGGGTTGCTCAGGGCGATGGCGTCGGCCACCTCGTCCCCCATCTCGCGGCGCAGCCGTGCGAGGAAGCCGGAGAACACCCAGGCCAGGCCGGGACCGCCGCCGTGGCTGCGCCACATGTCGCGGCGGGCCATGTCGCCGCCGACCAGGAGACGGTCCAGGAAACCGGCCTCGGCGAGGTCCGAGATGAGTGCGAGCGCCAGCGAGTCGGGCCCGTGCTTGACCCGCCCCATGGTTGTGAACAGCAGGAACGCCCCGGTGGCGGCCAGCTCGCGCAGATAGCGGGGGTCGGGGTTGCGGTCGGCGTGAACGAGCGCCACCGAGGTCGCCGGGACCCCGGCCGCGGCGAGGCGTTCGAGGACCTCCACCCCGAACGTGCCGGCCTCGAGGTGAACCTGGAGCGGGGCGCCCGTGGCCGCGTGTGCGGCCCCCGCGGCCTCGATCACCGTCTGCTGGGCGGGGGTTATCCGGAACAGGTCGATCCCGACCTTGATGATCCCGGCACGCACGTTGGTCCGCTCCACCCACGGGGCCCGATAGTCGAGAGCGTCGATCCCCTCGGTGAGGTCGGCGACCAGGAACGGGGCGAGGCGTTCGGCGTCGGTCCCGTAGACCCAGAAGTCGTGCAGGTAGAACGCGGAGCGGTGGACGCCGGTGGCAGCGACGATGGTGACGCCGCTCCTCCGGGCTGCCTCGGCCATGCTGCGTGGCGCGCGTCCGAGACCCATGGGTGTGGCCTCGACCACGACCCGGCCTCCTGCGTCGGCCACCTCGCCGAGCTCCCGGACGCAGGCCTCCTCGTCATCGAGCCGGAGCTCGGGGAAGCGCTGCAAGGCGACGCCTCCCGTGATGAACAGGTGCTCGTGGCTGTCCACCGGCCCCCACCCACCACCGGCCGGGTCAACCGGTCCCAGGACCGAGATCACGGAGCTCACAGGATCCCCCCCGCTTGAACGATGCGGCCCCGGAGCTCGGCCACGTCGACCGCGTCAACGTCGGCCCCCGCCTTCGCGGCCAGCGCCATCGCGTGACCCGCCGCCTCGCCGGTGGCGAAGGCTTGGGCGGAGTTCCGCAGCGAGGCATGGGCGTCGTGGGTGGCCGAGATGCACCGCCCCACCACCAGCAGCCGCCCGGTGTTCGTTGGGATGAGCGAGCGGTACGGGATGCCGTACACGCCGTCGCCGCCGATGTACATCCACTCCGTCGCCGCACCCGAGGTGTGGTCCTCCACGGGGGCGGCGCACAACGCGATGGTGTCAGCGGCCTGGCGGCCGGCGAGGATCTCCTCCACCTCGAGGACATGCCGGCCAACGATCCGCCGCGACTCCCGGATGCCGATCTGCTGGCCCAGGGCGGAGATGTAGGCGTGCTCGCAGCCCGGGAGGCGGTCCCGAAAGAAGCGCAGGTACTCAAACGCCTGCTGGCGACCCTCCATCTCGGCCCCCGCCAGGGCGCGGGGGTTGGTCGCGTCGACGCTCGGTACCCGCACCCAGTTCACCTGCACGACCCCCGGGTGCGGGGTCCGATGGACCGACCCATCGTGGCGTGGCAGCCGGTAGGCGCCCGAAGCATCTGCGTCGGCCACCATCCGGGTCCGTTCCTCGTGGGGTACCGACAACGCCCGGTCCGTGTCCACGCCGGCCATGAAGAAGATCGTGGTCAGACTTTGGACCTTGCCCTCGGCCGCCGCCACCACCACCGGCGCCCCGGCCAGGGCGGCGACCACGGCGTCACCGGTCCCGTCGATCAGGTACCGACAGCGGCCGTGCCACAGCCCCGAGACGCGGTGGGCCACATCCAGCATCCAGCCGCAGCGGTCCGTCCGGGCCGCCGTCACGATGACGTGGTACAGCACGTCCACGGCAGCATCGGTGACCATCCCGTCGAGGAGCACCTTGAGCCGCTCGATGTCGTAGGTGATGCCCGGCCCCGCGCCGTAGGTGTTGGGACGCAGGAACGCATGCCCCTGGTCCAACAGATCCTGCACGATCTCAAAGCCGATTCCCCCCACCACTCGGCGAGCGGGCTGGCCCGGTGTCCAGAACCCGTACGACGTATCCACCGCAGCCGCCGTCCTGCTTCCACCAAGGAACCCGTGCCCCTCCAGCAGCACCGTGGACAGCCCACTCCGGGCCGCGGCGACGGCCGCACCGATCCCCGCCGGGCCGCCCCCGGCCACCGCCACGTCAACGTCGAACAGCGATTCGGTCATCAGAAGCTCGGCACCTTCTCTCCGTCGATCACCTGCCGTTGCAGGCGCACCAGGCGGGCGATGTCGATCAGCTCCCCGAGAACCGCGCGGATCGCCGGCGCCTGGGCAGGCCAGATGAGCGCGGCGCAAGACATCTCGCCATCGTCGGGACTGGGCCGGGCCAGCGGTGTGATCTGCAGCTCCACCGCCGCCAACAGCGGGCTCGAGCTCGTCGTGTGCCACACCGCAGCGTCCACCTCGCCCTGTGCCACCACCTGCGGGATCCGGATGTAGTGGACGTCGACGTACTGGGCGTGGGGAAACTCCGCCTTGGTCAGCATCGTGTGGTCATAGGAGCTGCTGTCGATGGCCACCCGGCGGGGTCGCTTGCGGTGACGTGCCGCCCTCTCGATCACGACCAGGGAGCCCTCCCCGTAGAACGTGTACTTGGGGAGGCTCATGACCTCGACCCGTGTCCGATCGAGCCGCGCGGCGGCCACCGTTGACAGCGCGATGAAGTCGGCTCGCGCCGCATCCAGCAGCGCCACGCGGCGCGTACCGCCCTGGCGGAAGACGAGCTGCAGGGGAATACCCGCGTTCTCGAACTCCTCGGTCAGGGCGGTGGCCAGCCCCTCGAACTCGAGACTCTGGGGCAGAGGCAACGCCCCCACGACGGCACCGATCCCCGATGCCGCCCACAGCCCCGGTAGGTCGCGCGAAACCAGCGTCGTCCCCAGATGTCCCCGGGCGGTCAGCTCGACGGCGCCCATCTCTCTGAGGGCGGTGAGCGCCTGGTGCACCGTGCCCACCCCAACTCCTGCGGCCTCGGCCAGCGCGCCGGTCGTGGGGATGCGGGCCCCCTCGGGAATCGTCAACAGGCGCTGGGCCACGAACTCACGGGCCGCCATCGGTCCCATCATACAATATTCTGAATATTGAGCGATCGGCCACCAGGGCTGATTGGTCCATTCCTCGACGGACCACTCACGCTGGGTGAACGGCCCGGTGGTGCCGGAAGCCAAATAGGGTTCTCGTGTGGACGTCATCGACGCCATCCGGGCCGACAAAGTCGTGGCGGTGATTCGAGCCGACCGGGTTGCCGACCCGGCCGGACTGGTCGCGACCCTCGTCGACGCCGGCATCAGGTGCGTCGAGTTCACCTTTACAACACCCGGCGTGCTCGACGCGATCCGGGAGGCCGCCGAAACCGGCAACGGCATCGTGGGAGCCGGTACCGTGCTCCGCCCCGAGCAGGCGGACCAGGCCATCGCCGCCGGAGCCCAATTCGTCGTCTCGCCGGTGGTGCGCACCGACCTGGCCCACGCGTGCGTCGAGCACCGCGTCCCGGTCTTCCTGGGTGCTCTGAGCCCCACCGAAGTCCTCGAGGCCCGAGAAGCCGGCGTGACTGCAGTGAAGCTCTTTCCCGCGAGCCTGGGAGGCCCTTCTTACCTCAAGGACCTCCGAGCGCCATTCCCCGACATCACCTTCCTACCATCCGGAGGAATCGACGAAGAGGCTGCCCGCGCCTTCCTGGCGGCGGGAGCTGCGGGGGTCTATGTGGGATCAAGGGTGGCTCCTCCCGACCTTGTTGCCAACGGTCAGCACAAGGAGGTCCTTCGGCGGGCTCAGGCCTTCGTCGCCGCCCTTGGCGAGCCTCCTTTGGAAAGCGACCCGGGCCGCCCACCGTCTTGACTCGGGCCGTGAGTAGGCCGTCGAGATCCTGGACTCGGCCCAGGAGCGTTCTCTCCTCACATCGTGGGGTCTGACTACGAAGTGCCTCGCACGCAGCCCTGCCATTGCGCACATTGCCGGTATGAGCCCGATCAGACGGCGTGATCTACTGCGACTCGCCCTACTTCGGTGAGACCCGCACCTCCATCGCCGGTGGCCGCCGCCCCACCGCACGAATTCCACACGTTGTCCTCGTGAGTCGCCCAGTCAATGGCCGGGTAGGGAGGCTGCGGCAGAGGATCTTCAAGGCGACACAGGACGGGGACCTCAAGCGGGTCCGCAATCTGCAGAAGTTGATGCTGCGAAGCTGGAGCAACACGCTGCTCAGCGTGCGGCAGGTGACGCAGCGAAACGCTGGCCGCAAGACCGCGGGAGTCGACGGGCTGGTCGTGGTGACCAACCGAGGACGGGCGGAGTTGGCGGAGCACTTGCAACGCCATGCCCCACCCGGCACGGCTCGGCCGGTCAAGCGGGTGTACATCCCGAAAGCAAACGGCAAGCAACGCCCGCTCGGAATTCCCGTGATCTCGGATCGCGTGCAACAAGCTCGCGTGAAGAACGCACTGGAACCCGAATGGGAGGCGCGCTTCGAGCCGAGGTCCTATGGGTTTCGGCCGGGCCGCGGCTGCCACGACGCGATCGAGGCCATCTTCAAGACGCTGTGTGGCGAGCGCACCCAGCGTCGATGGATCCTCGACGCCGACCTGGCCGGGGCGTTCGACCGCATCGATCACGACCGGCTCGTGGCCCATGTTGGCGGCCACGGTGTTTGCACACGGTTCGGCTTGGGTCTGTGGGGACGGCTCGGCATGGCTGGGTGGGGATGCCTGTGGCGTTGAGGTCGTGAGCGGTGACCATGATGTGAGCCGGCCTTGTGGCTCGACGCTGACGCCGGCGACCTCGGCGCCGAGGTTGCGGTGGCTGGTCATTGTCGGTTCTCGGCGTGGCGGGCGAGGGCGGCGGCGAGGCGGTCACGTGCGTGTTGGGGGCTGATTGCGGCGGCGATGCGGGTCCGCTGGGCGGGGCTGCAGCCACCCCAGAGGCCGTAGCGGTAGCCGGCGTCGTGTTCGATGAGCATGGCTGACCACAGGCAGATGTCTTGGACGGGGCAGCTTCGGCACAGTCGGCGGGCCTGGGGGCGGGCCTTGCCGTAGAACCAGGATCGGTCGGCGCCCCGGCAGGCGGCGTGGTCCCACCAGGTGGGTGTGGACATGGGTTCAGTCCCGCCGGGTGAGCTCGGCGGCGGCCTGTTTGGCGCAGGCGTCGTCGACGAGGTCTTTGCCGTCGGCGGCGGCGGCGATGAGGGCGGCGATGGCGGCGTTGTTGAGGGCGCGGGGCAGTCCGTTGGAGACGCGGTGGAGTCGGGCGATGGCGTCGTCGGCGACCAGGGCGTCGTCCCGGCCGACCAGGGCGAGGTGGTGGCGCAGATAGGCGGCGGACTCGGCCAGGTCCATGGCTTTGATCGCATACCGGGTGGCGATGCGCTGGTCCAGGGCGGCGAAGACGCCCATGCGCAGCTGGCGGGCCAGGGTGGGCTGGCCCACCAGGATGCCGGCGAACGGGGAGGCGGAGTCCATGTCCTGGCTGGTGAGGAGGCGGAGTTCTTCGAGCTGGGCGGGGGTGAGCAGATGCGCTTCGTCGACCACGACCAGCACCCGCCGGTGGCGTTCGGCTTGCTCGGCGGCCAACAGGTCGGCGGCCTGGGCCATGACCTCGGCCTTGTGGAAGCGGGGCTGGGCGCCGAGGGCCCGCACGATGGTGACATACAGCCCCCGGGTGCCGAAGGCGGGGTTGGCGATGTAGATGACGGTGTGGCGGGTGGGGTCGAGGCCGGCCACCGCGGCGCGCACCGAGATCGTCTTGCCCGCGCCGACGTCGCCCACGATCACTCCGAGGGCGGACTCGGCGACGCAGAAGCCGATGCGGGCCACCGCCTCTTGGTGGGCGACCCGGCCGAAGAGGTCCTTGGCGGCGATGGACTTGGAGAACGGGGTGCGGGTGAGCCCGAAGTGGGCGACCCACGGCGCCCGACTCATTGCCGTGCCCCCATCGGGTTGCCGTCGTCGCCGTCGTCGCTGTCGAACAGGGGTGCTTGGGCGAAGGAGATGGGCCCGACGGTCTCGGCCTCGTGGGCGGCGGCGACCAGGCCGAGGTAGTCGACACCGGTGGCCTGCGGGGCGGGTCGGGCCGCTTGGGGGACGGCTTTGTGGGTGTGGTGGCCGACCACGAACGGGGTGGCCACGCCGGCGGGGCGGCCCTCCATGAACACGTCGATGGCGGTGAGGTCCTCGGGGTCGAAGCGCAGCTCGACCCGCCGCCCGACCAGGGCGGGATCGACGGCATAGTGGTTGCCGTCCAGGCTCACGGTGGCGGTCCGGGTCACCTTGCGCTGGGCCGACCACCGGAACGCCTCGGCCAGCCGGGCGGGATCGCCGGCCCGGGGCGGACCGCCCGCCTCCCAGCGGGTCTCGGGGGTCATGTTGGTCTCGGCGTGGGTGCGCCGGTTGGCCACCTGGTCCGTCCAGGCTGCGAAACGGTCGTTGAGGTCGTCGACGCTGTCGATGCCGACGTGTTCGGCTTCGGCGATGAACCGCTCGCGGATGTAGCGGTTGAGCCTCTCCTGCTTGCCTCGGCCTTCGGGCGAGTACGGCTTGGAGTGGACCAGGCGGATGCCCAGCACCGCGCAGGTCCTCGCCAGCATGTGGTTGGCGAAGGGCGCGCCCCGGTCGGCATACAGGACCTCGGGCAGGCCCCGACGCACGATGGCGGCCCGCAGCACGTCCTGGCCGGCCCGGGTGTTCTCGGCGGTCATGAACCGGCCGTGGACTAGCAGCCGGGAGTGATCATCGACGATCAAGAACAGGCGGGCGCGCACCGACCCGGCGACGCGGGGATGCGGCACCCACGAGCCGACCAGCACGTCGGTGATCCAGCGCTCGTTGGGGCGCTCGGCCTCGTAGCGGCCGAACGCCTTGGGCTCGGCGGCCAGGGCCTCGCGATGCAGGCCCCGCCGGCGTAGCTGGGCCCGCAGGGTCCGCTCGGCGACCCGCACGCCGTGGCGGTGCCAGATGATGTCAGCGATCTGCGCCGCCGAGCGGGCCGGCACCTCGAGGCGCAGGGCGGCCGCCTCCTCGAACAGCTCGGGACGGCGGCGCACCACGCCGGCGTCGGCACGGGCCCGGGGGGCAAGGGCCTCCAGGCCGCCGGCCCGCCAGGCCCGGATCCACCGGTCGATGGTGCCCCGGGAGTAGCGGCGCTCGCTGCCGTCGGGATGGGCGTGGATGCGCGCCGCCGCGGCGCGCACCACCGCGCCCCGTTGGGCCGGGCTCAGCCTGGGGTTGGCGGCCTCGGCGATCACCGCCCAGCGGTGCAAGGCGATCGCCTCCGCGTGGTCCTCCGCCATGGAGTGGTCCTCCTCGTCGTCGATGTCACGGGACAGGAGGCATGAAACGACGCCGGCCGAGCACGATCGAGAGCGGATCGCTGTTGGCCGCCAGCAACCTCCCGCCGCTGACCAGCGCGGCGAAGCCCCACAGGCCCGGCAGGAGCGGCCCGGCCCGAGCACCCGCCGCGCTGAACGCAAGCCAGATCGCGGCCAGCGCCCCACGGGCCGTCTCGGCCGCCAGCCTCGGTGCCCAGCCCGACAGCTCGACCACCAGCGCGGCGAACCCGGCCGCGACCACCTCGGCACGCCGACGGAAGCGCCGCACCCAATCGCGAGCGGTGGTGTGCGGAACCTCGACGCCGGCAGCCACCGGCCGCACCCCACCGCCGTCGCCGACCACCACGGCAACGACCTCGCCGATCGCCTCGACCTCATCGAGCCGGCCCACCAGACAGAACGACGGCAACAGAACATGGCTGGCCCGGCACGACCCACAGCGCGCCCGGCGCACCCACAGCTTCAGGCAGCGGCCACCACAACGCAGCGAACGCTCATAGCCCGACCAGAACGACATCGACGCCGCGCAGCCCGGACACGCCGGCCGGGGCACCACCACATCGCGGCCCGCGCCCCGGTACTCGTCGACGGACAAGGCGCAGGCCCATACGATGGCCACGGTGGCAACACCGCCTTGGGCCCCTCCCGGCGCAGTCACCAACTGACGGGGAGGGGCCCACTCGCGAACAGGGACCGCACATCCTCGTCGCCAGCTCCGCGCCCCCGCACCCCATCCTGCTCCTCACCAAAGAGCACGGCCGAACCCCGCGGCTACATCACCAGATACTCAGGCCGCCAACAGCCCAGCTCGGCTCGTTCCCCGCACGAGGGGCGATCCGGGCCTGGCTCAAGGCGGGAGTGATGGAACGGGGGCAGTTCAGCCCGACCGAGGAGGGAACTCCACAAGGCGGGGTGCTGACGCCTCAAACGCAACCGATAACCGGCGGGCCGAAAGGGGTGATCGGCGACCGGGATCGAGTGGCGGATGACGACGCGTTCGGCTCCGACGAGGACCTCTTTGACCACGCTGCGCAGTACTTTCTGGCGGTCTTCGATGGTGGCTGTGTCGGCTGTGTCGCGCAGCCGGCCGAGGAATCCCTCGAGATCTCCGGCCAGTTTCAGGTAGGTGTCGCGGTCAAGGAGCTGCGCCTCGAGCGAGGTGAGAGATCCGCGCAGGCTCGCTTCTTTGGCGCGCAGGTCGGGCATGCGGGCTCGCAGCTCGTCGAGGGTGAGCAGGTCTTCTTGGTAGCCGTGGACGAGACGCTCGATGCTCTTGGTGGCACGGGTGAGTTCGAGTTCGAGCCGGGAGCGCTCGGCGGTAGCGGGGTTGGCGGCGCGCAGCTCGGTGAGGCGCCGATCCAGCTCGGCCTGCACCAGAGCGGGATCGGCCAACAGCGCGGTCACCTGTGTCCACACGAGTTCGTCGAGGTAGTCGGCTCGCACCGGCTGGTTCTCGCAGACGCGTCCGTGCTCGTAGCGGTAGTCGTCCGATCCGAGACAGCGGTAGTAGTAGGCTTGCGTTTCTCGGTGCGCGTCGACGTGCGGTAGTAGGCGTACCCGCAACTCTGGCAGGACACCAGCCCCATCAGCAGCGACGGTTCCTTGGTGTTGCGGGCCGAGAAGCGCCGGTTGTCCTCCAGCCGCCGGGCGGCCGCCGCGAACGTGTCGTCGTCGACGATGGCCGGCACGGCGATCTCGATCCACTCGTCGATGGGGCGCGGCCGGGTGCGGGCGTGGCCGGCAGCCCGCTCCTGCGAGCCCTCGACGACGTCCAGGCCGTCCAGCAGCACCACCAGTTCGCCCACGAGCACCGCATCGCCCTCGGCCGCGTCCTGACCGGCGTCGATGACCACTACCCGCCCTACATCACGTAGCGGGAAATCTCGCCTTCGGCCCGCCGATGTCTAGCGTTGCGAGCCGAGTCCTGTTCTCGACGGAGGCGACGACGGCCTCGATCTCGTCCGGCGGATCGCCGCTTGCGCCGCCGGTCGTCTGCAGCGCCGGAGGTGCTGCCAAGCCGTCTGGTGGAGGCCGATGACCGCCGAGAGTTGGGTGGATCGGAGCGCGCTGCTCGATCCCCTGAACTACGACGCGTGAACGGCGCAGCAGAGGCGAGCACGCGGCTCTGTCCCACGTCGTCGTCGCTACCGAGCACTTCCTGCGCGTGCCCGAGCCGATCGCCGTGCACCATGGGGGACATGAAGCAACTCGACCGCCGTGGCGTGTTGGCCGCGAGCATCGCGGCGTTCCTCGGCGCGGCGAGCGCAGCGATGAGCGCGTACTGGGCGCTCGGCGGCACAGCGTTGCTCGACACCGTCGGTGGTGAGATCGAGCGCTGGGGTCGGGAACGATCGGCCGGTGTTCGTGGCCACCCTGTGGGTGTTGGTCGTCGCCAAGCTCGTCGCTGCTGCTGCGCCGCTTGTGTTGGTGGGTGTGGCTTCGGAGCGCCTCCCATCCTGGCCGAGATCACGCCGGGCTCGCGCGCTGGGTTGGCTCGTGTCGGTCGGGCTCACGGTCTACGGAGGTTTGCTCACCGGTGTCGGACTGCTCGTCGAGCTCGGCGCAATAGGCGCAGCCGACGGTGCCGACGAGCACGCGCTCGCCTGGCACACCTACTTCTGGGATCCGTGGTTCCTGCTCTGGGGTGGCGCCTCCACCGTCGCGCTGTGGCGGAGTCGCGAGGAGGCGGTCGCTTGACGCGTCACCACGACCCGGCGGACCGCCCGCCGAGCACTGCTGGTCGTCGACATCGCCGTGGCGGATCGGCATCGACGTGGTGCTCATCGTGCTCGCCGTCACCGCCGTGGCGACCACGACCGTCGCCACCGAGGCTGTCGCCGACCAGGTCCTCGACCAGTTCGTCGTCTGGGCGGCTTCTCACGACTGGCCTACCCACCCCCGCCATCGGCATCGCGTTCGTTAGCCGCTGAGGCGTTGCTGCATCTGATCCATCAGGTAGCACCTTATGGCCAAGGCCAAGCGTGCCCGAGCGCCCGATCCACGCCGATCGTGGTGGCGACTCTTGCGGCCCAGGACAGGGTGGCTTCGCCAAGCCGCGCTCGGGGGCAGGCATCGGCAGCAACGTCGAGCCGCCAGATGCCATCAGGGTCCAACGTCGTTGCCATCCCGCAGGCAGGTCCCGACAAAGGTTCGCTCGCACCGGCGACAGCCGATCCGTCATCTCCATTCACGACCACCCGGCCGCGGCGAGACCGGGCCGAGATATCCGTCCAAGATCGGAGCCTGGCCGCAACACGTCGTAGATCACTGTCTCGGCGCGGTGGCGGACCGACATGCACGACAGCCGCGCCAGGCCGCTCATCAGGCGAGTTCGGCTTGGAGGGTCTCGGTCACGGGATGTCGGCTGCCGAGCTGGGCGGGGAGGGCGGTGAGGGCGGTCACGACGACACGGTCCCCGCCACGAGGGTGAGCAGTTGCCAGAGCGGCGGCAGGGTGGCTCTGTCGCTGTCGCCGCCGGTGATCGCGTTGATGGCGGCGAACAGGGCGACGCCTCCCGGGAAGACGCCCAGGATGGCGCCGACGAGCGCGGGAAGACCCTGAGCGATCGCCAACGCGGAGCTCACCTCACGGGGTGTCGCTCCGAGAGCGCGCGTCAGCGCGGAGGTAGGCGGTTGTCGTGGACCGTCACCCAGGTGATGAATATGGCGTTGACCGCGGCCAGGGAGAGCACCATGACGATCACGACGCGGATCACCTGGCTCGGTAGCTGCATCTGGGGATCGTCCAGTCCGCCGGCGAGTTGTCGGGTGGTGAGGTAGGCGTTGAGGAGGAGTGCGACGTAGATCCCGCTGACCGTGATCGCGATGCTGACCGCACCAACCACGACCCGGCGAGGCCGGCGGCCGGCGACCCGCAGGGCGAGGAGGAGGGGCACGGGGAGTCGCGCCGAGATCGCGATCAGCCAGCCGGTGCGGCGGGGTGGGCGTGCCGCGTCGGCGAGCGCGTGGACGGTGCTGGTGCGGGCGGCGCGGACGGCAGGTACGACGGTCGCGACGGCCGCGACTCCGAGCGCCACGGTGGTCACCAAGCCGATCGTGGAGATGGTGATCCCCGGCGTGCCTGCGCTGCCGATGAGACCGACAATCGAACCCGTGAGCAACGGAGCGGTCAGCGATCCGATCGCCAACCCCGCCGCGGCCGCGACGAGGGCCACGACGATGTACTCGGCGAGCAGCACGGCAGCGACCAGGCTCGGTGTGCCGCCGACTGCCTTGAGGAGTCCGACGCGTCTGGTCTGGTCGGCCATCTTGCCGCCGACCAGCACCGAGAGGCTGGCCACGGCGAGCAGACCGAGCAGCCGGGCACCGATCCCGAGAAGGATCTGGGCGTCTCTGGCCACCTCGGTCGCTTCTGTGCGGATGTCTTCCCAGGACGCCAGGCGTGGACCGCTCAGGCTCGCCCGGGGGTTCGCGTCGACGAACGCCTGAGCGCTGCTGCCGATCGCGGAAATTGCACAGGCCCGATCACCGAAAATGCACAGGTGTCGAGGCTCGTGGGTGGGCTGTGGGGATGGTAGTCAGTCGGCCAGCGGCGCCCTCGGATCTGGGTGGTGGTGGG
>JBOGGX010000170.1:0-6596 GCA_050744245.1 Acidimicrobiales bacterium
CCTCCCCTGTCCCCGCCGTCACCCGTCGAGCCGACCACCGCCAGAAGCTAACGCGCCCAACGTGCCCTTTAAGGGCACTGGTGGGTCGCATGCGGACTTGAGCGCGCGCAAACGCGTGAGGAGGACCCGGCCGGCCCGGCGGCTCAGGACGGCCGGGGGCACGTCTGAGGCGGACCGCGGCCGGCTCGACGCTCGGCCGGCCGGGGCCACCCCTTGGCCCGCGGCCGGCACCGCTCGCAGCAGGCCGTCGACCCCGCTCAAACCGCGGGGCCGAGGCCAGGCTCCCGCCGATCAACCCGCGTCGTGTTCCACGGTCACGGGTCGTTCGCCGGCGAAGCTATGAGGTGCGGACGACGACCCGTTGTCCGATCGGTGAACTCGTCGTGAAGGGGAGACGAAGACCGCCCGCGCCCCCGCGCCCCTCGGCCGTCGACCGTCACCTCCACGGTGTGCCAGCCGGTCGCTCCCGACGGTGCCGGCGGGGCGGTGGCGGACGTCTGCGTCGCCCCGGTCCCGTCGGTGGCCCGCACCTGGAGGCGGCGGGACCCCGGCGCCAGGTCGGCTTCGACGACCCATTGCACCCATGAGCTGTCGGAGAGCGGGCCGGACAGCCGGCCGAGCAGCCACGGCTCGTCGTCGACCCGGACCTCGACCGCGCTGATCGTGCGGATCGGCGCCCAGGCCATCCC
The DNA here is from genome assembly GCA_050744245.1 of Acidimicrobiales bacterium. Classification (GTDB taxonomy): domain Bacteria; phylum Actinomycetota; class Acidimicrobiia; order Acidimicrobiales; family JBOGGX01; genus JBOGGX01. Next base: position 690 of record JBOGGX010000170.1, read on the forward strand.
GGCGATCGCCGTGCGGCCCGCGGGGACCGTCGCCCCCCGCCGGGGGACGTCGATGCGCGACTGGGTCTTGATCGGGCCCTCCTTGGCCCACCCCCGAGGGATCCAGTAGCCGTCGAAGCCGTCCCACGTCGTCAGCTCGATCTCGGCCAGCCACTTGGTGGCGGAGACGTAGCCGTAGAGGCCGGGCACGACCAGCCGGGCCGGGAACCCGTGCTCGACGGGCAGCGGCTCCCCGCCCATGGCCACCGCCACCATCGCCGGGCGCCCGTCCGTCGCGATCTCGTAGGGAAACCCACCGGTCCAGCCGTCGACCGATCGTCCGACGACCTGGGTGGCCGCGTCGCGCACCTCGACCCGGTCGAGCAGGTCGGCGAGGGGCACGCCGCTCCACCATGCGTTCCCGACCAGGTCGCCGCCGACCTCGTTGGAGACGCACGAGAGCGTGATGTACTCGTCGACGAGGTCCATCGCCATGAGGTCGTCCAGGGTGAACTCGAGCGGCCGGTCGACCAGGCCGGTGATCGCGAGCGTCCAGTCCGTCGGATCGACCTGCGGCACGAGGATGGCGGTGTCGATCCGGTAGAAGTCGCCGTTCGGCGTGACCAGCGGCGTGATCCCGTCGACCGGGTCGAACACCTCGACACCGGCCGGGACCGGGGGTGCCGTCCTCGAACGCAGGCGTGCCGCCACCCGGCTGCGGGCGGCCTCGACATTGCCCGCGAGCCGGAGAAAACTCCCCGCGGCGGCACCGGACAGGGTCACGACGGCGGTGGCGCCGGCGGCGAGCAGAAATCGACGCCGGCTCCTGACGCGCTCGTCCAGCCGACGATCGGGCGCGGCCAGGTCGGCCGCCGACGACGCGGCCAGGGCGAGCAGGCCCCGGAGCAGGGCGAGACCGACACCGGTCGCCACCGCGGCGGACAGCCAGGCCGCGACGTTCGACGACGCCTCCCCTCGTGCTCCCGCCCAACCTCCGACCAGCCCGAACGCAATGAAACCGGCCGCACCCGCCCAGAACCGACGCCGGGCCATGATCCCGAACCAGGCTCCGAGCCCGAGGGTGAACACGACGATCCCGGCGACGAGCGCCGCCTTCTGTCGGCTCCCGACCGTGTCGATGCTCCAGCGGACGATCCCGCCGGGCGTCAGGTCGACGACGACGTCGGCGACGGCCAGCACCAACGACGGCACCGACGAGGCGAGCCCCGACGCCAGCTCGCCTGCGGCCAGGGCGACACCAGCCGCCAGCGACCCGGCCACGGCCGCGTCACGTCGCCCCGCGATCGCGACGTCGGCGCCGTCCATGCCCGACCGTCATAGCCGACGACTGCCGTAGTACACGAGCACCCGAGGCTCGATTTCCCGGTTCTGTAACCCCCAGGTCCCGCTTTTCGAGACCTCAGGGCGACAGAACCAGCGGGGTCGGGTCACGCCATCCGGAGTACCCCGGCGCCGGCAAAGCGGTCGTGGGCGAGGTCGTCGAGGGCCCGGTCGGCGGCGGCGAAGGGATAGGGCACCGTGGTCACCCGGATCGGGATCTCGGCCGCGACGGCCAGGAACTCGACACCGTCGGCCCGGGTGTTGGCGGTGACGCTGCGGACCTGACGCTCGTCGAACAGGTGCCGTTGGTAGTCGAGCGGCGGGATGGTCGACAGGTGGATGCCGGCCACCGCGAGCGTGCCGCCGGGATCGAGCGCCTCGAGCGCCACCGGCACCAGCCCACCGGCCGGGGCGAACAGGATGGCGGCGTCGAGCGGCTCGGGCGGCGGTTCGTCGACGCCGGCCGCCGAGGCGGCGCCGAGCTCGAGGGCGAGCCGCCGAGCCTCGGACGAACGGGTCACCACGTGGACCGTCGCCCCCTCACGGATCGCAACCTGGGCCGCGAGATGAGCAGACCCGCCGAAGCCGTAGATGCCCAACCGTCCGCCGGGCGGGAGGGCGGCGCGACGCAGCGCCCGGTAGCCGATGATGCCGGCACACAGGAGCGGTGCCGCCTCCTCGTCGGTGAAGACGTCCGACAGCTGGTAGGCGAACCGCTCATCGACGACGGCGAACTCGGCATAGCCGCCATCGTCGTCCCAGCCGGTGAAGCGAGGGGATCGGCACAGGTTCTCGTCGCCCCGCAGGCAGAACCGGCAGCACCCGCAGGTGTGGCGCAACCAGGCGATGCCGACCCGCCGGCCGACGGCGAAGCGGGACGCTCCCGGTCCTAGCGCGTCGACGACCCCGACGATCTCGTGGCCGGGCACGACGCCCACGCCCGGCCGCCGGGGCGCGAGATCGCCCTCGGCCAGGTGGAGGTCGGTCCGGCACACGCCGCACACGGACACCCGCACCCTGAGCTCCCCTGGCGCAGGTATGGGCGCCGTCCGCTCGACCGGGCGCAGCGGTCGGGTGTCGATCGGTCCAGGCGCCTCGATCACCCACGCCCGCATGCTCGACGCCGACCTCCCGTTACTGGACGATGACCGTCGTTCCGAGCGCCGTCCCGTCCGGCAACGTCACCGACAGGTCGTAGTAGCCGGGCGCCAGCGCGCTCACGTCGAGGAACACGCCGTAGGACCCGCCGGCGGACGATGCCGGCGCGTCGACGTACTGGTCGAGGTGCACCGTTCCATCGGAACCCCACGTCTGCACGTAATCCTGGTGGCCCGGGTCATCGGGCCCGTTGTTGGTCACGTTGTACACCAGCCGGTCGGTCCCCGACGGGAACGGGTTGTTCTGCTCGATGTGGCTGAAGTCGATCGCGAAGCTCATCGGGCCATCCTCCGGGCGGGCGCCCGCCCGGGGCAGGGCCATCGGGAGTCCGGACGGGCAGGCGCGGCTGCCCGTCAGGACGACGGAAGGTCAGCGACCGACGGTCCGCACGAGTTCCGCCTTGTTCATCCTCGAGCGGCCCTTGATCTGCTTCGCCTTGGCCTCGTTGTCGAGCTGATCCCGCGTGCGGCCGCCCGGCCCCCGGTGCGACCGTAGACCGCCGCGCCGGCCGGACGAGATGTCCTCGGGTACAACCTTCGAGCCCGGGTTCACCGAGGATCCGTATCCTCGGACCGCCCGGCTGCGCAGCACGACCCCGTGCACCGCAGCCCCTTGGACTTCTGGCTGCTGTTCGGCTACGACGATGTGAGCCGGTTTCTCCGCGATCCGACGCTCAGCGTCGAGGACCGCAGGGCCCGGCCCCGGCCGATCGACCACCTCACCCGCGAGCTGATCGGCGACCGGGCCGACCGGGGCCAGTACGCGATGCTCAACCGCGACCCGCCCGACCACACCCGGCTGCGCCGCCTCGTGTCCAAGGCGTTCAGCCCCAAGGCGCTGGCCGCGCTCGGTCCCAGGGTGGCCGCGCTCACCGACGCCGCCCTCGATCGGGCCGCTGCGGCCGGGCCCGGGCGGTTCGACCTCATCGGCGACCTGGCCTTCCCGCTCCCGTTCACGGTCATCTCCGACATGCTCGGGATGCCGGAGACCGACGCGGACCGGCTGCGCAGCTGGTCGGGTCAGCTGGTCCGCTCGCTCGAGCCGCTGTTCGATCCGGCGGCGCTCGAGGCCATCGCCGTGGCCGGCGACGCCATGCGTGCCTTCCTCACCGATGCGATCGACTGGAAGCGCCGCCATCCGTCCGACGACATGCTGTCGGCGCTCATCGCGGCCGAGGACGAGGGCGAGGTCCTGTCGGACGAGGAGCTCCTCGAGCAGATCCTGCTGCTCTACGTCGCCGGGCACGAGACGACCGTCAAACTCATCGGCAACGGCGTGCTCGCGCTCGTCAACCATCGTGACGAGCTCGAGGCGCTGGTCCGCGAGCCGGGGCTGGTCGCCGGGGCCATCGACGAGTTGCTGCGCTCCGACAGCCCGGTGCAGATGTCGCGCCGCATCACGGTGGCCGACGTCGACGTCGGCGACCACACCATCGAAGCCGGATCGTTCGTCGTGCTCGTGCTGGGCTCGGCCAACCGAGACCAGGCCCGGTGGGGCGAGACCGCCGATGACCGCGATCTTCAGCGCGCGGGCGCGGCGCAGCACCTCTCGTTCGGCGGCGGGGCGCACTACTGCCTCGGCGCGTCGCTGGCGCGGCTCGAGGGCCGGGTGGCGATCGGTCGACTCGTCGAGCGGTTCCCCCGGCTGGACCTGTCCGGCCCGCCGACGTGGAACGGCCGGATCAACCTGCGCGGCCTGTCCTCGCTGCCCCTCTCCCTATGCACCCGCTGACCGGCAGGGCGAACCATGCGGTCAGCGGCAGCCGGCTGGGCACGAACGCCACCGCCGCCCGCCCCCCGACGACCCGCTGGTCGCGATCGACGACGACCAGCTGCGTTCCGGCTCGGGCCGGTACGACGCGGAACCGGGCCGACCAGTCGAGCGCGCCGACGACGGCCATGAGCCGGCGCAGGTCCGCCCGGCGGGCGTCGACGACGATGACGCGATCGCGGGTCGACGGCACCGCCCAGATCACCAGGGCGGCGATCGCCAGCATCGAGAACACCTCGACCCGGGCGGTGAGCTGGATGGCGACGTGGAAGCCCACCGCCACCCAGACGGCGGCGTAGCGGGTCGAGCGCGACCACAGACCGAACGCGATGAACAACTCGGTCAGCATGATCGCCTTGGCCGCCCCGGTGTGGAAGGACCGGTCGACGAGGAGGGCAACGGCCCAGTCCGGCAGGACCGAGGCGGACAGCCGGTCCTCCACCTGGACCATCCGCAGCCAGGTCACGGTTCCACCGAACCAGTCGGCGTCGAGCAGCTTGCTCAGCCCCGAGGCGCCGTAGACGGTCGAGGCCTCGAACCGCAGCAGCCACAGGGGCCACGCCGGTGCCCGCGGGTCGAGCGGCGGGAGCTCACGTCGTCGGCGCAGCCAGGCGTCCACCGAGAGCTTGCGCCCGCACGGAGCTGCGGCCAGCCCGGCCAGCACGATGACCAGGTAGGCGCGGTTGTTGTGGAAGTGGGTGGTCGAGAGGAACAGGTTGTGGGCCACCACCCCGAACGTCGTCGCCGTCGCCGCCCGCGTCCTCCATCCCGCGGTCATCCCCAGCGCGGCGGCGACGGCGAGGCCGAGCAGGCCGGTGTGCACGAGACGGGGGGCTTCCGGGTACCACCCGGCGTAGGGCTCGTGGAAGACGTCGCGGTAGATCGTGCCGCGCCACGCGTCGGCCAGGAACGGTCGGAGGTGCAGCAGGACCACCGGGCCAACGGCGATGCGGAGCAGGCGGAGCGACCGCAGGCTGACCCTGCGTCCGAGCAGCTCGTCGAACCGGGCCAAGAGTCCGCCCGGACGGGTCGGCGCCGCCGGTCGGGCCGCGGCGGGGGCGGTCATCCCGCGTCGGCCGCCGTCCGCTCCGGGCTGCGGAGCACGACCGTCCGGGGCGCGTCGTCGTTGAGCCAGTAGGTGACGGTCGCCTCCAGGTGGCTGGTCTCGCGGTCTCGGTCGGTGTGCGCCGCGACCCAGTCGAGCGCGGCCTGGAGAAACGCGAGCTGGTTGTCGACCCCGGCGTCGGCATGGCGACGACCGCAGGCGTCGAGAGGCCACGGTCGGTGACGAGCTCGTGCCAGCGGTACCCGAACCACGCCTCGACGACGGGGACCCTGCGGCCGTCGACGGTGACCCGCACGATGTCGGCCTGCCAGGTGCTGGCCTCGGGGAACATGTGGAAGGCGAACTCCTTGTGGTCCGACCAGTACCCCCTGGCCACCAGCGCCAACTGGGCCACGATGACCAGGGCGACCACGACCCGCCGACCCATCACCGCCACATTGCATCAGCTTTCGGCGGCGACCGGCCACCGTCATCGGCGGACGGCACCCCGAGGACGGCGACCGCGGCCGCAGCGGAGCGGTTCGCCGTGTGAACCTGGTGTCATGAGCTTCGTCACCGCGGCCGACCACGTCGGCCCAACGCCGCGGACCACC
>JBOGGX010000171.1:0-4333 GCA_050744245.1 Acidimicrobiales bacterium
CGATCGGTCCCGTGGGCAACGTGCGCGCCGTCGACCCGTCGCCGGGGCGGACGTTGCCCGGCTGGGCCGGCCTCGGCGCGGTCGGGATGGCCGCCCTCCTGGCGCTGATGATGCTGTGGCTGGCGGCGGCATCGGCCCGCCGGGCCGGGCGCCCGCTGCGGCGCACCGATGCGGCGTCGTTCCATCCTCGCCTCGCGGCCTTCGGCGGCCGGCCCGAGATCTCCGAGGGCGTCCGTGCCGCCTACGGCGGCCGCGGCTCGGGGCTGGTCGTGGCCGGCGCGGTCGTCGCCGCGGTCGCATTGCTCACCCTCATCGTGTTCGCGGCCAGCCTGTCGGCCCTGATCTCGACTCCGGCCGCACGGCTGGACGTGGGACCTCGCGGTGATCAGCAATGTGGGCTATGGCCCCCTCGATCTCGACGCCGTCGAGGACACGCTCGACGGGCACGACGAGGTGGCCGGGTGGACCGCGCTCAGCTTCGCCAACTCCATCGATCTCGACGGGGAGCTCATGCTGTCGATGATCAGGGTCGACGGCGACGCCGACAATGACGTCACCGTGCTCGAGGGAGAGGCGCCATCCGGCGACGACGAGGTGGCCCTCGGCCTGCGGACGGCGGTCGAGCGGGGGATCGAGGTCGGCGACGAGGTCGAAGTCGGCGACGGGGTCGAGTCGCGCCGGATGACGGTCAGTGGTCTGGTCGTGTTCCCGGCGCTGGGCCCCTACCTCTCGGACCGGGCGACACCCGGCACCGGCCTCCTGCTCCCCGCCGGCCCCTTCGAGGACGAGGACGGCCTGCTGGTCGACATGGGCTTCGTCGGCATCGATCTCGTCGACGGGGCCGACCCGCAGGTCGTCCGGGCCGCGCTCCGCGACGTTTCCCGCTGGGACCTCAGCGGCGACGGGCTCATCGAGTACGACGCGCCGATCCGGCCGCCCGAGATCGACGACGCCCGTTCGATCCGGACCCTGCCTTCGGTCGTCGGTGGCCTGGTCGTGCTGGCCGCCGCGATCGGGCTGTCGTTCGCCGTGGTGGTCTCGGTCCGCTCGCGACGGCGCGAGCTGGCCGTCCTGCGCGCCATCGGGTTCACCGATCGCCAGGTCCGCGGTTCGGTGCGCGTCCAGGCGATGGCAACCATGGTTGCGGCGCTCGGGCTCGGTGTGCCCCTCGGGGTGGTCGCCGGCCGCCTCGCCTGGCGAGCCTTCGCCTCCCAGCTCGGCGTCGTGGCCGAGCCTTCGACGCCCGTCCTGTGGGTGCTGGTCACCGTGGCCGGCGGGCTCGTCGTTGCCCTCGTCGCCGCCGCGGTGCCGGCCCGGATGGCCGCCCGAGCCGGCCCGGCCGCCGGGCTGCGCTCGGAGTAGGTTCCACCACCTCTGGACAAGGCGAACATCTGTTCGCTAGAACGGGGGCGTGGCGTACAACAACCCGCCGGTGCCCTGGCGGGAGATCGAGCGGCGGCTCTCGGATCGGCGGCCGGACGGCCGGCCCACCAACGTCCCCGACTTCGCCAACGGGGGCGACAGCCCGGCCTGGTCGCGGCGGCGGCTGCCGTACGTGCCGCCGGCCGATATCTCGACGCGGCCTCTTGGGGCCGTGCCCTACGCCGAGCTGCACTGCCACTCCAACTTCAGCTTCCTCGACGGCGCCTCCCACCCCGAGGAGCTGGCCGAGGAGGCGGTCCGGCTCGGGCTCGAGAGCCTGGCCATCACCGACCACGACGGGTTCTACGGCGTGGTCCGCTTCGCCGAGGCGGCCCGCGAGGTCGGCCTCCCCACCGTCTTCGGCGCCGAGCTGTCGCTCGGGCTGACCGCGCCGCAGAACGGCATTCCCGATCCGGAGGGTCGGCACCTGGTCGTGTTGGCCCGCGACCCGGCCGGCTACGCCCGCCTGGCCCGGGTGCTGAGCGAGGCCCAGATGGGCGGACGCGAAAAGGGCAAACCCAGCTACCACCTGTCGCATCTGGCCGAGGCCCACGCCGGCCACTGGGCGGTGCTCACCAGCTGCCGCAAGGGGAGCGTCCCCGCCGCCCTGGCCCGGGACGGTCCGGCCGCCGCGGCCAGGGCCCTGGCCGACCTGGTCGCCCTGTTCGGTCCGGGCAACGTGTTCGTCGAGCTGTGGGACCACGGCGACCCGCTCGACTCGGTCCGCAACGACGCCCTGGCCGAGCTGGCCGCCCGGGCCGGGGTCGAGACGGTCGCCACCAACAACGTCCACTACGCCACGCCGGCCCGGCGCCGGCTGGCCACGGCGATGGCCGCAGTGCGGGCCCGGCGCAGCCTCGACGAGCTCGACGGTTGGCTGCCGGCGGCGGCCGCCGCCCACCTCCGTTCGGGTGCGGAACAGGCCAGGCGGTTCCGCCGCTACCCGGGGGTGGTCGAGCGGGCGGCCGAGCTGGGCCGGGCCTGCGCCTTCGATCTCAATCTGGTCGCGCCCGAGCTGCCGCCCTACCCCTGCCCCGACGGGCTCGACGAGATGACCTACCTGCGCCGGCTGGTCGACGAGGGGGCGGCCCGCCGCTACGGGCCCCGCAACGCGGCCGAAGGGCGACGGGCGTACGACCAGATCGACCACGAGCTGGCGCTGATCGAGCGGCTCGGGTTCCCCGGCTACTTCCTGGTGGTGTGGGACATCGTCGATTTCTGCCGGCGGACCAACATCTACTGCCAGGGCAGGGGATCGGCGGCCAACTCGGCCGTCTGCTACGCCCTCGGCATCACCAACGCCGACGCGGTGTCGCTCGGCCTGCTGTTCGAACGGTTCCTTTCGCCCGAGCGCGACGGGCCACCCGACATCGACATCGACATCGAGAGCGACCGGCGGGAGGAGGCCATCCAGTACGTCTACGGGCGCTACGGGCGCGAGCACGCGGCCCAGGTGGCCAACGTCATCACCTACCGGGCCCGCTCGGCCGTGCGCGACATGGCCAAGGCGCTGGGGGCGGCGCCGGGCCAGCAGGACGCCTGGTCCAAGCAGGTCGACGCCTGGGGCTCGGTCCACGCCACGGCCCGGCTCCCCGACGTCACCATCCCCGTCCCGGTCCTCGAGCTGGCCCATGAGGTCGAGCACTTCCCCCGGCATCTCGGCATCCACTCGGGGGGCATGGTCATCTGCGACCGCCCCATCGTCGAGGTGTGCCCGGTCGAGTGGGCCCGCATGGAGAACCGCAGCGTCCTGCAGTGGGACAAGGACGACTGCGCCGCGGTGGGGTTGGTGAAGTTCGACCTCCTCGGGCTGGGGATGCTCTCGGCCCTGCACTACGCCATCGACCTCATCCGCGAGCACCACGGCGACGAGATCGAGCTGGCCACCATCCCCCAGGACGACGCGGTCTACGACATGTTGTGCGCGGCCGACTCGATCGGCGTGTTCCAGGTCGAGAGCCGGGCCCAGATCGGCACGCTGCCCCGGCTGCGGCCCCGCCGCTTCTACGACCTGGTGGTCGAGGTGGCCCTGATCCGACCCGGCCCCATCCAGGGCGGATCGGTCCACCCCTACATCCGCCGGCGCAACGGGCGGGAGCCGGTCACCTATCTCCACCCGCTGCTCAAGCCGGCCCTGGAGAAGACGCTGGGCGTCCCCCTCTTCCAGGAGCAGCTCATGCAGCTCGCCATCGACGTGGCCGGGTTCACCGCGGGCGAGGCCGACCAGCTGCGCCAGGCCATGGGGTCGAAGCGTTCGGTCGAGCGCATGGAGCGGCTGCACACGCGGTTCTACGACGGCATGGCCGCCAACGGCATCACCGGCGACGTGGCCGACACCATCTGGGAGAAGCTCGTCGCCTTCGCCAACTACGGGTTCCCCGAGAGCCACTCGGTGAGCTTCGCCTACCTGGTCTACGCCTCGTCGTGGCTCAAGCGGTGGTACCCGGCGGCGTTCTGCGCGGCGCTGCTCAACGCCCAACCCATGGGGTTCTACTCGCCCCACTCGCTGGTCCAGGACGCCGGCCACCACGGGGTCGAGGTCCGCACCCCCGACCTCAACGCCTCCGCCGCGGCGGCCACGCTGGAACCCCCGCAAACTCGACGCACCTCGCGCCGCCTACCGACGCGAGATGCGTCGAGAATGGCTCCGCCCGAGGAATGGGGGGTCGGGGGACCGGCGGTGCGGCTCGGCATCGGGTCGGTGCGGGGCATCGGCGACGACCTGGCCCGGCGGATCGCCGACGGCCGCCCGTATCGAGACCTGGAGGACTTCCAGCGCCGCATCGCGCCCACCCTCCCGGTGCTCGAGGCGCTGGCCACCGCCGGGGCGTTCGGCGGTTTCGGGCTCGACCGGCGGGCCGCCCTGTGGGCCGCGGGGGCGGTGGCCCGGTCCAGGCCCGACCGGCTGCCC
>JBOGGX010000172.1:0-24215 GCA_050744245.1 Acidimicrobiales bacterium
GCCCACGACCGCCGCCGCCCCGACGACCGCACCGCCGCCGCCCCCGCCCGTACCGCCGCCGCCCCCGCCGCCTCCGAACACCGAGCACGGCCTGGCCACGTGGTATCGGCAACCGGCGCGGTACCCCCCGGACGGGTGTGCCCACACGACCCTGCCCTTCGGCACGGTGGTCACCGTCGTCAACCACAACACCGGGGGCAGCACGTTCTGCATCGTGAGCGACCGGGGGCCCTACGGCGAGGGCAGGATCATCGACCTCGACGACGACGTGTTTGCTCGGCTGGCGCCGCTGGGCACCGGGATCATCCCGGTCACGATCACCTGGTAGCAGACCAGCTGGTAGACCAGCGGAGCGTGACCCTGACGCGGCGCGCGGTCGTCGAGCTGTTGCGGCGTCACGACATCGAGCCGAGCCGGGCGCTCGGGCAGAACTTCGTCGTCGACCCCAACACCATCCGCCGAATCGTGCGGTTGGCCGAGGTCGAACCCGGCGACCGGGTGGTCGAGATCGGCCCGGGTCTCGGCGCCCTCACGTTGGCCCTGGCCGAGGCCGGGGCCGAGGTCACCGCGATCGAGCTCGATCGCCACCTGCTGCCGGTGCTCGACGAGGTGCTGGCCGGCACCGGGGCCCGAGTGGTCCACGGCGATGCCATGACGATCGACTGGGACGGGGTGCTCGGCGACGACCGACGCTGGAAGCTGGTCGCCAACCTCCCCTACAACGTGGCCGTGCCCCTCGTGCTCGACGTGCTCGACCGCGTGCCGGCCATCGGGGCGATGCTGGTCATGGTCCAGCGGGAGGTCGGCGAGCGCCTGGCGGCCTCGCCGGGAGGCTCGGCCTACGGGATCCCGTCGGTGAAGCTGGCCTATCTGGCCACGGCCGAGCTCGTGGGCCGGGTGCCCCCCAGCGTGTTCCTGCCCAGACCCCGGGTCGAGTCGGTGTTGGTGCGGATCGTGCGCCGCCCGGCACCCGCGGTCGACGCCGATCCCGACCGGTTGTTCATGCTGGTGCGCGCCGCGTTCGGCCAAAGGCGCAAGATGCTGCGGCGCTCGCTGACCGGCCTGGTCACCCCCGAGGCCTTCGCCCAGGCCGGCATCTCGCCCGCGTCCAGGCCCGAGGAGCTGGGGATCGCCGAGTGGGGACGGCTGGCCGACGCCAACGGATCTCCCCGGTGACCACGCCTGAGGTCGTGGCCGCCCTGGCCAAGCTCACGCTGTCGTTGCGGGTGGTCGGCCGCCGCGCCGACGGGTACCACGTGCTCGAGGCCGAGATGGTCACGGTCGACCTGGCCGACGAGCTCCGCCTGTCGTCCGGCGACGACCTCGAGGTGCTGGGCGACGGGGTCGACGTGACCTCGGTCCCGACCGGCGACGACAACCTGGTGCGGCGGGCGCTGGCCGCGGTCGGCCGGCGGGCCAGGGTGTCGCTGACCAAGCGGATCCCGGTGGGGGGCGGCCTCGGCGGCGGTTCCGCCGACGCGGCGGGCGTGCTGCGCTGGGCCGGCTGCGACGACCCCGAGCTGGCGGCGCGGCTCGGTTCCGACGTGCCGTTCTGTCTGGTCGGCGGGCGGGCCCGGGTCACCGGCATGGGCGACAACATCGAGCCGATGCCGATGGTCGACCGCCAGTTCACGATCGTGGTGCCGAGGCTCGGCTGCTCGACGGCGGCCGTGTACCGGGCGTGGGACGAGCTCGGCGGACCGTCGGGTGACGGCCCGAACGACCTCGAGCCGGCCGCCCTGTCGGTCGCACCCGAGCTGGCCAGGTGGCGCGACCGGCTGGGCGACGCCACCGGCCAGCGCCCGGTGCTGGCGGGCAGCGGCTCGTCGTGGTTCGTCGAGGGTGCGTTCCCGGGGGACGGCCGGCTCGTGGTGCGGACCGCGACACCGCCGCCCGTCGGGTCGATCGGGTGAGAGTCGGCTCGCTACTTGCCCGCGCGGCGCTGCCAGCGCGTCTTCTTCAGCATCTTCTTGTGCTTCTTCTTCCGCATGCGCTTGCGGCGCTTCTTGATCAGCGAGCCCATGAGGGCCGCCACCCTAGCCTTCGCCGGACGGGCCGACGACTCGGTCCATCCACTCGAGGACGGGCGCCCCGGCCCGCCACGACTCGACGATCCGGTTGTACGCCCGCCGGGTGGCCAGCCACGGCCCGGGCGGATAGTTCCGGCCGACGAGCAGATCCTTGAGCCGCAGGAACTCGATCCGCGGGTGGTCCTTGGGGTAGCCCCTGGGGGCCGACGTGAGCGGGTCGTGACCGCTCACGTCGTAGCCCGCCGCCCGCAGCTCCCGCACGGTCGCGTCCAGCGCCGGCCCGGCCGTGTCGTCGACGATCCCCCGGCGGAACCGGTCGAGCTGGTCGCGGGCCAGCAGGTAGAAGCCGACCCCGGTGATCAGCCCGTCGGCCGAGACCTGCACGTAGTAGGAGCCGCCGGTCGGTCGGTGGATGACCGCCGCCGCGTTGGTCTTGTACGGCGACTTGTCGGCCGAGAACCTGGTGTCGCGATTCGGTCGGAAGGCCGATCCCTCGCCGAACTCGGGCTCGACCTCGGCCAGCAGGGCCTCGAGCGGCCCGCGCACGGCCCGGTCGTACACGTCGCGGTGCGAGTGAAACCAGGCCTTGGAGTTGTCGGACTCGAGATCCTCGAACCAGGTGATGGCCTCCGGCGGCCAGCCCGTGAAGCGCATGGCGTCCGACGGTAGCGCCCGTCCCGTTTGGCGAAAGCCGCCCCGGGGAAGCGGTCTACAGTCGTGCTCACGACCATGCTGCTGCGGTTTCGCCGCCGACGGGCCGATGCCAGGGCTTCAGAGCCCGACCCGCCGCCTCGGGTCATCGTCGTCACCTACATGACCAGCGCCGGCATCGGAGCCTGCCCCCTCCGCAACCCTCGGTGGTGTTACCGCGAGGCTCGACTGGCGTTCATCGGCCAGCATCGGCGCGGCATCGAGATCATCTTCGATTTCGACCAGATCCTGACCCTCGAGACCGCTCCGGCGTTAGCTTGAGCCACGATCCGTCGGGGGTAGTTCAATCGGCAGAACTCCGGACTTTGGATCCGGCAGTGGAGGTTCGAGCCCTCCCCCCCGAGCGCACCGAGCGCACCGAGCGTTCCGAACCGACCCCGCCGCGCTCGCACCCGCGTCCGGCGGGCGGTAGAACAGACCCATGACCGCATCGGGTCCCGACCCGGCGTCGCCCGGCTCGAGGCGGCCGCTGTCGGCCGTCGTGCTCGCGGCCGGTGAGGGGACCAGGATGCGCTCGGCCCGGCCCAAGCCGCTCCACATGTTGTGCGGCCGGGCCATGGTGCTCTACGTGCTCGACGCGCTCGGCGAGTGCTCGGCCGACCGGGCCGTCATCGTGGTCGGCCACGGCGCCGAGCGGGTGACCAAGAAGCTGCACGAGGCCACGCCCCAGCTGACGCTCGAGTTCGTCGAGCAACGCGTCCAACGAGGGACCGGGGACGCGGTCATGGTCGGTCTCACCGCCTTCCCCGACGACGACGACGCCGACGACGGCGACGTGCTCGTCCTGCCCGGCGACACCCCGCTGCTGCGCCCGGAGACGGTGGCCAACCTGGTCCGTGAGCACCGACTGTCGGGGGCGGCCTGCACGATCCTCACCGCCGAGCTCGACGACCCGACCGGGTACGGCCGCGTCGTGCGGCAGAAGGACGGCACCGTGGCCCGCGTGGTCGAGCAGGGCGACGCCACCCCCGAGGAGCGGGCGATCACCGAGGTCAACACCTCGATCTACTGCTTCCGCCGGAGCGTCCTCGCCCCCGCCCTGCGGCGGGTCACCCCGGACAACGTCCAGGGCGAGTACTACCTGACCGACGTGATCGAGGTCCTGCGCAGTGCGGGCTACCCCGTGGTCGCAGTCGTGGTCGCCGATCCGCACGAGACGAACGGCGTCAACGACCGGGTCCAACTGGCCCGGGCCGAGGCGGAGCTGCGCCGGCGCATCAACCGGCGCTGGCTCCGGGCCGGGGTCACCATGGTCGACCCGGAACAGACCTACGTCGACGTCACGGTGCAGCTGGCCCCCGACGTCACCCTGTTCCCCGGCGTGCTGCTCCAGGGAGCGACGGTGGTCAACGGCGGGGCCGAGATCGGTCCGGGCACCCACCTCGTCGACTGCGTGGTGGGGGAGAACGCGCGCGTCGACAACACCCTCGGCCGAGATGCCGACATCGGCGACGGGGCCGTGGTCGGGCCCTACGCCGTGCTCGAGCCGGGCAGCCGGGTGCCGTCCGGGACCAGGACCGGGCCGTTCTACACTGCGACCGGAGACGAGCCGGGAAGGCGCGCATGGAGCTGATCACCAAGAAGACGCTGCGGCTCTACACCGGCACCACCCATCCCGAACTGGCCGCCGACATCGCGGAGTCGCTCGGGGTGCCATTGGGCGAGACCAACATCCGCCGCTTCCCTAACGGCGAGAGCCACTGCCGCTTCGCCGACTCCGTGCGCGGCGCCGACGTCTTCATCATCCAGAGCCACGCCCAGTCGGCCGCCGGGTCGGTCAACGACTCGATCATGGAGCAGCTGGTGATGATCGACGCGGCCAAGCGGGCCTCGGCCAAGCGCATCACCGCGGTCTGCCCGCTCTATGGCTACTCCCGCCAAGACCGCAAGGCCGAGGGACGCGAGCCGATCAGCGCCAAGCTGGTCGCCGACATTCTCACCGCGGCCGGCGCCAGCCGCATGGTCAGCGTCGACCTCCATTCGGGCCAGACCCAGGGGTTCTTCGACAAGCCGGTCGACCATCTGACGGCCATGCCCGTGCTCGTCGAGTACTGCAAGAACGAATGCGACGACGACCTGGTGGTGGTGGCGCCCGACGCCGGCCGGGTCAAGGTGGCCGAGCGGTTCGCCCAGCACCTCAACGCCGACCTGGCCTTCGTGCACAAGCGGCACGTCAAGGGCAGGACCGACGCGGTCGAGGCCCGGGCGGTGATCGGCGACGTCGAGGGTCGCCGCTGCGTGATCGTCGACGACCGCATCGACACCGGGGGGACGATCGTCGCCGCCGCCGAGCGGCTCGTCGCCCACGGCGCGGTCGACGTCTGGGCCATGGCCACCCACGCCGTCCTGGCCGATCCGGCGGTCGACCGGCTCAAGAACGCCCCCCTCAACCGGGTCGTGGTCACCGACACCGTCCCGCTGCCGCCCGAGAAGCAGATCGACCTCATCGACGTGCTCTCGATCGCGGGCATCGTGGCCGACGCCATCGACGCCGTCTTCGAGGACACCAGCGTGAGCGAGATCTTCGGCGGCGAGAACCTGGCCTGATCCGCTAACGTGGTCGGCCGCCCCGGGGGGCTGCGCCCGGGCCCACCACCGCCGTCGAGGACATCGAGAAGCGTCATGGCTGAGAACACCCTGGTCGCCGAGACCGGCCGCCCCACAGGCTCACGGGCCAGCAACCGTCTCAGGACCGAGGGCAAGGTCCCGGCCGTCGTCTACGGCCACGGCGACCCGGTCTCGGTCGCGGTCGACTGGCGGGCGCTGCGTCAGGTGCTCACGACCGACGCCGGCCTCAATGCGCTGATCAACCTCCAGGTCGAGGGCGAGACCCAGCTCACGATCGTCAAGGAGCTCCAGCGTCATCCGGTCCGCCACGACGTGCTCCACGTCGACTTCCTGCGGGTGCGGGCCGACGAGCCCATCACGGTCGAGGTCCCGATCTCCCTCACCGGCGAGGCCGAGGAGGTCCACCGGGCCGACGGCACGGTCGAGCAGGTCCTGTACCAGCTCGAGATCACGGCCCTGCCCGGCAACATCCCGACCGAGCTGACCGCCGACGTCACCGACCTGGTGGTCGGCGACTCGATCAGGGTCGGCGACCTGCGGCTCCCCGTGGGGGTCACCACCGACGTCGAGCCCGAGGAGCCGGTCGTCATCGCACGCGTCGAGGTCGTCGAGCTCGAGGAGCCCGAGGAGGAGGTCGAAGGCGAGGCCGCCGAGGGCGAGGCCGCCGAGGTCGAGGGCGGCGACACGGCCGACGACGCGAGCTAGAGGATCGCTCCTCTGGCCCTGTTCTCCCGCCGGCGAGAAGGGCGGGAACGGCGAGGCACACCGGCCGACCTGCTCGTCGTCGGGCTCGGCAACCCCGGCCCCAACTACGACGGCTCCCGGCACAACTCGGGGGCGGTCACCGTCGCCCGGCTGGCTGCGCGCCACGGAGAGGCGCTGAAGCGGTCGAAGGAGCGGGCCGCCGCGGCCGAGGTCGTCGTCGGGGGCCGCCGGCTGGCCCTGGCCTTCCCCCAGACCTTCTACAACGAGTCCGGACTGGCCGTGGCCGCCCTGGCCCGGCGGCACGGCATCGACGACCCGCAGCGCATCGTCATCGTGCACGACGAGCTCGACCTGCCGCCGGGCCGGATCAAGGTCAAGGTCGGGGGTGGGCTGGCCGGCAACAACGGCCTCCGTTCGGTGAAGGCCCACCTCGGCACCGACGACTTCGTCAGGATCCGGATCGGGGTGGGCAAGCCTCCCGGCCGCATGTCCGGCGCCGACCACGTGCTGCGCCGCCCGGGGAAGGCGGAACGGGCCGAGCTCGACATCGCCATCGAGGACGCAGCCGACGCGGTCGAACTCATCCTGGCCGAGGGCCCGGACGCGGCCATGCGGGTCTACAACCAGCGGGGGGAGTGAAACTCGACGCAGTGACGGTCGGAATTCGACCGCAGCTGCGTCGAGAATGCCCTCGGCCCGCGTCCCGGTAGCCTCGGTGAGCCCGTGAGCCTGCGCGATCTGCCCTCCCTCATCGCCGACGAGCCGGCCCTGCTGCGCGCCCTCGGCCGGCGGGAGGCCGTGATCGCGGTGCCCGAGGCGGCCCGGGCGTTCCTGCTCGCCGGGCTGGCCCGGGTCTCGGAACGGCGGCCGCTGCTGGTGGCCACGCCGACCACCACCGACGCCGACCGGCTGGCCCACGATCTGGGTACCTACCTCGGCGCCGACCGGGTGGCCCTGTTCCCGGCATGGGAGACCCTGCCCTTCGAGCGGGTCAGCCCGAGCGTCGAGACCATGGGTCGCCGGCTGCGGACCATGTGGCTGCTGCGGCGCGGGACGCCAGCCAGCGCCCCGACCGTGATCGTGGCGCCGATCCGGGCCCTGGCCCAGCGGCTCGGTCCCCACGTCGAGGACGTCGAGCCGGTCACCGTCCGGGCCGGCGCCCGCGTCGACCAGGCCGACCTGGTCGAGGGGCTGATCGCCGGCGGCTACCGCCGCGAGTACCAGGTCGAGCACCGCGGCGAGCTGGCCGTCCGGGGCTCGATCGTCGACGTCTTCCCCTCGACCGCCACCGCACCCGTGCGGATCGACCTGTGGGGCGACGAGGTCGACCGGCTCACCGAGTTCGCCGTGGCCGACCAGCGCTCGACCACCGACATCGACGAGGCCATGATCTTCCCGAGCCGGGAGCTGTTGCCGACCGACGAGGTCAGGGCCAGGGCCGACAAGCTGGTGGCCCTCGAACCCTGGGGGCGCGACCAGTGGGACCGGTTGGCCCACGGCCTCGTGTTCGACGGGATGGAGTCGTGGCTGCCCTGGCTCGTCGATGACGAGCACCTCCTGGTCGACCTGCTCCCGCCGGACGGGCTGGTGGTGCTGGTCGAGCCGCGTCGCATGCGCGACCGGGCCGACGACATCGTGGCCGAGGAGGCCGACCTGGCCTCGACCCTGGCCAAGACGTGGGGGGCCGACCAGTACCACGCCGACGCCGACGAAGACGACGGCAACGGTGGCGGGCGTCGATTCCCTCCGTTGCACCTGCCGTTCGACCGGCTGCTGGCGCACACCGACGCGCCGGTCTGGACGATCGCCAACGCCCCGGAGGGCCCGGACACCCCGGCCATCGAGGCCCGCACCCTGGCCCCCGTGGTGGGCGACGGCACCAGGATCGTGACCCAGCTCACCGAGCTCCAACGCCAGGGCTTCGCCATCGTCGTCGGGGCCGAGGGCGAGGGCTCGGCGGCGAGGATCCGCCGGCTGCTGAGCGAGGCCGGGGTGTCGGCCCGCCTCGAGGTGGCGCCGATCGAGCGGGGGTTCGTGCTGCCGTCGGCCGGCCTGGCCGTGCTCTCCGAGGCCGACATCACCGGCCGCCGCCGCGCCCACCGGCCGGCCCGGGTCCGGCGCACCGACGCCGAGCGGTTCTTCGACGACCTCAAGCCGGGCGATTTCGTGGTCCACCACCACCACGGCGTGGCCCGCTACGGGGGCATGGTGCGCCGGTCGATCGGCAGCGTCGAGCGTGACTACCTCCTGCTCGAGTACCGGGGCGACGACCGGCTCTACGTCCCCACCGATCAGATCGAGGCCGTCCGCCACTACACCGGGGGCGACACGCCGGCGCTCAGCCGGCTCGGCGGCAGCGAGTGGTCGCGCACCAAGGCCAGGGTGCGATCGGCCGTCCAGGAGATCGCCCAGGAGCTCGTCGTCCTCTACCAGAAGCGGGTGAACAGCCCGGGCCACCAGTTCCCCGAGGACACCCCGTGGCAGCGCGAGCTCGAGCAGGCGTTCCCCTATCAGGAGACGCCGGACCAGGCCCGGGCCATCGCCGACGTCAAGGCCGACATGGAGGAGCCGATCCCGATGGACCGGCTGGTGTGCGGCGACGTCGGGTTCGGCAAGACCGAGGTTGCCATCCGGGTCGCGTTCAAGGCGGTGCAGGACGGCAAGCAGGCGGCCGTCCTGGTGCCGACCACCTTGCTGGCCCAGCAGCACTTCCAGACGTTCTCCGAGCGCTACGCCGGCTATCCGGTGCGGGTCGAGGTGTTGAGCCGGTTCCTCACGCCGGGCCAGGCCAGGAGGGTGGTCGACGGGCTCGGGTCCGGCGAGGTCGACGTGGTGATCGGCACCCACCGCCTGCTGTCCGACGACGTGAGCTTCAAGGACCTCGGGCTGCTGGTGATCGATGAAGAACAGCGCTTCGGCGTGACCCACAAGGAGCAGATCAAGCAGCTACGTACCAATGTGGACGTTCTGACCCTCACGGCCACACCCATCCCGCGTACGCTCGAGATGAGCCTCACCGGCATCCGCGACCTGTCGCTCATCAACACGCCGCCGGCCGAGCGTCAGCCCATCCTCACCTACGTGGGCGAGTACGACGAGCGGGCCGCGGCCGAGTCGTTGCGGCGGGAGCTGTTGCGCGAGGGCCAGGTGTTCTACGTCCACAACCGGGTCCACGACATCGAGTACGTCACCGCCGACCTGCGCGAGCTGGTGCCCGAGGCCCGCATCGCGGTGGCCCACGGCCAGATGGACGAGGGCAGCCTGGAACGGGTCGTGCTCGACTTCTGGGACGGCCAGTACGACGTGCTCGTCTGCACCACGATCATCGAGTCGGGCATCGACATGCCGACGGTGAACACCCTGGTGGTCGACCGGGCCGATCTCCTCGGGCTGGGTCAGCTCCACCAGCTGCGAGGCCGGGTCGGTCGGTCGGGCCAGCGGGCCTACGCCTACCTCTTCTACCCGCCCGAGCGCCGCCTGACCGAGGAGGCCTACGAGCGGCTCAGGACCATCGGCGAGGCCACCGAGCTCGGGTCCGGCTTCAAGATCGCCATGCGCGACCTCGAGATCCGCGGGGCGGGCAACCTGCTCGGCGAGGCCCAGGCCGGCCACATCGCCGCCGTCGGCTACGACCTCTATGTCCAGATGGTCACCGAGGCGGTGGCCGAGCTCAAGGGCGAGGAGGTGCGGGAGCCGGCCGAGATCAAGCTCGATCTCCCCGTGAACGCCAACATCCCGCGGGACTACATCGAGCGGGACGACCTCAGGATCGAGGCCTACCGCCGCCTGGCCGCGGCGACGAGCGACGCCGAGGTCGACGACATCCGCCGCGAGTGGGAGGACCGCTACGGCCCGGCGCCGGACCGGACGGCCGCCCTGCTCGACGTGGCCCGGCTGCGGGTCGAGGCCGGCCGGCTCGGGATCAGGGAGGTCAACGTGGCCCGGGGGCCCGGCTTCGGCGGTCCCGACTACATCGCCCGGCTGTCGCCGGTCCGTCTCAAGGCGAGCGAGACGATCCGGCTGCAGCGGCTGGTCAAGGACGCCGTCTACAAGGAGGGGCCCGGCCAGCTCCAGCTGCCCGTGCGTCAGCGGGGCGAGCTGGCCACCGGGCTGGTGACGCTGCTGCGGACCATCGTGCCCCCGGCCGAGCCGGCGGCCTGAGCACTATCCGAGGTAGCAGTCCTTCTTGGAGAACCGGGCCACCTTGCGGCCGGCACCGATGTGCCCCCGAGCGTCCATGGCCCACAAGGCCCGCCGGAAGCGTACCGCTACCCTCCGCAGGCGTGGATGGGCGCAGGCCGAGGGTCGTCGTGGTCGGGTTGGGACCGGCCGGCGACGACCTGATGACCGCCGGCACCCTCGCCGCCATCGCCCGCATACCGCAGCGTTTCCTGCGCACGACCCGTCACCCGTCCGCCGGCTCCGTTGCCGGCGCAGAGTCGTTCGACGCGGTCTACGAATCGGCGGCCACCGTCGACGAGGTGTACCAACGCATCGTCGGCCACCTGGTCGAGGCGGCCGGTCGCCACGGCGAGGTCCTCTATGCCGTGCCCGGGTCCCCGATGGTGGCCGAACGGACGGTCGAGCGGCTGCTGGCCGACGATCGGGTCGAGGTCGACGTGCTGCCTGCGATGTCGTTCGCCGACCTGGCGTGGGCGCGGCTCGGCGTCGACCAGGTCGCGGCCGGTGTCCGGCTGGTCGACGGCCACCGATTCGACACCGAGGCGGCGGGGGACCGGGGGCCGCTGCTGGTGGCGCAGTGCGACAGCAGGCAGGTGCTGTCGGAGATCAAGCTGGCCGTCGCCGACGACGTCGCGCCCGCGACGGTCACCGTGCTCCAACGGCTCGGGCTCCCCGACGAGTCGATCGTCACCGTCGCGTGGGCCGACCTCGATCGCGCCGTCGAGCCCGACCACCTGACCGCGCTCTGGATCCCCCGCCTGGCCGCGCCGATCGCGGGAGAGGTGGCCCGGTTCGCGGCGCTGGTGCGGACGCTCAGGGAGCGCTGCCCGTGGGACCGCGACCAGACCCACCGCAGCCTGACCCGCCACCTGCTCGAGGAGACCTACGAGACGCTGGAGGCGATCGAGGCGCTCGACGACGCGACCGGTGACGGCTACGAACACCTCGAAGAGGAGCTGGGCGACCTGCTCTTCCAGGTCGTGTTCCACGCCACGCTCGCGGCCGAGGAGGGTCGGTTCAACCTGGCCGACGTGGCCATGGGGATCCACGACAAGCTGGTCAGCCGGCATCCCCACGTGTTCGGCGACGTCGAAGCGGCCGACGCCGACACGGTCATGCGCAACTGGGAACAGCTCAAGCAGGTCGAGAAGGGCCACGGCTCGGTGATGGACGGCATCCCCGGCGCCCTGCCGTCGCTGCTCTACGCCCACAAGGTGCAGCGCAAGGCCGAGTCGCTCGGCGTCGAGGTCGCCCCGCTCGAGCCCCCGCCGGCCGACTTCGGCGAGGCGCTGTTCGCCCTGGTCGCCGCGGCCAAGCGAGCAGGGGTCGACCCGGAATCGGCGCTGCGGACCGCGGCCATGCGCTTCCGGGACGAGGTCAAGGCCAACGAAGCCGACACCTGAGCGCGGGCGGGTGCCTCGACTCACATTGGCAACATCGCTAACGTGAGCCACACCGTCAACAGGCCGCTCTCCTCGGCCCGCCGGCACCGAAGGAGAACATGATGAGCAGCATCGAGCAGATAATGGGTCGCGAGGTCATCGACTCACGCGGCAACCCGACCGTCGAGGTGGAGGTCGTGCTCGAGTCCGGCGCCACCGGGCGGGCGATGGTGCCCTCCGGCGCATCGACCGGGGAGCACGAGGCGGTCGAGCTCAGGGACGGGGGGTCCCGCTATCTCGGCAGGGGGGTGGCCGCCGCGGTGGCCAACGTCAACGACGACATCGCCGATGCCCTCGCCGACCTCGAGGCGATCGACCAGCGGCTGATCGACCGCGTGCTCATCGACCTCGACGGGACCGACAACAAGTCACGACTCGGCGCCAACGCGATCCTCGGGGCGTCCCTGGCCGTGGCCAAGGCGGCGGCCGACGAGCTCGGGCTGCCCCTGTACCGCTACGTCGGCGGGACCAACGCCCACGTCCTGCCCGTCCCGATGCTCAACGTGGTCAACGGTGGGGCCCACGCCGACAACACCATCGACATGCAGGAGTTCATGATCATGCCCGTCGGCGCGGCCTCGTTCTCCGAGGCGCTGCGCTGGGGGATCGAGACCTACCACGCGCTCAAGAAGCTCCTCCACGACCGGAACCTGTCGACCGGCCTTGGCGACGAGGGTGGGTTCGCACCCAACCTGGCGACCAACGAGGACGCGGTGGTCTTCCTCATGGAGGCGATCGAGGCCGCCGGCTTCACCCCCGGCGACGAGCTCGCCATCGGCATGGACGTGGCCGCGTCCGAGCTCTTCAAGGACGGGCGCTACGTGCTCGCCGGCGAGGGGCGGGAGCTGACCGTGCAGGAGATGGCCGACTATCTGGCCGACCTGGCCGGCCGCTATCCGATCGTGACCATCGAGGACGGATGTGCCGAGGACGACTGGGAGGGCTGGGCCGCACTCACCCGGGTGCTCGGTGACCGGATCCAGCTGGTGGGCGACGACGTGTTCGTCACCAACACCGAGCGACTCGGACGAGGGATCGACGAGGGCATCGCCAACTCGATTCTGATCAAGGTCAACCAGATCGGCACCCTGACCGAGACCCTCGACACCGTGGGCCTGGCCACCCGGGTCGGCTACACGTCGGTCATGTCGCACCGCTCGGGAGAGACAGAGGACGCCACGATCGCCGACCTCGCCGTCGCCACCAACTGCGGCCAGATCAAGACCGGCGCGCCGGCCCGCAGCGATCGGACGGCAAAGTACAACCAGCTGCTCCGCATCGAGGAGGAGTTGGGCGAGGCGGCCGAGTTCTGGGGCCGGGCCGCCCTGGCCCCGGTCCGAGGCGCCGGATGACCGAGGGGGAGCCGACCCGCTCCCGCCTGCGCAGGGCGGTGGTGTGGCCGTCGCTGGGCGCGGTCGTGGTCATCGCCGTGCTGTTCGTCGGCGTGTTCCCCACCCGCACCTTCCTGGCCCAGCGGTCGGCCGTGGCCAGGGCCGAGGAGCAGCTGAGGGTGCTGACCGCAGAGAACGAACGGCTCGACGACCGGGTCGACGCCCTCAACACCCCGGACGAGATCGAGCGGCTGGCCCGGGAGCAGTTCGAGCTGGTGCGGCCGGGCGAGCAGCCCTACGTCGTGTTGCCGCCGGCCGAGGCGCAGGTCAGCCTGCCGACGGGCTGGCCGTTCGGCGGTCTGGTCATCAGTCGATCACCAGGAACGTGAGCAGGATCTGGTCCTCGACTCCCGCCGGCTCGTCCTCGGTCAGCTGGAAGTTGATCTCGACGCTGAAGTTGCGGCCGTCCTGGGGATTGGCGACCACGAACACCGCCCTGGTCCCGGTGTTGCCGCAGTTCTCGAAGCGCTGCACGCGGCCGACGAACACGCCGTCGTCGTAGTCGAAGCGGCCGACATCGGAGCAGATGGTGTCGAAGCCGACCTGCTGGGCCAGGAAGTCGAGGGTGGTGTCGAGTTCCTGCTGGGTGGGTATGAGCGAGTAGCTGAGACCCGACGTCGTCAGCGAGGTGCGGAATCCCTCGAGGTCGGGCGCGGCCTGCACGTTGGGGATCTGCCCGCCGGTGTCGGCGTCGGCGAGTGGTCGGCCGTCGACCTCGACCCAGTAGTCGGGCACCTCGACCACCAACTGGTCGGTGTCGTCCCTGACCTCGACGAAGGTGATCTCACCTTCGCCGCCGTCCTCGTTGGTGGTGGTGGTCTCGTCACCGTCGTCCTGGGTGGTGGTGGTCTCCTCGTCGACGGTCGTGGTGGTGTCGTCGGCGACGACCGGCTCGTCGTCGTCCCGGAGGAGCAGGAAGCCGGCCGCGGCGACCAGCAGCACGACCAGGGCGCTGATGCCGATGATGAGCGGCGCCTTGGACCCGCCCGCCCCGCGGCCGGGCGGCGCCGGCGGAGGGTACTGGCCCGGCGGCGGGTACTGGCCCGGCGCAGGGTACTGGCCCGGCGCAGGGTACTGGCCCGGCGGCGGGTACTGGGGCTGCGGGGGTTGGTCCCCACCTCCGGGCGGCGGCGGGGCGCCCCGGTCACTCATGGCCGGTTACCGTAGTTGGCGTCGGTACCGCGCAAGTCGCGGCGACGCAGGAGGTACGGGTGGGGCGCGAGTACCCCGTCGACGAGCGCGAGTGGATCCAGCCGGCGCGGGTCCGCTTGGGCGTCGTGGCCCGGCGGCTGTGGCCGTCGTTCCTGATCGCGCTGGTGATCTGGCTGGGATGGTTGGCGGCGGTCTCCCGGCGTCGTCGGCGCCCATGACCGACGACCGGGAGGCGGTGGCCGCGCTGCTCGGCCGGTCGCCGGGGGCCGGGTTCGAGGTCGTCGCCCGCCACGCCGACGGCTCCCCCCTCGTGATCCGCAACCGGCCGCTGCTCGACGACGGCACGCCGATGCCGACCCGCTTCTGGTTGGTCGGCGAGCCCGAGCGCACGCTCGTGAGCCGGCTCGAATCGGCCGGCGGGGTGGACGAGGCCGAGCGGGCCGTCGATCGTGTCGAGCTGGTCGAGGCCCACCGGCGGTACGCGGCCGAACGCGACGCAGCCCTGCCGCCCGGACACGCCGGCCCGCGGCCGAGCGGCGGCGTCGCCGGCACCAGAACCGGCGTCAAGTGTCTGCACGCCCACTACGCCTGGTTCCTCGCCGGGGGTGACGATCCCGTGGGTCGTTGGGTCGACCGCCGTCTGCGGTCATCCGACGGCACCGCCCGGTGAGGCGGGTCGCGGCCATCGACTGCGGCACCAACTCGGTTCGCGTGCTCGTCGGCGAGGGGCGCGACGGCGGCGACGGGTTCGTCACCCTCGAACGGCTCATGCGCATCACCCGGCTCGGCCAAGGGGTCGACGCCACCGGCCGGCTGGCGTCCGATGCGGTCGAGCGCACGATCGACGTGCTCCGTGAGTACCGCGCCGTGCTCGACCGCTTCGGGGTCGAAGCGGTGCGCATGACCGCCACCTCGGCCGCTCGCGACGCGGCCAACCGCGACCACTTCTTCGACGCGTCCGAACGGGTCATCGGCGTGCGGCCGGAACTGCTCGACGGCGACGAGGAAGGTCGGCTGGCATTTCTGGGCGCCACCGCAGAGCTCGACCCGGCGCTGGGCCCGTTCCTCGTGGTCGACATCGGCGGCGGCTCGACCGAGTTCGTGGTGGGCACGGAGGCGGCCGAGGGGGTGGTCTCGATCGACGTCGGCTGTGTCCGCCTCACCGAGAAGTACCTCCAGTCCGACCCGCCGGCGCCCGAGGAGCTGTCGGCGTGCGTGTCGGTCACCACCGAGTACCTGAAGGACGTCGCCCGCATCCTCCCCACGGCAAGGGACGCGGCCACCATGGTCGGGTTGGCCGGCACGGTCACCACCGTGGCTGCGGTCGAGTTGGGGCTGGCCACCTACGACCGTGACCGCACCCACCACTTCGCCCTGCGCCGGGCCGCGGCGGAGGACGTGTTCCGCACCCTGGCCACCGAGACCCGCGCCCAGCGGTTGGGCAACCCGGGGCTCGAACCGGCCCGGGCCGACGTGATCGTCGGCGGCTGCTGCGTGCTCGTGGCCATCATGCGGTTCTTCGGGTTCGACGTCTGCCTCGTGTCGGAGTCGGACATTTTGGACGGCATCGTCCTGGCCCAGCTGGGCGCGTAAGGTGCGCAAAATGAGCCACGAGGTGGTGTGGCGGCCCGACCCCGACGCCGCGGCCGGGACCGTCGTCGGGCGGTTCATGGCCGCCCGCGGCATCGCCGACTTCGACCAGCTGCTCCAGCGGTCGATCGCCGATCCTGAGTGGTTCTGGGATGCCGTCGTCGACTTCCTCGGGCTCCCGTTCGCCGAGCCGTACAAGGCGGTGCTCGACCCGTCCGACGGCGTCCCCTGGGCCAGGTGGTTCGTCGGTGGCCGGCTCAACCTGGCCGCCGCGTGCGTCGATCGGTGGGCCGAGGAGACCCCAGACGCGCGGGCCGTCGTCTGGGAGGGCGAGGACGGCGAGGTCCGGCGTTGGACCTACGTCGAGCTGCGGACGCAGGTCGACGCCATGGCCGGGCTGCTGGCCGATCGGGGCGTGACCGAGGGCGACGCGGTCGGCATCTTCCTGCCGATGGTGCCCGAGGTGGTCGCCGCCTGCATGGCCGTGGCCAAGCTGGGGGCGACGTTCCTGCCCGTCTTCTCCGGGTACGGCGCCGAAGCCATCGCGGTGCGGCTGGACGATGCCGACGCCAGGGCGCTCATCACCGCCGACGGGTGCTTCCGGCGGGGGCGGGCCGTACCGATGCTGGCGACGGCGATGGAGGCGGCCGACCGGGTCGCGACCGTCGAGACCGTCGTCGTCGTCCCCCGCCTGGGCCACCGCGTCGGAGGGTCTGACCCGCGCCAGGTGGCGTTCACCGGGAGCGTCGGCGCCGCGCCCGCTTCGTTCCCCGCCCGTCCGGTCGACAGCGAGCACGTCCTCCTGATCGCGTACACGTCCGGGACGACCGGCCGGCCCAAGGGATCGGTGCACGTCCACGGCGGGCTGCTGGCCAAGATCGCCGAGGAGGCCGCCTTCCAGTTCGACTGCGGGCCGGGCGACCGGCTCTTCTGGTTCGCCGACTTCGGCTGGATCATGGGCCCGTGGGAGATCATCGGCGCCCTGGCCAACGGCGCCACCGTCTGCCTGTACGAGGGCGCCCCCGACCACCCCAACGTCGACCGGCTCTGGGAGTACGTCGAGCGCCACCGGGTGACCATCCTCGGCATCAGCCCGACGCTCATCAGGAGCCTCATGCCCCACGGCGACGAGCCCGTGCGCAGCCACGACCTGTCGGCCCTGCGGGTGTTGGGGTCGACGGGCGAGCCGTGGAACGAGGACCCCTACCGCTGGTACTTCGACGTGGTCGGCGGGGGCCGCCGCCCGGTGATCAACATCTCGGGCGGCACCGAGGTCGGCGCCTGCTTCCTCTCGCCCCATCCGGTGAACGAGATCCGCGCCATGAGCCTGGGCGGACCGGCGCTCGGCATGGCCCTCGACGTCTACGACGATGCCGGCCGGCCCGTCCGGGGCGAGGTGGGCGAGCTGGTCTGCACCCGGCCGTGGCCGGGCATGACCCGCGGCCTGTACCGCGATCCGGAGCGCTATCTCGAGGTGTACTGGGGCCGCTGGCCCGACGTGTGGGTCCACGGCGACTGGGCGTCGATCGAGGACGGCCAGTGGTTCCTCCACGGCCGCAGCGACGACACGATCAAGATCGCAGGCAAGCGGCTCGGACCGGCCGAGGTCGAGTCGGCCCTCGTCTCGCACCCGGCGGTCACCGAGGCCGCCGCCGTCGGCCTCCCGGACGAGGTCAAGGGCGAGCAGCTGTGGTGCTTCTGCGTCCTCGCTCCCGGCCAGCAGCCGACGGACGAGCTGCGGGCCGAGCTGGCCCGGGTCGTCGTCGACCAGCTCGGAAAGTCGTTCGCACCCGAGGCCGTCCGGTTCACCGCCGCCCTGCCCAAGACCAGGAGCGCCAAGATCCTGCGCCGGGCCATCCGAGCCACCGCCCTCGGGGCCGATCCGGGCGATCTCTCGTCGCTCGAGGACCGGTCGGCGATCGACGCGATCAGGGAGGCATCGGCGTGATGGCCATCTGGTCGAAGGACACGTCGATGGTCGAGCTCAGGGGCAAGCGGGTGACCCTGCGGCCATTGGTGCCGGCCGACTTCCCGCAGTGGCGCGAGGTGCGCCGGTCGAATGTCGAGTGGCTCACGAGGTGGGAGCCTCGGAGGCTGGCCGGCCAGCCCGACCCGGTCGGCGACGAGAACGTGTTCGCCGCCCGCTGCAGCGCCCGCGCCCGTGAGCGCCAGCTCGGGACCGGGTACGGCTTCGGCATCTTCGTCGGGAATCGCTTCGTCGGCGAGATCAACGTCTCGGCCGTGCAGCGCGGCCCGTTCCAGAGCGCCTACGTCGGCTACTGGATCGACCATCGCCACGCCGGCAACGGGTACGTCCCCGAGGGACTGGTGGTCCTCTTCGAGTACTCGTTCGAGACCCTGCGCCTCCACCGGCTGCAGATCGCGATCATCCCCCGCAACCAGGCCAGCCGGCGGGTGGTGGCCAAGCTCGGTCTCCGCGACGAGGGTGTCGCCCTGCGCTACCTCGAGATCAACGGCGTGTGGGAGGACCACGTTCGTTTCGCCATCACCTCCGAGGAGTGGACGCTGCGGCGCGACGAGCTGGTGCCCGCCTGGGTGCAGTGAGCCGTCAGCCGCCGGAGATGCGGCGGCGCAGGGCGTCGAGCCGCTCGGCGAACTCCGGTTGGTTGAGCGACCAGACCTGGGGCTCCAGCTCGAGCTCGACCGCCTCGTCGTGGCCGGCCACGGTCGCCATGTCGACGATGGTCCGCCGCATGCGCCGCACCAGCTCGGGCGGGCCGGCCGCGGCCCGGGCGGCCATGGTGACCGCCTCGTCGACCAGACGGTCGTCGTCGACGCAGCGCCAGACCAACCCGATCCGTTCGGCCTCGGCCCCGTCGATGACCTCGCCGAAGATCACGATGGCGTTGGTGGCCTGCGGGCCGACGCTGCGGCGCAGCATCCAGGTGTTGCCTCCGCCCGGATGCAGCGCCAGTTGGAGGAACCGGCTGTCGAAGCGGGCCCGGCGCCCGGCCAGCCGGACGTCGCAGCACAGGGCCAGGTTCATGCCCGCGCCCACGGCGGCCCCGTTGACCGCGGCCACCGTGGGCCGCGTCGAACGGGCCACCCGGAGGAAGCCTTCGTAGATCCCCTTCAGGCCGTCGCGCTGGCTGGCCCCGAGATGGGACAGGTCGGCGCCGGCGCAGAACGCCGGCGGCGCGCCGGTGATGACGACCGCGCCCACGTCGGAGTCGGACTCGAGCCGGTCGAAGGTCGCCACCATCTGGTCGACCATCTCGGGGTTGATGGCGTTGCGCCGCTCGGGATCGTTGACCGTGACCACGGCCACCCGATCGGCGCTCGGCGCCATGGCGCACTCGACGTAGGCCACGGGAAATCAGTCCCGCGCCACCGACGGCGAGTGGCGGAAGAACGTCTCGACGTCGGCCTCGTACGCGTAGGCCGGCGCGGTCGCGCCGACGGCTCGCCGCAGCCGCAGACCCCGGGCGAACGAGTCGACGGTGCCGGCCGAGGTATGGGTGTAGCCGAAGCCCTCGGCCTTGAGCCGACGGTTGTCGACCCCCCGCCCGAAGCGCAGCAGCGCCAGCAGATCCGGCGTGAGATCGATGCCGAGCCGGCGGGCGGGTGGCGCCAGCACCTGGGTGCCGATCGGCGGCAGCGGGAGCAGGGGCTTGCCCACGATGGCGGCCGCCTCGCTCCACGAGATCAGCCCGTCGCCGGCCACGTTGAACACGCCGGCGATGTCGTGGTCGAGCACGAACAGGATCGACCGCACCACGTCGTCCTCGTGGACGAACTGCATGCGGGGATCGAAGCCGCCGATCTGGGGCACGAACGGGAGCTCGAGCAGACGGGCGATCGGCGTGCGGATGTCGGCGCCGAGCACGTTGGAGTAGCGCAGCAGGGCGACGGTCACGTCCGGGTTGTCGATGCCGTAGTCGCGCACGTAGCCCTCGACCTCGATCAGGCTGCGCTCGACCAGCGTCCGCGGCCGGCCGGTCCTGGGCGTGTCCTCGGCGAACCAGTTGGGATCGCGGTGAGTGGCGCCGTAGACGAGCGTCGACGACTTGACCACCACCCGGCGCACGGTGCTCCCCGGCGCCGACGCCGCCGCGAACAGGTTCATGGTGCCGATGGCGTTGATCTCGTGGATCTTGCGGGCCGGCATCTGGCTCGAGTCCACCACGAGAAAGGTGTGCACGATCGTGTCGATGCTCGTGGCCGCCACGATGCGGTCGAGGATCGAGTACCCCGCGTCCGACCGCACGTACTCGGTCCGCTCGAGCGCCACCGCCGGCTCGTGGCGATCGAGCCCGATGATGACGTCGACCGAAGGGTCACGCTCCAGCGCCTGGGCGATGCGTCCGCCCCAGAACGAACCGAGCCCGGTCACGAGGACCCGCCGGCCCATCAGCGGCTCATCCGAACCACACCGACGACCGGGCCCGCAGCATGTCGAGGAGCGCCTCCTGGATCCGTTCGCGGATGCGCTCCGACTCTTCCATGATCCGGTGGCGGGAGTAGCGGTCCTGGTCGGGTTCGACGTCGTCGAAGGTCGCGGGTTCGAGCACCCGGAGGCGGAACTTGGCCGGGAAGTAGCCGAACAGGCCGAGCGGGCCGAGGGCGAGCATGTTGGCCGTCAGCGGCAGGTACGGCAGCCCCAGCTTCTGGGCGATACCGGCCGGGGCCCGGGCCAGGATCGGCATGGCCTCCTCGGCGCCGACCACCGCGATCGGGACGATCGGGACGCCGGCGCGCATGGCGATCTCGACGAACCCACCCCGCCCGAACCGGCGGAGGCGATAGCGGTCGCGGTAGAGCTTGCCCGTCCCCTTGGTCCCCTCCGGGAACACCAGCGCCAACTGCTGCTGCTCCCGCAGGAGCCGGTACGCGTTGTCGCGATGGGCCGGCACCCCACCGAGGCGGGCCCAGCCGACGCCGACGTAGGGCAGCGTGCGGAACATGTAGTCGGCCAGCCCGTACACCGGGCGCCCCACCTCGCGCTCGATGCCGTGCATGATCACCGGGGCGTCGACGGGGACGGCGCCGGCGTGGTTGGCCACCAGGAGGGCGCCGCCCTCGGCCGGGATCCGGTCGAGGCCGTCCCACTCGGCCCTGAACCACCGCCGATAGACCGGGTCGAACAGCCGGCCGGCGACGCGGCGGGCGTGCGCCGACCGGCCCCACTCGTCGACGTCGCCCCGCCGGGGATCGGGCAGCGGTTCGCGTTCGTCGTCGACCCGAGGGACCGGTACCAGCGCCCGGGTCTCGGTGATGGGTCCGGCCGCGGGCGGGGCGACCGCGGGCTCGGCCACGGGCTCGGTCGGGGGCGCCACCGCAGCAGCCTAGGGGATGCCACACTGACCGCCGCCTGGCCGAGGGGGTCGGGGGCGCGCCTTCGCCGCCCTGGGTCACCGCAACTTCCGCCTGTTCTGGTGGGCCGCCCTGGTGTCGAACACGGGCTGGCTCGTCGACCTGGTCGGGCCCGAGCCGACGGTGGCCGGGGCCGGGCTGCTGTTGCTGGCGGCCACCCTCGCCCTGGCCGGGCGGGGGTGGTTCGGCGCCATGGACGGGCCTGACGCGGGCGGTCAGCCCCAACCGTCGGAGGTGGTGCCGGCGTCGCGGGCGGCCTCGCAACCATCGGCCAGCGGGCACCAGCGACAGGCCGGCCCCGGCCGGTAGACGGGCTCGGCGGGGTGCCGCCGCAGCTCGACGATGCGGGTGGCGGCGCCGACGACCCGGGCCACCGCCGACCACAGCATCGGCTCGGTGACCGCTTCTGGAACGAAGCGCCCCGAGTCGAGGTAGTAGGTGGCGACCAGCCGGGGCGGCGTTCCCAGCCGGAGGGTCTCGAGGAGGGCGTAGAACCGGAGGTCGTCGAGGTGGCTGGGGGCGAACCCTCCGGTCTTGAGGTCGACCACCACCTTGCGGGCGACGAGGCCGTCGGCCCGCTGCAGGGTGAGGTCGGCCCGGCCCAGGAGCACGATCCGGGCCGCGTGCAGCTCGATCCGCCACGTGCTCTCGGTGACGGGGCGCCATGCGACCTGGAGCGGCGGCCAGGCCTCGAGGAACTTGGCCACCTGGTCGTTGACCACGGCCCGCAGCTCGGCCCGCTCGATCTCGGGCAGCTTCTGCAGCCAGTCGGCCAGCGAGGTCTCGGCCTGCTCCAGTCGGGCCATGGCCTCGTCGACCAGCCGCAGCGGCTCGCAGCCGCCGCGGGTGTGGGCCGACAGCTCGATGGCCTTGTGGGCCACCGTGCCGCGGGCCAGCGGGACGGACCATCCGGGGAAGCCGGCCGCGTCCTCGTGGAGGAACCTGGCCTCGCAGCCGAGCACGCTCGACAGCGTGTGCTTGGAGAGGTAGAGGGTGGCCGGCTCGTCGTCGAGCCGTTCGACCACCGGCCCCAGCTCCTGGTCGAGCTCGTCGCGCAGCTCGGCCCGCAGCTCGGGCCGGAACGTCGGCCAGGAGGACCTGGGCGCGCCGATGACGTCGAGCACCTCCCGCTGGGCCGGGTTGAACGTCTCGGGCGGGTACGGGTCGTGGGCCAGGGCCACGTTCGTACGGTACGCACCCGGTGTGACACCGACGGGGATCCCAGCCGGGGCGCGGGCCATGGCTGCCCGAGGCTGTTGCGATCGACCACCGTGGCGGTGGTCCGGCGCGAAAACCACGGCCACCGTGCCGAGCCGAGGCTCGCCGCCGCCCTCGATGTCCTACGGGGTGGGGATACTGGTCGGCGATGGAGGCCGTCACGTTCAGGTTCGCCGACGCCGCCCGCCGGCTCGGCGTCGAGGCCCGCCGCATGGGGCTCGCCCCGCCCGCCTTCCGCAGCCCACCCCGCCTCGCCGGCGTCGATCGCACGCTTCGACGCCGGCCCGACGGCGGCGCGGTGGTCGCCGTCGTCCTCCGGGGCCGGCCCTGGGTGGCGATCCTGGCCGACCTCATCGAGGGCGTGGTTGCGGCCAACCGGCTCGGCGGCGTGGCCGCCGATCGGGTGCGGAGCGGGCTGTGGGAGGCCATGGCCGGAAGCGAGGCGCCCGTGGCCGCGTGAGTGAGCCCGCCGGCTCGTATCCTCGACTGGCCCCCGTACCCCAAGCGGCAGAGGGGGACGGCTTAAACCCGTCCGATGTGTGGGTTCGACTCCCACCGGGGGCACCCGGCGTCGATCAGTCCAGCGACTCGGCCACGCGCGTCAGCTCGTCGGCCGGGAGGATGCCCGACACGGTGAAGACCAGCTCGTCGGTGTGGCCCGACAGATGGGGGATCGCCGGCTGGACCTGGACCGACTCGACGGTCACCCCGTCGAACCGTCCGGAGTCGAGCTCGATGGGCCGGCCCTCGACGCCAGGGATGGTGCCGAACGGGTCGGTCCAGCGATCCGAGATTGGGGTGACGCCGCGCCGGGTGGTCACGACCATCTGCTCGAAACCGCGCCGGTAGCTGAGCACGATGACCCCCTGTGCCACCTGCGCCGGCGCCAGGGTGCCGTCTGGGTTGGTCGCCCCGGGCGACTGGGCCTGGGCCGCCACCGCCACCTCGGCCAGCTTGAAGCCGTTGGGGATGTAGGCCGGAACGGCGGCGGCGTAGCCGACGGCGGCCGTGGCCTCGGCCGGGCTGGCCACCCGGCGGAACCCGCCGTCGGCCGGGGTGACCTCGGCGTTGCCGGGGACGGGCACGACGAAGTTCTCGGGACCGAGCGGGGCATCGACGGCCAGGTTGTCGACGCGGATGTCCTCCCACGGTTGGTCGCCGGCGAGCAGGGTGACCGCCACCGGCAGGTGGCTGTCGGGGTTGACCGCGAGACGGGCGCGGTCGGGCCCGGGCTCGGTGACCCTGGGGATGGGAGTGTCGATGACGAGAACCGGCTGGTCGTCGCGCACCGCCTCGACCACGGTCGCCCCGGCCGGATCGGCGAGCACCGATCGGAACACGGTCAGCACCACGTTGACGAGCGGGAGCCCCGGCGACGCGCCATCGGGCGGGCCCGGCGCCACGTTGGCCTCGTCTCGCACCACCGAGCCGAAGCCGGGTGCAACCTGCAGCGTGCGCCGGCTGCCGAGGGCGGCGTCATAGGCCTCGTCGAAGGTCTGGTCGGCGAGCGTGTACCGGTACGAGCCGTCGACCCGCCACAGGAACGTGTAGGCCCGGCCCACCGGCTCGGGCACACCCGTCTGGGCCGTGAACTCGGTGATCGTGAGCCCGCCGATCAGGCTCGTCGGCGACGCCATGGCCTCGGCGATGTCGGCGACCGCCGCCGTCGCCTCGTTGGCCGCGGCGGTCTCCTCGTTCGCGTCCCGGCCGAACAGGAAGGCCACGGCGACGATGGCCAGCACCGCGGTCACGACCAGGACGACGCCGACACCGAGGCGGCTGCGACGCCGCCCGTAGATCGGCGTGCGGCGATGCGGGGTGAGATCGGTTGCGTGCCTGGCCAGCTCGAGCACGATCGAGCTCGGGTCCTGGGTGTACGCACGCGACCGCAT
>JBOGGX010000173.1:0-27168 GCA_050744245.1 Acidimicrobiales bacterium
CCCTTTGGCGAGCGTAGGAGTGCTATTCCAGTATCGTGCGGTGCGGCGAGATCGAGCTCGCAGGCCAAATACACCACCAAGAAGGCCGCGGCCGCGACCAAGACCAAGCGCCCGACCGCGTCCACCACGACCAAGGCGAACAGGGTGACCAAGCAGCCAACCAAGGCCCCGGCCAAGAAGGCCCCCGCCAAGAAGGCGCCGGCCAAGAAGGCCAACGCCCGCCTGTCGACCGCGGCGTCGACCGCCACGGCGGGCGCGACCCCGCTCGACAAGTTCCTCGTGCAGCAGCGGGCCTCGCTCATCGCCGACCGGGCGTCGCACACCGAGCAGGCCGACAAGCTGCAGGAGGAGGCCGATCAGCTGGCCGCCGAGCGCGAGCCGGGCGACGTCCAGTTCGACGAGGAGTCGGGCGAGGGCGACACGCTGGCCGTCGAGCGCGAGCGAGACCTGGCCCTGTCGGCCCAGGCCCGAGCGGCGATCGAGGAGATCGACGGCGCCCTCGAACGCATCGACGCCGGCACCTACGGCATCTGCCAGCAGTGCGGCGAGCGGATCCCGAAGGAGCGGCTCAAGGCCATCCCCTACGCTCGACTGTGCGTCAGGTGCAAGAGCGGGGGACTGGGCCGGCGCTGACCGGGTCGGACCGGTCCGAGCCGACACCGCGGCGACGTCACGGCGTCATGATCGGCGGCGTGGCCGCCGTCACCCTCCTCGTCGACCAGGTCACGAAGTGGTGGGCGCTCCAGGCCTTGGCCGACGGTCCGGTCGACCTGATCTGGACGCTGCGCCTGCGGCTCACGTTCAACACCGGGATCTCGTTCTCCCTGGGCGCCGGACGCGGCGGGCTGGTGGCGCTGCTGGCGGTGGCGGTGGTCGCCGGCATGATCTGGTTCGGCCGCTCGATCTCCAGCCCGCTCGGCGCGGCCGCGCTGGGGCTGGTGCTCGGGGGCGCGGTCGGCAACCTGGCCGATCGGGTGTTCCGTTCCGACGACGGCCTCCTGTCCGGGGCGGTGGTCGACTTCATCGACCTGCAGTGGTGGCCGGTGTTCAACCTGGCCGACATGGCGATCGTGGTCGGGGCCATCCTGCTGCTCCTGGTCTCGATGCGGGAGCCTCGACCGGAGGCGACGAGCGCAGGCGAGCGGTGAGGGACACCATCCCCGGACCGCTCGACGGTGAGCGGATCGACCGGGTGGTGTCGTTGCTGTGCGAGGTGAGCAGGAGCGAGGCCAGCGAGCTGGTCGCGTCCGGGGCGGTGCTCGTCGGCAACGTGCCGGTGACCACCCGGTCCACCAGGGTGGCCGCGGGCGACGTCATCGAGATCGAACGGCCGGAACGCCGACCTGCGGCCGAACTGATGCCCGATCCTGCGGTCGAGTTCGGCGTCGTCCACGCCGACGCCGACATCGTGGTGGTCGACAAGCCGGCCGGACTCGTCGTCCACCCTGGCGCGGGCAACGAGCACGGCACCCTCGTCCACGGTCTGCTGGCCCGGCACCCCGACGTGGCCGAGGTGGGCGAACCCGGACGGCCCGGCATCGTGCACCGGCTCGACAAGGACACGTCGGGTCTGCTCGTGGTGGCCAGGACGGCCGCCGCCCACGCCGCGCTCGTGGACCAGCTGGCGGCGCGCCAGGCCACGCGGCAGTACCAGGCGCTGGTCTGGGGGGCGCCGGCGGCGGCCAAGGGGATGATCGACGCGCCGATCGGCCGTTCGGCCGTGTCGCCCACCAGGATGACGGTGGCCACCGGGGGCCGCCAGGCCAGGACCCGTTACGAGGTCGTGCGGTCGTTCCACCGGCCGGTCGAGGTGGCGTTGCTGCGGTGCGACCTCGAGACCGGGCGGACCCATCAGCTCCGGGTCCACCTGGCCGCCATCCACCATCCGGTCGTCGGCGACGCGACCTACGGCGGGTACCGCCAGTCGTTCCCCGTCCCCCGCCTCTTCCTCCACGCCAGCCGGCTGGCGTTCGTGCACCCGGCTTCCGGCAGGACCGTGTCGTTCGTCAGTCCGTTGCCGGCCGACCTGACCGAGGTCGTCAGCCGGCTGTCGTAGCGCCCCGCCCGTCGTGCTTCCACTCGGGCCACTCGCGGTCGCCCCGAGCCATGTCGCGGATGTCGGCCAGGGTCTGGTCGTCGAGATGGCGGCGCATGTGCTCGGAGACCGCCGACCAGATGGCGAGCAGCACGCACTGGCCCTCGTGGTCGCAGGCCCCGTGCTCGTGGGGTTGGCCGAAGTCGCCGACCTGGATTGGCCCGTCGACCGCACTCACGATGTCGCCGAGCATGATGGTTTCGGGCGGCCGGGCCAGGACGTAGCCGCCGCCGACCCCCCGTTTGGACCGCACCAGCCCGGCACCCTTGAGCGCGAGCAGGATCTGCTCGAGATAGGGCTGGGGCAGACCGGTGCGTTCGGCGATGTCGCGGATCGAGGTCGGCTCGGACGACTCGTGCAGCGACAGCGACAGGAGGGCGCGACACGCATAGTCACCACGGGTCGACACCTTCACGACGGTCATCGTAGGGGTTGACCGAGCCGTTGCTCCCGGTGGGTAGGGTGGCGGGCGAAGAGGGAGGTCCTGTGCCCGGACAGCGCGACGAACCAAGCGAGCAAGCCTCCGAGCCCTACCTGCCCGAGTACGGCGGGAGCTGCATCACCCGTGTGGTGCCGGCGCTGCTCGAGCGGGCCGACCGCCCGCCGTGGTTCCCCGCTCCCGCGTTCGAGAGCGATCAGGTCGTGCTGCTCGTGTTGGACGGTCTCGGATGGCACCAGCTGCTGGCCCGGCGCCACCTGGCGCCCGTGCTCGGATCGATGGTGGGCGGTCGGATCACGACGGTGCTGCCGACGACCACCGCCACCGCCCTCACCTCGCTGACCACCTCGTGCCCGCCGGGCGAGCACGGCGTGGTC
Organism: Acidimicrobiales bacterium; assembly: GCA_050744245.1. Classification (GTDB taxonomy): domain Bacteria; phylum Actinomycetota; class Acidimicrobiia; order Acidimicrobiales; family JBOGGX01; genus JBOGGX01. The sequence goes on from JBOGGX010000173.1 coordinate 2,912, forward strand.
GGGTACCGGATCCACGTCCACGGCGAGGTGCTCAACGTGCTGCGCTGGGTGACCGCCACCGGCGACGCCCGCCAGACCATCCCGCCCCCGAAGGTCCAGACCCAGCTCGCCTTTCTCGGCCACCGCCCGCCGGTCGTCACCAAGGCGGAGTTCGCCCGCACCGGGTTCACCGCCGCCCATCTCGACCATGTCCGCTTCATCGGCTACCGGATGCCGTCGAGCCTGGTCACCGAGGCGGCCCGGCTGGCCAGGGTCGGGGAGCCGTTCGTCTACGCCTACTACGACGGCATCGACAAGGTGTCCCACGAGTACGGCCTCGGCGAGCACTTCGACGCCGAGCTGGCGGCCGCCGACCGTCTCGTCGGCGACGTCATCGCCGCCGTTCCGGCCGGCACCGCGGTGGTCGTCACCTCCGACCACGGCCAGGTCGACGTCGGCCCCAACCTGACCCCGGTCCACCCGGCGGTGGCGGCCCAGGTGTCGCTCCAGTCGGGCGAGGGGCGCTTCCGCTGGCTGCACGCCAGGCCCGGCCGGGCGCTCGCCCTGCTCGAGGCGGCCGCCGAGGCCCACCGCGACCAGGCGTGGGTGGTCAGCCGCGACGAGGTGGTCGACGGAGGCTGGCTCGGGCCGAACGTCAGCGGCGAGGCCGCAGCCAGGCTGGGCGACGTCGCCCTGGTGGCCAGGGACGACGTCGCGTTCACCGAGCCCACCGACACGGGACCCTTCGAACTGGTCGGCCGGCACGGCTCCGCCACGCCCGCCGAGGTCGACGTCCCGTTGCTCGCCACCATCGCCTGAGGATTGGTCCATGTCCGACCCGCCGAGCCAGACGCCGACCACCGACTCCGCCATCGAGCATCCAGAGGTCGTGTCCGGACCCATGGCCCCGGCCCCGCACGAGGGGGCGCAGGGCCGCGAGTCGGTCGAGCACCCGGCCAAGGTCCTGCGGATCGGGTCGATGATCAAGCAGCTGCTCGAGGAGGTCCGCACCGCCTCGCTCGACGAGGCCGGGCGAGACCGGCTCCAGAGGATCTTCGAGCGCTCCGTCGACGAGCTCGGCGAGGCGCTGTCGCCCGACCTCCAGGACGAGCTCCGTGAGTTCGCCCCGCCGTTCAGCTCGAGCACGCCGTCCGAGGCCGAGCTGCGGGTGGCGCAGGCCCAGCTGGTCGGGTGGCTGGAAGGGCTCTTCCACGGCATCCAGGCCACGCTGTTCGCCCAGCAGATGGCGGCCCGCCAACAGCTCGACGAGATGCGCCGCCGCCTCCCGCCCGGCCACGCCGGCGACGACCCCGGCGCCCAGCCCACCGGCACGTACCTGTAGCCGGCGGGGGCACGCCCCCCTCCCGACCTCACCCCGCCCGATCGTCGCCCACCCGGCTCAGCCAGATCGGCCGGGCGAAGTCGGCCGGGTCCTGGAACAGCAACGGCGTGCGGTCGCGCTCGATGGCTGCCGCCCGAGCCCCGGCGTCGCCCACGTTGAACTCGGCGTCGGTCGGCCGCAGCGGCGACGAGGCGGCGTTGCACCGCCCCGATCCGGTCACGGCCAGGATGAAGAACACCAGACCGCCGACCCCGAGTAGCAGCCCGGCCGCGGCCAGCATGCGAGGCCGGGGATCGCGATTGCGGCGGGAGGGGCATCGATCGAGCAGTCGGAGCCCCGCTTGGCCGAGGTTTTCGCGCCTGACCACCGCCACGGTTGTGGAGCGCGACAACTACCGCCCAGCCATGTGAACTGTCATTGGATGTTGTGTTATTCTCGTGCTCTCCATGACCGAGTTCGTGGTCCACCGGTGGTGCTTGACGCCAACGCCCGGGATGATGCAAGGTTGGCGCCGACCCAAACTACAGTAGTGTAATTATCCCCAGGCAGCTGGGGAAATGGCGTGGACGAGGTGTGGAAGGAGGTCCTCACCGGGTGCCGGACAGCTTCGCCCACCTTCACCTCCACACCGAGTTCTCCATGCTCGACGGGGCGGCCCGCATCGGCGAGGTGGTGGCCAAGGCTGCGGGCGACGGCCAGCCCGCGATCGGCATCACCGACCACGGCAACCTCTACGGGGTCCTCGACTTCTACAAGGAGTGCCGGGCCAACGGCGTCAAGCCGATCATCGGGCTCGAGGCCTACCAGGCCCACGACAGCCGGTTCGAACGACCTCCCCGGCGAGGGCGGCTCGACGACAGCGGGGGCGAGGGCGACGGCGGGCGCAAGCTCTACTACCACCTCACCCTGCTGGCCGAGAACGACACCGGCTACCGCAACCTGATCCAGCTGGCGAGCCGGGCGTTCCTCGACGGGTACTGGTACAAGCCGAGGCTCGACTGGGACCTGCTCGAGGAGCACAGCGACGGGCTGATCGCCACCACCGGGTGCCTCGGCGGGCACGTGGCCCAGGCGCTGATCAGGGGCGACTTCGACGACGCGCTGAAGAAGGCGGGTCGGCTCCAGGACATCTTCGGACGCGGCAACCTCTTCGTCGAGCTCCAGGACCACGGCCTCCCGGAGCAGGCGAGAACCACGCCGCAGCTGCTCGACATCGCCGGCCAGCTCGGCGCCCCGCTGTTGGCCACCAACGACAGCCACTACGTCGACCGGTCGCACGCGGTGGCCCACGACGCGCTGTTATGCGTGCAGACCGGGTCGGTGATGAGCGATCCGGACCGGTTCAAGTTCCAGGGCGACGAGCACTACCTGAAGACCGCGGCCGAGATGCGCCAGCGGTTCCGTGAGCTCCCCGAGGCGTGCGACACGACGCTGCTGGTCGCCGAGCGCTGCGATGTCACCATCGAGTTCGGCCGGTCCAGGCTGCCCCGGTTCCCGATCCCCGACGGCTTCGCCACCGACGGGGCCTACCTCAGGCACCTGACCATGGAGGGGGCCAGGCAGCGTTGGGGGGCGGCGCTAACCGCCGAGGCCGTCGGCCGCATCGACTACGAGCTCGACGTCATCGAGCACATGGGTTTCAGCTCGTACTTCCTCATCGTGTGGGACCTGATCCGCTTCGCCAGAGAGCGCGACATCAGGGTCGGGCCGGGCCGGGGCAGCGCCGCCGGCTGCGCGGTGGCCTACTGCCTGCGCATCACCGACCTCGATCCGATCCGGTACGACCTCCTGTTCGAGCGGTTCCTCAACCCGTCCCGCATCTCGATGCCAGACATCGACATGGACTTCGACTCGCGGTACCGCGACGACGTCATCCGCTACGCGGCCGAGACGTACGGCCGCGACCGTGTGGCCCAGATCGTCACCTTCGCCACGATCAAGGCCAGGGCCGCGGTGCGCGACGCGGCGCGGGTGCTCGGCTACCCCTATGCCGTCGGCGACCGGGTGGCCAAGGCCATGCCCCCGCTGGTGCTCGGGCGCGACACGCCGCTCTACGCCTGTCTCGAGCCCCATCCCAAGCACGACGACGGCTACAAGATGGCGGCGGAGCTGCGGCAGATGTACGCCACCGATCCCGACGCCAAGGCCGTCATCGACGTGGCCAAGGGCATCGAGGGCCTGCGCCGGCAGGACGGCATCCACGCCGCCGCGGTGGTGATCACGCCCGAGCCGCTCACCGAGTACCTACCGATCCAGCGCAAGCCGGAGAACGGCGGCGACCCGGCCGCGGCGCCCACCGTCACCCAGTACGAGATGCACGGCGTCGAGGATCTCGGGCTGCTCAAGATGGACCTCCTCGGGCTGCGCAACCTCGACGTCATCAGCGACTCCGTCGAGCTCATCCGGTCGGCCCGGGGGATCGACGTCGACATCGACAACCTGCCCCTCGACGACGAGGCCACGTTCGCCATGCTGCAGAAGGGCGACGGCATCGGGGTGTTCCAGCTCGAGGGGGCGCCGCTGCGCCAGCTCATGCAGCGGCTGGCCCCCACCAGCTTCGAGGACGTCTGCGCCCTGGTGGCGCTCTACCGGCCCGGGCCCATGGCGGCCAACATGCACAACGAGTACGCCGACCGCAAGAACCGCCGCAAGCCGGTCGACTACCTCCACCCCGACGCCGAGGAGCTGCTGGCCGACACCTACGGGCTCTGCATCTACCAGGAGTCGGTGATGCGGGTGGCCCAGCGGTTCGCCGGTTACTCGTTGGCCGAGGCCGACAACCTGCGCAAGGCGTGCGGCAAGAAGATCCGCTCGCTCCTCGCTCAGGAGCGGGAGAGGTTCGTCGCCGGCTGCCAACGCCAGGGCTACGACGCCGACATGGGCGAGAAGTGGTTCGACATCATCGAGCCGTTCGCCGACTACGCCTTCAACCGATCCCACGCCTTCGGCTACGGGCTGATCGCCTACCAGACGGCCTATCTGAAGGCGAACTACCCGGTCGAGTACCTGGCCGCCCTGCTGTCGAGCGTCAAGACCAACCTGGAGAAGGCGGCGGTTTACCTGGCCGAGTGCCGCAACCTGGGCATCCAGGTCCAGGTGCCCGACATCAACCTGAGCCACGCCGAGTTCACGCCGGTGCCCGACTCGTCCGCGATCGTCTTCGGGCTGTCGGCCGTCCGCAACGTCGGCGGCGGGCTGGTGCGCCTCATCGTCGAGGAGCGCGACGCCAACGGGCCGTTCGCCGACTTCCACGAATTCTGCGAACGGGTCGACCCGAGCGTGCTGAACAAGCGCATGGTCGAGGCGCTCATCAAGGCCGGTGCCTTCGACTCGTTCGGCCATCCCCGCAAGGGGCTGCTGGTCGTCTTCGAGCAGCTCATCGACCGGACCCTGGCCCGTCGCCGCGAGCGCGACCTCGGCATCATGAGCCTGTTCGGCGAGGCGGCGGGCGAGGGAGATGCCCCCGGCCACGCCGGGTTCGACGAGCGCGTGCCGATCCCCGACCTCGAGTTCGACCGGTCCCAGCGGCTGGCCTTCGAGAAGGAGATGCTCGGGCTCTACGTGAGCGACCACCCGCTCATGGGGGTCGCCGCCGCCCTCCGCCGACGGGCCGACTGCTCGGTCGCCGACCTGCGGGAGGCCGAGGAGGGAAGCCTGCGGACCGGCGGCGGCGTGGTCACCGCACTCCAACGCAAGTGGACCAAGAAGGGTGAGCTGATGGCCGTGTTCACCCTCGAAGATCTCGAGTCGGCCATCGAGGTCATGGTCTTCCCGAAGACGATGACCGAACACGGCCACAAGCTGGCCGACGACACGATCGTGGTCGTGCGGGGCCGGGTCGACAACCGCGACGATCAAACCAAGCTCATCGCCTCCGACATCGAGGTGGTCGAGGGGCTGACCGAGGCCGCGCCGCCGCTCCGCATCCGCCTGACCGCCCAGGGCATCACCGACGGGCTGGTGGCCCGGCTCAAGGGGTTGTTCGAGGACCACCCAGGCGAGTCCAAGGTGTTCCTGCACCTGGGCGAGCGCCAGGTGCTGCGCCTGCCCGACCATTGCCGCGTCGACATCACACGCGGGCTCGTCGGCGAGCTGCGGGAGCTGCTCGGCTCGGCCTCGATCAGGATCTGACCGGCGCCCGGAGGGCGACGCTCAGGTCGACCGTGCGAGCGCCAGCGGGCCGGGCGACGATGGGTTCGGGGCGCAGCTCCGAGGGACGGACGAGCACCCCGCGGTTTGCGCCGCAGGTCGGAAACGGCTGGACTAGTAGGCCGTTCCGTCTAGCGATCGGGGCCCTCCGGACCATGGCGATCGAGTTCGAGACCAAGGACTGCACGCACCTCTCCGATTCCGAGTTGGCCGAGATGGCCGACATGGGCGCGAACGGTCCCAGTCGCTTCGAGGCCGGGTTGCTCTCGAAGCAGGCCGAGGCGTGGGTGTTGGTCACGCTGGCCAGGGAGGGTGACCGGCTCAAGGGCTATGCCTTCTCGACGCTCGAACGCATCGGTGGCACGCCGTGCGTGCTCGTCGGTCTGGCCTCCATCAAGCGGTCGAGCAAGCGCGACACCATCGTCCGGGGTCTCATGAACGAGCTCTACCGTCGGGCCGTGCTCGCCTTCCCCGACGAGGACGTGCTGGTCGGCACCCGGTTTGTCGACCCGAGCGGCTACGAGGCGTTCCGGATGCTCGACGACATCGTGCCCCGCCCCGGTCACAAGGCCTCGGGCGAGGAGCGGGCATGGGGCCGCCGGCTGGCCAAGCGGTTCGGTGTGGAGAACGGCGCCTACGACGAGCGGGCCTTCACCGCCACGGGCGACGGCGCGTTCCCCTGCGTCTTCGACTACGAGAGCCTGCATCCGGAGCGAATCGACGAGGCGGTACGCGACCAATTCGGCGGGGTCGAGCGGGCCAGGGGCGACTCGCTCATCACCTTCGGCTGGGCCATGGCCGAGCACCTGGCCAAGTACGGCGACTGACGGCCTGGCCTACTCCACCTACTCCACCTCGAGCGTGCGGGCGGTGTGGTCGCCGCCGAGATGTTGGGGTAGGAACGCCTCGACCTGATAGCTCCCCGGGCCGTGGGTGGCCCTGAGCTCGCTCACCCGGAAGAACAGTCGGTCGCCCTCACCGGCGACCTCGACCCCGTCCGGCTCGCCCGGCACGTCGACGTCGACCCGCTGACCGTCGGGCAGGGTGATGAACACCGTGGCCACCGCCTCGCCGATGGCGATGCCGTCGGTCCCCGTGCTGTGGGCCACCAGGAACAGGACGTCGGGGCCGACGTCGTACTGGATCGCGTTGTCCTCGGTGTACCAGCGGGCCTCCTGGCCGGGCTCGACGAACGTGTGCGGCTCGCGGCCGTCGGTACTCGGGGGCCGCGCCGCCTCCTCACGGATCGACGCCCACGTCTGGTTGCCGACGACCCCGTCGACCAGCAGCCTCCGCTGGGCCTGCAACGTCCTCACCGCGGCGAGCGTGGCCTGGTCGAAGTCGCCGTTCTCGGGGACCGGGCCAAACCCGAGCGTGTTCAGCATCTGTTGGAGGTACTCGACCCAGCCGTCGGGATTGTCGTCGCCGAAGCGGAGGGTGGGCTCGTCCTGCTCGACCGGCGGGACGAACGGCTCGACCGGGTCGATCGGGTCGATCGGGTCGATCGGGTCGATGGGGTCGATGGGGTCGATCACCGGCTGCTGGGGCCCGCCGAAGATGGTGAACACCACGGGGACGTTCTCGTCGCCCTGGCCGACCTGGTCGACGGCCTGGTAGAGCGGGGCCTCGAGGCCGGCGAGGCTGGACGTGGTCGTGTTGTCGGCCCCCTCCGGGTTGTTCCATTGCACGGTCCAGGTGCACGTGCCCGGGTTGCCGGCGTTGACAACGACGAAGCCCTGGGAGCCCTCCTGCGGGCTGCCCTCGGTCTCGAGCGACGCGAACGTCGAGGAGCCGCCGGGCTCGATCCTGGCGTCGGGGAAGGTCATGAAGCCGCCGTGGTCGTGGCCCTGGTCGACCAGCGTCAGCACCGAGTTGCTCTGGTTGTGGATCGTGATCAGGGCCGTCGCCTGGCGGTCCTCACCGGCCGGCGGGGCGGGTCCCGGGCCTGCGCCCGCCTTGCGCAGGGTGAAGCGGGTGTCGACCTTCTCGTGCCCGCCGCCGATGCGGTCGCTCGACTGGAACTGGTCGGCGTTGGTCCCGGCGAGGACGCCGCTCGAGTCGTTGCCGTCGAACGAGACGGCCGGGTTGTTCCACCGGACGGTCCACGTCGTCCCCGGCTGGCCGACCTCGTAGACCACGAAGCCCTCGGCCCCGGTCATGAAGCTGCCCTGGCGGTCGGCCGAGGAGAACACGTCCTCGGCCCCCGGCGGGATCACGTCGTTGGGGAGCGACACGAAGTCGCCGCTCGAATGCCCGTCGTCGAGCCGGCGCAGCGGGACGTCGGTCTGGTTGGTGACGCGTACCAGGCACGACTGTCTGGCGTTGACGTCGTCGAGGATGTCGATGACCTGACCAATGGTGCCGAGAACGTCGGACATGGGAGCACTCTCGCGCCGAACATTGCCGCCTGACCTGCCCGATCGTGCAGCCGAAAGGACCGGCGTCCGGCGTCGGCCAAGATGCGGCGATGGAGTTCTCCGAGGTCGTGCGTCGGCGCCGGATGCACCGCTCGTTCGAGCCCACCCTCATACCCCGCGACGCGCTCGACCGCATCCTCGACGCCGGGCGGCGGGCGCCGTCGGCGGGCCACAGCCAGGGATGGGCGTTCGTCGTGCTCGAAGGGCCGGAGGCGACCGGACGCTACTGGGATGTCACCGTGCCGCCGGGGCCGGGCCGGGCCGAGTTCGACGAGGACGGCACTCGGTACGCGCCGGTCCTCGTGATCCCACTGGCCAACGCCCAGGCCTATGTCGACCGCTACGCCGAGCCGGACAAGCGGGCGGCCGGGTTGGGGCGGTCGGCCGGCGACTGGCCGGTGCCCTACTGGACGGTCGACACCGCGTTCGCGGCCATGCTCATGCTGCTGGCCGCGGTGGACGAGGGGCTCGGGGCGCTGTTCTTCGGGATCCAGGGCCACCAGGCCGAACTGATGAAGGTCCTGGGCGTGCCGGCCAACTACGAGCCGATCGGCACCATCGCCATCGGCCATCCGCGACCGGGCGGCTCGACCGGTTCGGCGTGGCGGGGCCGCCGCCCGCTCGAGGACGTCGTCCACCGCGGCGGCTGGTGACCCGTTAGCCCCCCTCCAGCTGGGCGGCGAGGGTTTCGGGGTCGGTGGCGGGCAGCCGGCACGCGTAGTTGCGGCAGACGTAGGCCCGCCCGTCGTCCCGGCCCTCCCACAGCGGCGAGTCGTAGCGCTCGCCCCACGCCAGGACGGCGTTCGGCCGCCACCCTTCCCGCACGGCCTGGACCAGGTCGGGCCGATCACCGGCGACCACGATCTCGGTGAGGCCGTTGGCGACCAGGTCGACCGCAGCCAACTGGTGGGCGAACGCCGTCGGGTGCGACGCGGCCAGCGGGCCGAGCGTCCGGACCAACGCCTCGGCCCGCTCGCGGTAGCGCTCGATCCCGGTCAGCGCGGCCAGCCGCAGCAGGCCGAGCGCAGCCAGGCTGTTGGCCGACGGGATCGGGTTGTCCATCAGGTCCTTCTGGCGGGCGATGAGCCGTTCGCCGTCGTCGCCCGTGGTGAACAGGCCGCCCTCCTCGGGGTCCCAGAACAGGTCGAGCATGCCGTCGGCCGTCTCGGTCGCCCGTTCGATCCAGCGGGCCTCGCCGCTCGCCTCGGCCAGCCCGGTGAACGCGTCGACCATGGCCGCGTAGTCGGCCGCAAACGCGAGGTGCCGGGCCCCGCCCTGGGCCTGCCACGACCTCAGCCACCGGCCGTCGTCGCGCCGCAGCCGGTCGACCAGGAACTCGCCCGTCTCGACTGCGGCCGCCAGCCAGTCGGCCCGGCCGGTGGCCGCGGCCGCCTCGGCCAGCGTCGCCAGCATGAGCCCGTTCCATTCGGTCAGCACCTTGTCGTCGAGCCCGGGCCGCACCCGCCGCTCGCGGGCGGCGAACAGCCGGCGTCTGGCCGCCTCGATCGCGTCCGGCCGCAGCAGGTCGCCGAGGTGGCCGATCCGGTTGAGGATGGTGGCCCCCTCGAAGTTGCCCCCTGCGGTGACGCCCCAGTAGTCGGCCACGCTCGCGGCCAGCTCCTCGTCGCCGTCGAGGGCGTCGACGATCGCGTCGGGGGTCCAGACATAGAAGCGGCCCTCCTCGCCCTCGGAGTCGGCGTCCTCGGCCGAGTACAAGCCGCCGTCCCGATGGCGCAGGTCGCGCAGGACATAGTCGACGGTCTCCTCCACCACCTGTCGGAACCTGGCCTCGCCGGTCACCTGCCAGGCGTGCAGGTACGCCCTGGTCAGCAGCGCCTGGTCGTAGAGCATCTTCTCGAAGTGCGGCACCAGCCACACGCCGTCGACCGAGTACCTGGCGAACCCGCCACCGACGTGGTCGTAGATCCCGCCCGAGGCCATGGCGTCGAGCGACATCTCGGCCGCGGCGAGGGGCTCGGGCGCCCCCGAGCGGCGGTGGGCCCGCAACAACAGGTCGATGCTCATCGACTGGGGGAACTTGGGCGGCCCGCCGAACCCGCCCCAGTCGTCGTCGTGCTGGGCCAGCAGGGTGGTGACCGCCCGGTCGACGGCGTCGGGGCCCGGAAGCTCATCGGAGGCCGACGCCGAGGCCGCGGCCACGATCGAACGGCCCACCGCCTTCGTCACCTCGCCCGCCTGGGCCAGCACGTCGTGCCGCCGGTCCCGCCAGGCGTCGGCCACGGCCCGGCACACGTCGAGGAATGCCGGCAGCCCGTGGCGCCGCTCCTTGGGAAAGTAGGTGCCCGTGTAGAACGGCTCACCCTCCGGGGTGCAGAAGGCGCTCATCGGCCATCCGCCCTGACCGGTCATGGCCTGGGTCGCGTCCATGTACACCGCGTCGACGTCTGGCCGTTCCTCCCGGTCGACCTTGATGTTGACGAACAGGTCGTTCATCTCCGCGGCGGTGTCCGGGTCCTCGAACGACTCGTGGGCCATCACGTGGCACCAGTGGCAGGCCGAGTAGCCGACCGAGACGAACACCGGCTTGTCCTCGAGCCGGGCCCGGGCGAACGCCTCGGGCGCCCACGGCCACCAGTCGACCGGGTTGCCGGCGTGCTGGCGCAGGTAGGGGCTGGTCTCGTCGGCGAGCCGGTTCACACCGGTCGAGGCTACGGGGCGCGATCATGCGGGCGTGAGTCTGCCGGGGCCACCCAGGTCAGGGCCGGCCCCGGCGCCGGCCTACGGGGCGCCGGTGGTCAGTCCGGGTGAGCTGCGCCCGGCCCGGTGGTGGTACTGGATCGCCGGCGCCCTCGGTCTCCTCGGTGCGATCGGCGGCGTGGTCATCGGACTGCAGGGGCTGGGGAACATCTTCCGGTTCTCCGACGTCGACGAGCTCGCCGTCGGCGAGTCGGCCAGGGTCGACCTCGGTCCAGAGCAGCCCGTGTCGATCTATGCGCTCGAGCGGCTCGACGGCACGGTCCCGGTCATCCGGTGCGTCGGTGTCCCGGTGGCGGCCGGGTCGATCGATCTCGTCCCTCCCGACCTCGACACCTACGTGTTCAACGGCAGCGGGTCATGGCGCTCGATGTACGACATCGACGTATCCGAGGCGGCGCCCTACCGCCTCGAGTGCGACGCGCTAGGTGGACTCGAGCCCGGTGACCGGCTCGGGCTGGCGCCGACCGGGAGTCCGAGGGCGGCCATCGGCCAGTTCGGACGGTCGGCGCTGTTCGGCCTGTTCGGGCTGGGCGCCGCGATCGTCGTCTGTCTCGTCGTCGCCATCGGCCGCTCGAACCACAAGCGGCGGTTGTTGGCCCAGCGCCGGCCGCCGCCACCGCCTCCGCCGGTCTGGTACGCACCGCCGACGTACCCCGTCCCGCCGCCGCCGTCATCACCGCCGCCGCCCCGGCCGCCGTCGGACTTCGTCCCGCCGGGCTGAGGTTCACCTACAGTCCGCGGCCATGGAGATCCGCCTCGACGAGAGGGTTGCGCTGGTGACCGGGGCGTCGCGCGGCATCGGCGAGGCCATCGCCCGCTCCTTCGCCGCGGCCGGGGCATCGGTCATGCTCAGCTCCCGCAAGCGGGAGGCGCTCGACGAGGTGGCGGCCGGCATCGAGGGCGACGTCGCCGTGTTCGCGGCCAACGCCGGCGAGCCCGAGCAGGCCGAGGCGTGCGTGGCCGCCACCGTCGAGCGCTTCGGCTCGGTCGACATCCTGGTGAACAATGCGGCCACCAACCCCTACTTCGGGCCGGCCCTCGGCATCGACCTGCCCCGCTACGACAAGACGATGCAGGTCAACCTGCGGGGCCCGCTGGTGTGGACCCAGGCCGCCTGGGCCGCCTCGATGAAGGACGGAGGCGGCGTCGTGCTCAACATGGCGTCGCTCGGGGGGCTGGTGACCGAGCCGTTGCTCGGGATCTACAACGTGACCAAGGCCGGGCTCATCCACCTCACCCGCACCCTGGCCCTCGACATGGCGCCCGGCGTGCGGGTCAACGCCCTGGCTCCCGGGGTGGTCAAGACCGACTTCGCCCGGGCCCTGTGGGAGCCCGGCGGCGACGTGCTGGCCGCGTCGCTGCCGCTGGGGCGCATCGGCCTGCCGGACGACATCGCCAACGCGGCCCTGTTCCTGTGCAGCGACCTCGCCTCGTGGATCACCGGCCAGGTGCTCGTGCTCGACGGCGGCGCCATGATCCGCCCGTCCGTGAACTGAAGTCGGTCCTAGGGTGTCGATCGGTGCGGGATCGTCGGCGATGTGCGGCGTGCGGGGTGGGGCCGCCGGTCGACGCGACCACCACGACCGAGCGGACGACGGCCAGCTCCCGCCCGAGGAACACGTCGACCACCCCGCCGGTGCGCAGCTTCGAGCCGACCATCCCCTTGGCGCCCGGACTGCGGCTGCTCGGTTGGATCTCGTCCGGCTGGGGCGAGGTGCTCGACCCGGCCACCGGGCTCGTCACGCCGACCCGCCTCGCCGCCGAGACGTTCGAAATCTATCCCTCCGACATCGCCGAGCGGGTGTGGATCGGGCGCTGGGCCGAGACCGCCAGCTTTGCCGAGGTCGACCTGGCCACGGGCGAGGAGCTCGGCCCGGCCACGCGCCCGGGCGGCGCCTACCCGGCGGGGGCGGTCGACGGTGGGCTCGTCGTCCAGGCGCCGGACGGGCTCGACCTGTTCCGGCGGGGCGCGGACCGGTTCGAGTGGATCGTGAACGGGCAGCACGTTGCCTCCTCCGGACATTGGCTGGCCTATCGCAGCTGCGACGAGCTCCTGCGGTGCCCGATCTCGGTGCGCGACCTCGACGAAGGCACCGACACCGAGATGGAAATTTCGAGCGGTGAGATCAGCGAGTTCTTCTCGTTCTCGTTCGATGCGAGGCTGTCGCCCGACGGCCGGTGGCTTGCGGTCGCGAGCGAGCAGGGTCGGCGGGTCGATGTCTTCGACGTGGCGACAAGCCGATCGATGTCCGTGAGTCGCGGGCCGTCGAGGATGACGGGGTTCGCCCAGGTGGTGTGGACGCCGGAGGCGGCGTGGCTGCTGTGGCCCGAGCCCCCGGCGGCCGGCTAGCCCGAGCGCCCGGCCTCCGCGCCGCCGCGCCGTAAGGTTGGCCCTGGTGCGTGATCGTCGGCGCTGTGCCGGGTGTGGCGTCGGGCGGCCCGTCGACTCGGCCCGCTGCCCGACCTGCGGCCATACCGAGGGCGAACCGGTGGTGGCCGCGGCCGAGGCCTCGGCTCGTGGCCCGCGGGGGCGGCGCACGATCCTCGTGACCGTCGCCGCGATGCTGGCGCTGGTCGGGGTGCTTGCCGTCGTCGACCAGCGCACGAGACCAGACGGCGAGGGGTCCGCGGGCGCGGCCGACCCGACGACCACGACCGAGCGGGCGACCGCCAGTTCCATCCGCCTGACCGGGCCGGCCACCCCGCCGTCGCGGACGTTCGTGCCGACCATCCCGCTGCCTTCCGGCGAGCGTCTGCTCGGCTGGCTGGCATCCGGTTGGGGCGAGGTGCTCGACCCGGCGACGGGGACGATCCTGTCGAGCGAGCTCGCGCCCGGCGCCGGTTCTCTGACGGTCGTGCCCCGCCTCGGAGGTCTCGTGGTGGTCAACCTGCAAGGGGCCTCGGCCACCTGGGTTCCCGAGCTGCCGTCCGCCGGTCAGCCGACGCCGCTCGCCAACGACGTGAGCGACGTGTTTCCCTCCGACATCGCGTCACGGGTGTGGGTGGTAAGCGGCCGCGGCCCGGCCGGCGTCGTCGAGGTCGATCTGACGACCGGCGAGACGTTCGAGCCGACCGAGCTTCCGGTCGGCGCCTTCCCGATGGGACCGATCGACGGCGGCCTGGTCGTGCAGGCGCCGGACGGGCTCTACGCCCATCGGCGGGGGAGCGCCCGGTTCGAGCGGATCGTCAACGGCCCCTACGTGGCGTCGGCCGGGCGGTTCGTGGCCTATCAGGCGTGCGACGAGCGGCTGCTGTGCCCGGTGTTCGTGCGCGACCTCGCCAACGGGTCCGACATCGCGATCGAGGCGTCGGCCGAGGCCGGGTACGTCGTGGACGGCGCCCTGTCGCCCGATGGTCGCTGGCTGGCGGTCGTCCGTCAGGACCCGTCGAGGGCGTGGCGGATCACCGTCTTCGAGGTCGCCACCGGAAGGTCGCTGCCGGTGAGCTCGGGCCCGGCCCGTTCGAGTGGGTTCATCCGGCCGACCTGGACCCCGGACGGCGAGTGGCTCGTCTGGCCGGAGTTCCCGGGCGTGCGCGGCTTCCACCCGGCCGACAACACGGCGGCCATCGTCGACTCGAACGGCGCCGCGTACCAGGGCGTCGCCGTCCTCGGACCACGAAGCGCCCCGTCATGAGGATCGTCTCGCTGGTTCCTGCCGCCACCGAGATCGTGTGGGCCCTCGGCGTCGGTGATCGGCTCGTGGGCCGGTCCCACGAGTGCGATTACCCCGCCGAGGCGACAACGCGGCCGGCGGTCACCCGTTCAGTGGTCGACCCGGAGGCCGACGCGGCCGACATCGACCGGACGGTCAGGGAGTTGGCGTCGGAGGGCCGACCGGTGTACGAGGTCGACGCCGGGCTACTCGGCGAGCTCGGGCCCGACCTCGTCATCACCCAAGGCGCCTGTGACGTGTGCGCCGTGCCCGACAGCATCGCCCGCCAGGTGGCGGCCGACGTGGTGCCCAAGGCCGAGGTCCTCTCGCTCTCGCCGGTTCGCCTGGCCGACGTGGCCGGCGACATCCAGCGGGTGGGCCGGGCCTGCGCCGTCACCGAAGCGGCCGACCGACTCCAGCAGGAGCTGGCCCGGCGGTTCGAGGCGGCCGCCGTTCCCGTGCCGTCGCCGCTCCGGGTCGCCCTCCTCGAATGGCTCGACCCGCCGATGCTCGCCGGGCACTGGACCCCCGAGGTGGTCGCCGCCGCCGGCTGCATCGCCAGCGGACCACCAGCGGGCGCCGCCTCGGTCACCGCCGCCTGGGAGCAGGTCGACGACCTCGAGGCCGACGCCATCGTGGTCGCGCCCTGCGGCTTCGATCTGGCCAGAACCCGGCGCGAGGCGGGCGCCCACTACGACCGCCTGTGGGGCGCTGCCCCCCGGGTCCTCCTGGCCGACGGCAACGCCTACTTCAACCGGCCCGGTCCTCGCCTGGTCGTCGGCACCGAGGCCATCGCGGCCTGGCTCAACGGGCGGCCGCTCCCAGAGGGCTTCGAACCGCTCGAGGACTGGCTCTAAGACGGGGGGCGCGCAGGTCGAGCCGGGCGACCGAGCCGATGACGATCGTGGCCGGGTTGGCCACGTCGACCCGGCCCAGCCGGGCCAGGTCGGTGCGGACGGTGCGTTGCCGCTCGTGGGTGCCCCACTCGACCGCGGTCGCGGGCGTGTCGGGCGCCAGCCCGCCCGCGATCAGGCGGCGGGCGATCTCGCCCCGGGTGGCCACGCCCATGAGGACGACGATCGTGCCGCCGACCCGGGCCAGCGCCTCCCACTCGACGTCGGGGGCGCCCGGCTGGCGGTGGCCGGTGACCACGGTGAACGAGGCGGCCAGCCCCCGGTGGGTGACGGGAATGCCGGCCGCGGCCGGGACCGACGTCACCGAGGACAGGCCGGGCACGACCTCGTACGCGATGCCGGCGTCGGCCAGCGCGACCGCCTCCTCGCCGCCCCTCCCGAACACGAACGGGTCGCCCCCCTTGAGCCGCACCACCGTGTCCCGATCGGCCCGCGAGACCAGCAGCCGGTTGATGTCGTCCTGGCGGCATGATTGGCCCGGGAACTTCCCGACGGCGATGAGCTCGGCACCGGGACCCACGAGGTCGAGCAGCCGCAGGTCGATCAGCCGGTCGTAGACCACGACGTCGGCGCCGGCCAGCAGGCGGGCGGCCCTGATCGTGAGCAGGTCAGGGTCGCCGGGCCCGGCCCCAACCAAGAACACCGTCATTGGGCCAGCTCCTCGATGATCGGCTTCCAGTCCATTCCCTCGGTGGTCTCGCCCGCGGCGTGGATGGCGTCGCGCCTGGCCGACAGCCGGCGGGCCACGGTGCCGACGTCGTCGCCGACGGTCTGGGCCAGCCGGTCGCGCAGCCAGGTGGCCAGGGCCGGGCTGTGGCCGGCGGTCGACACCGTCACCACCACCGGCTCCCGCCGGAGCACGGCGGGCAGGATGAACGAGCACCGGGCCGGGTCGTCGGCGCTGTTGACCCAGACGCCGGCGTGCTCGGCGTCGGCGAAGACGGCCCCGTCGACCTCCTGGTCGCCCGTCGCCGTGATCACCAGCAGGAAGCCCCGCAGATCGCCGGGCCGGTAGGGCCGGCGCACGACGACGACGTCGGGCTGGGCGGTGATGTCGTCGACCACGTCGGGGGCGATGACCGTGACCCGGGCGCCGCAGGCGACCAGTCCATCGACCTTGCGGGCCGCGATGCAACCGCCGCCGACGACCAGGCAGGGGCGGCCGGCGACGACCAGGCCGACCGGGTAGACGGGGGCGTCAACCGGCACGGCGCCGCAACCGGGGCAGGTGGAGGCCGCACTCGGTCTTGTCGCGGCCGGCCCAGCGCCCGGCTCTCGGGTCGGCGCCGTCCGGCACCGGCCGGGTGCAGGGCCAGCAGCCGATCGACGGGTAGCCGGCCGCCACCAACGGGTTGACCGGGATGTCGTGCTCGGCGATGTAGGCGTCGACGTCGGCGTCGGTCCAGGCGGCCAGCGGGTTGACCTTGACCAGGCCGCGGTGGTCGATGTCGACGGCGCGGACCTCGGCCCGGCCCCGGCCGTCGGCCCGCCGCAGCCCGGTCATCCAGGCCTGGCGCTCGACGAGCAGCTCCTCGAGGGGCGCCACCTTGCGCACCGCGCAGCACCCATCGGGATCGGGTCGCCAGCGGCCGTCGGAGGACAGCCCGGCCGACACGACGTTGAGGTTCAGGTCGTACCGCCGGGTGACCTCGGCGAGGGTGGCCAGGGTCTCGGGGAAGTGGTAGCCGGTGTCCACGAACACCACCTCGATGCCGGGCTCGACCCTGGTGGCCACGTCGACGAGGACGGCGTCGGTCATCGACGTGGTCAGCACCAGCCCGTCGCCGAAGGCGCCGACCGCCCAGGCGACGATCCCGCCCGCCGGCGCGCCTTCGAGGTCTCGGTCGACCTTGGCGATGTCGACGTCGAGGTCGTCGAGCACCCGGGCGACACTCATCGCCGACGTCCCCCGGCCCCGCCCGCGCCGGCACCGACCAGCACCGGCTCCTCGACCTCGGGGAGCCCCACCCGTGACCAGAAGTCGCCGAACGGCTCGCCGTCGGGCGCCTCCGACCGCCAGCGCTCGAGCAGAGGCCGCAGCGTGTCGACCACCACCTCGAGCTTGACGTTCTTGGCCAGCCGGCCGGCCAACCGGTCGCCGCTCGGGGCGCCGCCGACGTAGACGTCGTACCCGCGCTTGGTGCGGCCGACGACGCCGATCTCGGCCGTGTAGGGCCGGGCGCAGCCGTTGGGGCAGCCGGTCATCCGCACGTCGATCGGCAGGTGGTCGAGCCCCAGCCCGGCCAGGGCCAGCTCGAGCTGGTCGACGACCTCGGGCATGACCCGCTCGGCCTCGGCCAGCGCCTGCCCGCATGTGGGCAGGGCCGGGCAGGCCAGGGCCAGGCGGCGCACCGGCGTGAGGTCGGTGGCCAGGGGCGATCCGGCCCGGCGGAAGATGGCTTCGACCGCGCCGCGGTCGGCCGGGTCGAGCCCGGTGAGCAGGACGTCCTGCCGGGCGGTGAAGCGGATGCCCGGACGGAAGCGGGCGACCACCTCGCGCAGCGCCGTCCGCTGCCGCCCGTGCTCGGTGTCGCGGATGCGGCCGTTGGCCACGGGCACGCCGAGGAACAGCGGCCCGTCGGCCTGCTCGTGCCAGCCCAGGTGGTCGGGCGATCCCCGCCACGGAGCGAAGGTGCCCGGCGGATGGAGCGGGACGTCGACCCGCCGGGCCACCTCGGCGGTGAACCAGTCAAGTCCGCGCTCGTCGATGACGTATTTGAGCCGGGCCCGCCGGCGGTCCTTGCGGTTGCCGAAGTCGCGGTGGACGCCGACCACGGCCTCGGCCACCTCGGGCAGGGCCGCGGCCGGGATCCAGGCGAAGGCGTCGGCCAGCCTGGGGAAGGTGTCCTCGTCGGCGTGGCTCTGGCCCAGCCCGCCGCCCGCGAACACGACGAACCCGGGTTTGCCGGACGGGCCGTCGGCCGGGACCGCGCCGAAGTCCTGGGTGAGGACGTCGATGCAGTTGTCGCCCGGCCAGGCGATGCCGATCTTGAACTTCCTGGGCAGGTAGGTGGCGCCGTACAGCGGCTCGACGGCGGCGGCGGCGGCGGGCGGCTGGGCGGTGGCCGCCCGCTCGCCGTCGATCCACAGCTCCCAGTAGGCCTCGGTCTGGGGGAGCAGCCGCCGGGTCAGCGTGGTGGCCGCGTCGAGCAGCTCGTCCTGGCGACCGTCGGGCAGCGGCGCCGGGCAGCACACCACGTTGCGCACCACGTCGCCGCACGCCCCGAAGGTGGTGAGATGGGCCCGGTTGACCGCGGCGACCAGCCCGGCGAGGTCGGCCTTGTGCACGAAGTGGTACTGGATGTCCTGGCGGGTGGTCACCCGCAGCGTGCCGTCGGCCACCTCGTCGGCCAGCCGGTCGAGGGCCAGGTACTGGTCGGCGTCGACCGCCCCGCCCGGGATCTTGGTGCGGATCATGCACCGGTAGGAGAGGCCGAGGCCCTTGAGCTTGCGCTCGCGGCGGACGTCGCGGTCGTCCTGCTGGTAGATGCCGTGGAACTTGAGGAGGGCGGCGCCGTCGTTGGTGAAGGCGTCGTCGGCTGCGCCCAGCTCGGCCGGCAGGTCGCCACGGAGGTGGCGGCTGGCCTCCTTGGTGGCTTCGACCGCGGAACGATCCGGCGGATCCGTGGGCATCGGCCCACGCTACCGAAACCCGACTAATCCAATCAAGTTATTCGGGAATTTGCCCGGCGGGCCGTACCGAGGGCGGTACGGGGCAGGGCGGCGGCGTCGACCAGGTCGAGCTCCCTGGGGGCGGCCCACGGCCCCAGGTGCTCCTTGGCCAGGCCGCGCAGGTCGTCGAGCGACGGCGGATCGGCCGGATCGACGGGTGCCACCAGGGCCACCACCCGCTGGCCCCACTCGGGGTCGTCCCGGCCCACCACCCTGACCGCGTCGACCTTCGGATGCCGACCCAGGACGGCCTCGACGCTCGCCGGCCACACGTTGGCGCCTCCGGTGATGATCAGGTCGCCGCGGCGCCCGAACACGCGCAGCCGGCCCGCCGCCCCGTCCCATGCGCCGAGATCGCCGGTGGGCAGCCAGCCGCCGACCGTCTTGGGGTCGATCCCGTTGCGATAGGCCCGGAGCAGCATGGGGCCCCGGACGAAGATCTCGTCGGCCTCCGCCGGGCCGGCGCCGACCCGGACCTCCGCCCCGTCGATGGGCACGCCGTCGTACACGACGCCGCTGCCGGTCTCGGTCAGGCCGTAGGTGGCGATGACGTGGGCCGGGCGGTCCGGCGGCGGGGCCGACCCGCCGAGCAGGATGCGGCGGAACGGGCGCGGGTCGATCCGGCGCAGCATCGTCGGCACCAGCGAGACCAGGGTGACGTCGCCGGCCGCGACCGCGTTGCGCACCAGGGTCGCATCGAAGCGGGGGTGGACGACGAGACGGGTGCCGGTGAGCAGGGCCCGGGTGACGACCGAGAGCCCGCCGATGTGGGCCAGCGGCAGGCAGGCCAACCAGGTGTCGGTCCCGGGGTCGACGCCGAGCCCGGCCGACGTGGCCCGGGCCGAGGCCAGCACGGCGTCGTGGGTGAGCACGACCCCGCGAGGCGCGCCGGTGGTGCCGCTGGTCGCCACGACGAGCGCGTCGCCGTCCTCGACCGGCTCGCCGGGGGCCATGGCCGTCAGCAGCGCGTCCGCCGCCGGGCGAGGAAGCCGGGGGTCGAGCGGGAACACGGCGTCGCCGTCGTCCCAGGCCCGCCGCAGCCGGTCGACGAACCCGGCATCGCCCGTAGCCTCGAGCACGACCAGCCGCCTCACGGGGTTCGTCCGGGTGGGGCGCGGGGCAGCTCGACGACGGCGGAGCGGGCCAGCGCGCACAGTCCGGTCCAGACCTCGGTCGGGGTGCGGGACACGAGCCGAAAGCCACCGTCGACGCCGACCGCCTCCACGAGCCCGGCGGCATCGCCGGACAGGAGCACCATCGCCGTCGTGGCCGGCCGGACGCCGTCTGCCGACCAGCGCAGATGGTGGAGCGCGACCCGCACCGTCGAGCCGAAGGCGTCGCCCGCCCACCCCGTGCCCGGACCGCCGCGTACCGGCGCCGCCACCTGCGGCCAGGACAACGCCTCGGCCGGCAGACGATCGACGGCTCGGGTCGGGCCCAGCTCGATGAGCCGGGCGATGATCCGAGCCGTCGCCGTCGGCCGTGGCGCATGGCGGACGTCCTGAACGTCGTCCGGGTCCTGGCCGCCGCTCACCACGACCACGCCGGTCTCGCCGATCCAACCCCGGTGGCGGGCGACCGACGCGACGGTCTCGACCCGCAGGCCGAAACGCCGGCGGGGACGGCGCAGGAGGGCCAGCACCCGCCGGAGGGCCGGGTCGAGGCCGCCGTCGACGACGACCCCGAGCTCGGCGAGGAGACGGCCGAGGTCGGTGCGCGGATCGAGCACCGCCCGGTCGCCTGCGACCATGGCCTCGAGGTGCGGTCGGGGGAGCCGGATGATGCCGCGGGCCGGGTCGTACTCGGGTGTGATGTTCACCGGGCCGGACGGGTCGAGCGGACCATCGCGATGAGGTCGGCCGCGACCAACGGCCAATCGTCGTCGGCCGCGGTGGCCGCGGCGGCGATGACCCAGCGGTCGTCGGTGACCCGATGGTGCTGGAGCATCGTCAGATCGACCCCCGTGGTCGCGTGGGCGATCAGGAACATCACGGATCGCTCCACCCGGTCGATCCCCGCATCGAGGAGCACGGCGTCGGCCAGCGTGGCTGCGGCCATCTCCACCTGGCCGGCCAGGTATCGATCGAGGGACCGCGTGGGGTCGAAGGGTGTGAGCGCCAGCGTGAGGTTGGGGGCGAACGCGCCGGACCAGGGGTGGGCCCGGGCGACCAGGGCGAACGGGGCCGCGTCGGTGCGGTGGCGCCAGGCCACGGGAAGATCGACGGCGACGGCCGGCGCTGTCACTCGTGCTCGCGTTGGTAGGGCGGCCGCAAGGGCGCCGGGACACCCACCCAGTAGTAGGCGAGGACGTAGACGACCGTCACCACCAGCCCGACGAACACGACGACGGAGATCGTCAGGAACAGCGGACCGTCCCGATCGAGCCCGGCCGCGCCGCGGACCAGTTCGCCCAGCGACAGCAGGGCGAACGTGGCGCCGATCGGTGCCGCGGCATGGGCGACGCCGAAGAACGACTGGTAGGGCGGGCGGGGGCCGGCCGGACCCGGGTAGCGACCCTGCCAGGCGAGCACCCCGACCCAGATCCCGGCCAGTCCGAACGCGAGCCCGGCCACGCCAACGGCCCACTCGGCGGGTTCGGCCGCGGCCGGCAGGTTCGTCAATCTTCGGGCGTCGGCGTCGGCGCCGGCGCCGGCTCGGCGACGACCGTGGTCGTCGTCGTCCCCGTGGCGGTGATCTCGTCGGGGTCGGGGCGTCCCTCGGCCGTCCGGAGCAGCTCCTCGCGATCGGGTAGGAGCGCGGGCAGCTCGGCCTGAACGTCCGGCTCGTCGGCGGTCTCGGCCAGCGCCAGGTCGTGGGCCACCAGCGAGGTGGCGGCGTCGAGCGGTGCGAACTCGTCGGACAAGTCGCCGTCGTCCTGGGCGATCTCGTCGCGCAGGGCGTCGAGGTCGTGGGCGCCGGGTGGCGGCGGGGGCGGGTCGTCCATCCACGGGAGGAGGTCGACGAGCTCCTGACCGAGCCACGATCCGCCGATGGCGCCGACGATGGTCCCGCCGACGGCGAGCACGGTGGAGCAGACCGGTGCGCCGGGACCGCACACCAGCCCGGCGGTCGCTCCGGCCGCGGCGCCGCCCCCCATCCCTCCGAGTATCCCTCCGCCGAGCGCGCCGCCGCCCTCGGTGGCCGCCCGCAGGATGCGTTTCGGTACCGGGAGCCCGGCGTCGGACACCCACTGCGAATAGGCGCCGCCCGCGAAGTCGAGGGCGCCGCCGACCCGACCCAGCCACCTGCTCGCGGTGACGAGGTCGGACGGCACCTGGCCGGGGAGCAGGATCCGGGCGGTGGCCTCGGCCCGGGTGATCTGGGCCACGACCTGGCCGTCGGCGGTGAAGATGAGGAAGCCCTCGGTGACGGTGACGGTGACGGTGGCCGACGTCGGCGTGTTGGCCAGGAGGTCGTTGAAGCCGGCCAGGACGGCGTCGGCGATGGTGGCGTCGAGGCCGAGCTCGGCCAGGAAGTCGGCGAACGCGTCGGGATCGTCGGCGCGAACGTCGTGGTCGTCGAGCTGCCACCCGCCGACGGGCACGCCAAGGAACGGGTCGTCCCGGTACTGGTCGGGGAGCCGGCCGACGATGTCGGCGTCGGAGAGGGTGACGAGCTCCTCGGCTTCGGACTCGCCGGCACCGCTGGCCGCGATGAACGCCTCACCGACGGCGCCGACCCAGCCGCCGAGCTCGGCGACGCGGCCGGCCCAGGCGCGGACGACCTCGGACGTGTCGGTCGTCGGAACCAGGCGGTAGTCGGACTCGCAGGTGGCGCGGTAGGCGGCCAGCGCCTCGTCGAGCCGGCCGATCCTGGTGCGCAGCCCCTCGTCGATGGCCGCGGCGGCGTCGGCGAACCGCACCAGCCGCGCCGGCCGGGCGGAGGAGACGTCCTCGGGCACTACTCCTCCTCCTGCTGCCGCTCGTACGCGGCCTGGGCTGCGGCCGCTTCCCACGCCCTCGCGCGGATCACCGCCGCCATCCGTTGGAGCACGTTCACCAGGAGGCTGCCTCCGGTCGTCGTGAGGCCGATCTCGTGGTCGAAGGTGTCGCGGAAATGTCCCTGCCAGCCGTCGGTGACCACGGCCCGGTCGGCGTCGAGCACCCACAGCGTCTCGAGCAGGCTCTCCGCCGTCACCAGCAACTGGGTCGCGGCCTCCTCGGCCGCGTCCTGGTCGAAGCGGACGGGGCGCAGCGTCATGCGCGTACCGTAGTGGCCCAGGTCGCGGCCGAGGTGTCGGCCGCGACGCCGCCCGGTAACGTCGCCCGCCGTGAACAAGTGGGTGGCCGGGGCCCGACCGAGGACCCTGCCCGCGGCGGTCGTGCCGGTTGTGGTCGGGACCGCAGCTGCGGTGGGCGAAGCGGCGGGTGGCATCGTGTGGTGGCGGGCGGCCGCCGCCCTCGTGGTTGCGCTCGGCGTCCAGGTCGGCACGAACTACGCCAACGACTATTCGGACGGCGTCCGCGGCACCGACCGTCCCGGCACCAGGACCGGACCGGTCCGCCTGGTCGGCTCCGGCCTCGCCGAGCCGGCCACGGTGAAGCGGGCCGCCCTGCTCGGCTTCCTGGTGGCCGCGGTCGCCGGGCTGACGCTCGCCGTCGGCGTCGATCCGTGGCTGCTGGCGGTGGGTGCCGCATCGTTCGCCGCGGGCTGGCTCTACACCGGCGGGCCCAAGCCCTATGGCTACCTCGGGCTGGGCGAGGTGTTCGTCTTCGTGTTCTTCGGGCTGGTGGCCACCGTGTTCTCGACCTATGTGCAGACCGAGACGATCCTGGCCCTGGCGGTCGGCGTGGGCGCCGCGGTCGGCTTCCTGGCGACCGCCCTGCTGGTGGCGAACAACCTGCGCGACATCCCGTCCGACACCAGCGCCGGCAAGAAGACCCTGGCCGTGCGGCGGGGCGACGCGCGCACCCGTCAGCTCTACCTCACCCTCCTGGCCTGCGCCTTCGCCACCATCGTCGCCCTGGCGACCCGACTCGACCGGTGGTCGATGCTCTTGGCGCTGGCGGCCCTGCCCCTCGCCGTCCGGCCGGTGCGGACCGTGGCCGGGGGCGCCGTCGGGCCGGCCCTGGTGCCGGTGCTGGCCGACACCGGTCGCCTGCAGCTGGCGGCCGGTCTGGCGCTGGCCGCCGGGTTGGCGCTGTCCGGCTGAGGCGCGCCGAAGCGCGTCGCCCGGTGGACCACAATGGTCGCCGCCAAGGCCGCCCACCACCGGAAGGGACCGCTCGTGGCCGAGACCTCCAGCCCGCCCCCCGATCCTGACGACGACCAGGCGCCGGCGCCGACGCCGGCGCCCGATCCGTGGTCGTACTACACGTCGTGGGCCACCGGAGCGGTCGCTCGCCCGGGCGAGGGTGACGGTCAGGCCGGGTCGCCGCCGCCGGTTGCGCCCGCGCCCGCGCCGCCGCCGGGG
>JBOGGX010000174.1:0-5557 GCA_050744245.1 Acidimicrobiales bacterium
ACACGAAGCTGGGTTGATGATTCGCTCGCCCTGCGGGCTCACTCATCGGTGTCTCATGAGGTTTCAGCCTCTTCCGGGATCGTGTAGAAGGGGAACACCAGGTTGCGGCGGTCGTTGGTCGCCTTGATCGAGTACTTGATGTCGATGAAGAGCAGGTTGCGCTCGTCCGGGTCGGGGGTGACGGCGACCTTCTCGATGTTGCACCGCGGCTCCCAACGGGCCAGCGAGGTTTGGACCTCGTAGCCGAGTTGGGCCGCGGTCTCGTCGCTGGCGCCCATGAACACGTAGTCGCGCAGCCGGCATCCGAACTCCGGACGCATGGGCCGCTCACCGGGATAGGTGGAGAGGATGAGGCGCATGGCCTGCTCGAGCTCCTGCTCGCGCCGGGCCATGGCGATGCCCCCGGTGGCGCTCACCGCCATCGGGAACGCCCACCCGGTCCCGATGAACTCCTCGTGCATGACTCGTGGCTCCTGTTCAGTTGAGCTTGATCGGCTTGCCGGAGACCTCGACCATCCCGGTCGACTCGATCTTCACGGTCGCCTTGGCCTTGAGATTGAGCTGGGCGCCGCCGTCGATGTTGACGGTGCCGCCCTCCCCCGTCTTGAGGTCGATGATGCCCGTCGGGCCGGTCTCGATGGCCAGCTTGCTGCCGGGCCCACCGATCTTGATCGTCATCGTCCCTGCGGGCGTCTTGCTGGCGGGCGGCGCCGGCTCGCAGATCAGGTCGATGGTTCCCGCCACCTGATCGATCTTCACCATCAGCTTGTCGTCCTTGGTGCCGAGCGTGATGGCCGAGGTCGTCGGCGGGGCGGTGGCCCCGGCCGGGGGCGGCAGCAGCTCGTCGTCGAACAGCAGCCGGTTGCCCGCGCTCGAGACGAAGCCCCGCTTGACCACCATGCCGGTCATCCCCTGCTTCTTGACCGCATTGCCCCCCAGGGTCACCTTGGTGTTCTGGTTGATGAGCCCGCCGATGACGTAGGGCCGGCGGGCGTCGCCGAACTCGAAGCCGACGAGCACCTCGTCGCCGACCTCGGGCAGGAACATGGCGCCGCTCTGGCGGCCCAGCCCGAACTGGACGACGCGGGCCCAGTCGGTCTCGAAGGTCGGCGACAGCCACGGCATCGTGACCTTGACCCGGCCGAGGTTGTCGGGATCGGTGTTGTTGGTGACGACGCCGCAGACGAAGCCGCTCATCTGCGGCGCGTCCTCCGCCAGCATCCCACCCGAGGTCAGGCCGAGCAGCGAGCGGTCGTGCCGGCCGCTGACGAAGAACCGGGTGATGTAGCCGGCCTCCTGGTGCTCGTCGAAGATGTGCTTGGCCTGGGTGATGAACCAGGAGCCCTCGAACGGGGCGGGCACCCCCTTGATCGTCACCGACTTGCCCGCCTGGATGTCGGGGTGGCCCTTGGCCACCCCCTCGGCCTCGGCGAAGCCGCTGGCGATGTGCTCGGCCACGCCGAGGGCGGCCTCGTCGGCCGCGGCGCTGGCGTTGGGTCCGATGGCGACCGGCCGGTTGGTGACGACGTAGGCGTTGTTGCTCGGCGCCACGCCGAAGCTGGGCAGGCCGAGGGCCTCCAGGGGGATCGGCGGGATCGGGATCGGGAGCTGGAACCCGCCGAAGCTGTCGGCCAGGTTGGCCGGCTTGTCCTCGACCGTGGCCGTCCCCGTCTCGGCCTTGGCCTTGCCCACCACCACCTCCGCCTTCTTCGGGTCCCACACCCGCACCTCGACCTCCGGCGTGATGTTGGCACCGCTGATGCGGGGCAGGAAGGTGATCAGGTCCTTCTTGAACGTGAGCTCGGTGCCGCCGCCGAGGCCAAGGGCGCCGGCCACCGCGGACACGGCCGCGCCGAGCAGGCCACCGCCGCTGCCCATCGTGGTGTTGCCCGACGCCTTGCGGAAGTAGAACTCGCCGCCCTCGACACCCACCTCGTACCCGATGCCCCGAGCGCGCTGCCTGAGGAACTCGTAGTCGGTCTGGGCCACCTGCGACACGTGGTCGTGGGTCGTCGTCGTCGAGTCGACGGTGCCGATCTCGAGCCTGGCCTCGCCCGCGATCTGCCGGGCGATGTCGGAGTCCTTCATGTTGATGAACGTGCGGCTGCGCTTGGCCCGCTGGAGCCGGTGGTCCTTCTCGTAGCCGCGAGCGACCGAGTACATGAACATCTCGGCGCAGACCGCCTCGATCGAGGTGACCTCGCCCACGATGAGGCTGAAGGCCTCCTGGCTGGTGGACGCCCCGCCGTGGATCTCGACGACCTGGCCGATCTTGATGCCGGCGTCCTCGAGGACGGAGCCCTCCTCGTCGACGAACCACAGCTCGAACATGCCGGGCAGATGGAGATGGGTGTCGACCACGACGCGTGACAGCTTGGGCTCGACCATCGGGCTCAACGGCGCCGCCATTGGATAGCCGATGCTCACCGTGGGGCGGACGGTGGCCGATCCGTCGGCCAGCAGTCCGTCGAGCGAGAACCCGAGGCTTCCGGAGATCGATGCACCGATGGGCACGGCTCAGCTCCCGATCATCTCTTCGACGTTGGGCAGGTAGATGTGCTGGCCCGGCTTGATGCGCAACGGGTCGTCGATGCCGTTGTTGTCGGCCAGTGCCCGCCAGTGGCGGGGGTTGCCGTAGTTGCGCGTCGCGATGTGCTGCAGGTTCTCGCCCGACGTGATGATGTGGCTCCGCCGGCCGGGGGCGCCGCCCGAGGTCGGGTTGGTGGCCATCATGCCCATGCTCGCCAGGTCGAGGATGCTGGGGACCTTCTCGAGCGTGATCTGCGAGAGCTTCGCCCGCGTCGGCGTGCCGCTGCTGCTGAAGCGCACGTAGTTCACCGTGCACGCGGTGAGCTGGCACTCGAACAGGAAGCCGGAACCCCACGTGAACGTGAGCTGGGGCCGTTTGGTGGCCAGGTTGATCTTGGGCCCGCCCAGGGCCGAGACCGCAGCACTGGCGAGCGCGCCGACGATGGCGCCGAGGAAGCCGCCCTTGGGCGCCATCCAGTTCAACAGCTCGGTGGCCTTGTCCTGCACGTCGTCGCCGTCGAGCCATGCGTTGGTGATCTTCAGCGACTCCGGCGGCACCCATTTGAGGATGCTCGGGCTGGTGCCGCCCGCTCCGGACGTGGAGGGGTTCTTGTTCGCGCTCGAGCGGCTGACCGTGACCTGATCCGGGTTGAAGTCGAGCGTGACCTCGCCGGGGATCGGGAACTTGCAGATGAGCATGGCGGTGGCCATGGCGTCTCCTCTAGAGGAATCCTTCGTGGACGAGCTCGAGCTCCTCCACCGCGACGATCTTGCCGTTGGCGTCGAGCGGCGGACACTTCCAGCTCGACGGGTAGACGTTGCGCAGCGAGAAGCTCACGACCTTCTCGAGGTGATGGTCGAAGACCGTGATCTCGGCCGTCGACCCCTTCAGCTCGTTGTTCTGGTGGGCGGAGGACTGGGCGCTGAGCCAGCCCTGGACGGTGGCCGAGTCCTGCAGCGTCATGACCCTGGCCAAGGTGACGGCGGAGTAGGTGACCATCTTCGGCAGCAGCACCTCGTGTTCGTAGTTGCCGCCGACCTTGACCTTCTCCATCTCGAACTTCACGGTCAGGCCCTTGCAGGTCGCCCACGCACCGAGGTCGATGGCATTGTCGATGACGACCTTGAACCGGTTGACGACACCGAGCCCGGTGGCGTCGGCCGCGGGGACAGCCATCAGACCGACTGTTCGTCAGCGAGAAAGCCGCAGTGGGCGAACTCGAGGGTCTCGGTGGCGACGCCGCTGGTGCCCGCCTTGAAGCCGCTGATCGACCACTTGGTCGGCATCGCCTCCTTGAGCGTCCAGTTCATGATGAAGCTCGTGTAGCTCTCGTCGAACAGCTCGATCGTGACGATGTGGGGCTCGTGGGTGAACGAGGTCTTGTCGAGCCACTCCTTCACCTTCTTGCTGTCCTCGCACGCCGTCCGGCTCATCTTGACGGTGGCGTACTTGGTGTTGCCGGGCAGGATCCACTTGTTGTTGCCCTGGTCGCCCGCCTGGTACATGACCACGTCCCACGCAACGTCGAGCCCGGACACCTCGGAGAACGTCCCGAAGTCGTGGTCGCCCGGCGTCACCCGACAGGCGAAGCGGTTGGCCAGCCCGATCTTCGTGCCGTCGATTGCACCCATGTGTTCCTCCTAGTGAAAGTCGGTGAGCCGACCGGACCGCTCGCGGTCGACGAGCAGTTCGGTACGCAGGTGGCTGCGCATGTACTCCCAGAGCCGGCGCGAGAGCCCCTCCAGGTCGATGTCCTCGGGCGACACTTCCTCGCCGCCGGACTCCGAGGGGTTGCGCAGCTCGCGGGTGGGCTCCTCGCCCTGCGGCTGCCCCCCGAACGCGGCGGTCGATGTCCGGTCCTCGCGGTCGGTGTCCTCGGCCTCCGAGCGGTCGGACCTGAGGAGGTCGAGGTCGACCCCGCCCCCGCCCTCTCCGGCCCCGACCTCGGCCGAGCGCCGACTCTTGGCTTCCTCCCGAGCCGCCTCGAGCTCGGCCGCTTCGTCCTCCTCCGACTTCTTCTCGAGCGCTTCGATGCGGTCGTGGAAGCCAGACTCGGTGTCGGCCTGCTCCCGAAGCTCCCGCAGCCTCTCCGGATCGTTGCGGTACGAGAGCGGCTCTTCGCCGACGACCTCGCGCCGCTCGTTCTCCTCCTCGATGAGCCGCTGGAGCGTCACGTCCCGCTCATCTTGGGCCACGCGGCGATCGGCGACCTGCTCCTGCTTGCGCTGGCGCGACCCCTTGACCTCGATGCCGAGGAGGCCGGCCACCGATTCGCCGGCGGTGGCGCCAGCGATCTGCCCGACGAAACCGCCGATCCTCGACCAGCTCATGCCGCCCTCGTCCTTCGTGGCCGAGGCGGGCGGCGCCGGGGCCGTGGCCCGCTGCACGGCCGCCGACACCCGGGCGTCGATGAGCTCCTGGGACGGGCCGAAGATGAGCGACCCGGCGCCGTCCCGCCGGGCGATCCCACGCGACACCAGCTCGTTGGCGATCTGCTCGGCGTAGGCATCCGTGTTGACCGCCACGCGGCGCGGATGGGTGAGCGTTTGGGTCGCCGGTAGGGGCGCGGGCGCTCCGGCGTCGCCCCGGTAGAACCGCTCGGCCTCCTGGGCCTCGGCCTCGAGCAGGCCGGCCTCCTCCGATCCGTCGGACGGCGGGCCGCCGATGATCTGCTGCTGCGCCACGTGGGTGAGCTCGTGGGCCAGCAGGCCCCTGGTCTCGGGCCGGTCGAGCGGGCCCGCCTCGGCCGGAAGGAACACCTGACGCTGGCGGGCGAAGGCGACGGCCCCGAGCGAGCGGGCCTCGTCGGAGACCTCCGGGTGGCGGCGCACGGGGACGTCGCTGACGTCGACGCTGTGCGTGGCCCTCAGGCTGCTGGCCATGTCGTCCGGCACCCGATCGACGGTCGGCCGGAGCACGGGCCGGGACACGTCGATGGCCTCGGGCTGCGGTGGCAGCCGCCGGGCGGGTGCGCCCGGGGCGGGTCGGTAGCGCGGCAGCACCGGCTCGGCCGTGGCCGCGGCCTGC
>JBOGGX010000175.1:0-2090 GCA_050744245.1 Acidimicrobiales bacterium
TGCCCACCGACCTCGGCGCCGCGGCCGACCGGGTCTTCTACCTGGCCGGCGGCTACAAGTACGCCATGAGCGGCGAGGGCGTGTGCTTCGCCCACTGCCCACGCGGCTACGGCACCCGTCCGGTCGATACCGGCTGGTTCGCCGGATTCGGCGAGCTCGAGGCGACGGTCGCCAACCAGCCCGTCGGGTACGCCACGGATGGCTCACGGTTCCTCGGGGCGACGTTCGACCCGACACCGCTGTTCCGGTTCAACGCGGTCATGGGCTGGCTCGAGGACCTGGGGGTCACGGTGGGCGACATCCACCTCCACGTCCAGGCGCTGCAGGATCAGTTCCTCGATGGTGTCGACGAGCGGTTCTCCGGAACGCTCATCCCGGACCGGTCATGGGCCGAGCGGGGCCACTTCCTCACGTTCCGGTTTCCCGAGGCGGTCGATGTCCACCGCCGGCTGCTCGACGCCAACGTCATCACCGATGTTCGGGGCGACCGGCTCCGGATCGGCTTCGGCCTCTATCACGACCCGTACGACGTCGAGCGGCTCCTCGCTCGGCTTGCGGAACAATGACAATGTCAGCCGGTGACCACCGGAATGCGGTCCATCGCCTCCCGCACCTTCTCCTCCGGGTAGTCGAGATCCTCGAGAGTGCCGTTGAGGTAGGCCTCGTAGGCGCCCATGTCGAAGTGGCCGTGGCCGCAGAGGGCGGTGAGGATGACCTTGGCCTCGCCGCTCTCGGTGCAGCGGTGGGCCTCCCGGATCGCGGCGGCCAGGGCGTGGGTGGGCTCGGGCGCCGGGATGATGCCCTCGCTGCGGGCGAACGCCATGGCCGCGGCGAAGCACTCGAGCTGTCCGATGGCCTCCGCCTGGACCAGGCCGAGCTCGAACAGGTGCGACACCAGCGGCGCCATCCCGTGATAGCGGAGGCCGCCGGCATGGATCGGATCGGGCACGAAGTCGTGGCCGAGGGTGTGCATCTTCACCAGCGGGGTCATGCCGACGGTGTCGCCGAAGTCGTAGGCGTAGACACCCTTGGTCAGGCTCGGGCAGGCGGCGGGCTCGACGCAGCGGATGGTCGGGTTCATCTTCCCCGCCAGCGTCTCCCTGAGGAACGGGAACGACAGCCCGCCGAAGTTCGACCCGCCGCCGGTGCAGCCGACGAGGATGTCCGGCTGCTCGCCCACCGCCGCCAGCTGGAGCAGCGCCTCCTCCCCGATGACCGTCTGGTGCATGAGCACGTGGTTGAGCACGCTGCCCAGGGCGTAGTGGGCGTTGGGATCGCCCGCCGCCGACTCGACCGCCTCGGAGATGGCGATGCCGAGGCTGCCGGGCGAGTCCGGGTCGGCCTCGAGGATGCCGCGGCCGGCGTTGGTCACGTCCGAAGGGCTCGGATGGACGGTGGCCCCCCAGGTCTGCATCATCGTGCGTCGGTACGGCTTCTGGTCGTACGACGCCCGCACCATCCACACCTCGCAGTCGAGGCCGAACATCGAGCAGGCGAGGGCCAGGGCCGAGCCCCACTGGCCGGCGCCGGTCTCGGTGGTGAGCTTCGTCGTGCCGTCCTCGGCGTTGTAGAACGCCTGGGGCACGGCCGTGTTCGGCTTGTGCGAACCGGCCGGGCTCACCCCCTCGTACTTGTAGTAGATGCGGGCCGGGGTGCCGAGGGCCTTCTCCAGCCGGTGGGCCCGGAACATGGGCGACGGCCGCCACAGCTGGTACACGTCGAGGACGGCGCCCGGGATGTCGATGTGGCGGTCCTGGCTGACCTCCTGGCCGATGAGCGCCATCGGGAACAGCGGCGCCAGGTCGTCCGGCCCGATGGGCTGACCGGTGCCCGGGTGCAGCACCGGAGGCGCCGGCTCCGGCAGGTCGGGCTGGATGTTGTACCAAGCGGTCGGGATCTGGTCCTCGTCGAGCAGGATCTTGGTGCGCTCCGCCATCGTCGGCCCCCTCTGGTTGCCCGCGTCCGTACGGGCCGAACCGTACCTCCGCCTCGCTAGCCTCCGCGGCTGTGCCGCCGACCCGAATGTTGGGTGGTTATCGCGCCTAACGGCGCGATAACCACCCGAAGAACGAGGGGGGTCGGGTGAGGGG
>JBOGGX010000176.1:0-1699 GCA_050744245.1 Acidimicrobiales bacterium
TGGATGACATCTGCCGCGAGGGCGCCCGGCGCATGCTGGCCGCGGCGCTCGAAGCGGAGGCCGATCTGTACATCGAGTCTCTGGCCGACCAGCGCGACGAGGGCGCCCGGCGGTTGGTGGTGCGCAAACGGGCACGTCGAGCCGCGCACGATCACCACCGCGGCCGGCGCGATCGAGATCGAAGCGCCCCGGGTCAACGACCGCCGGGTCGCCCCCGACACCGGGGAGGTCAGGCGCTTCAAGAGTTCGATCGTGCCGCCGTGGTGCCGCACGTCCCCGAGGGTGGCCGAGGTGGTGCCGCTGATGTACCTGCACGGTCTGTCCACCGGGGACTTCGTGTCCGCCCTGACCGAGTTCTTGGGGTCGGCGGCCGGGTTGAGCTCGTCGGTGATCACCCGGCTGACCCGCCAGTGGCACGACGAACACCGGGCGTTCAGCGACCGCGACCTGTCCAAGGTCGACTATGTGGACATCTGGGCGGACGGGGTGCATTTCAACGTGCGCCTGGAGGAGGACCGGCTGTGCTGCCTGGTCATCGTGGGTGTCCGGGCCGACGGCACCAAGGAGCTGGTCGCCAGCGCCGACGGCTACCGGGAGTCGACCGAGTCCTGGGCCGATCTGCTGCGAGACCTCAAGCGCCGGGGATGCGGGCCCCGATGCTCGCCGTCGGTGACGGCGCCCTCGGGTTCTGGGGGCGCTCAAGGTTGCGGGGGTCGATCCGCCGGATCTCGCCGCAGATTTCACAGGTGCCACGACCGTCGAGGACCCGTTGGCGGCACCCGTCGCAATGCTCGCCGGCGGCCCACACCGCCCCGACCCGCTTCAGCTGGCCGCATCGCACACATGTCGCCCTGCGCTGCGGGTAGCAGCGTGACAGCGAGGCTGTCCGGTGGTCACCCCGACGCAGAACCCGTAGTGGCCGCAGTCGATGCACACCGCGGCCAACCCGGGCACCGCTTCGAGGGCCCGGGCCCGGCGCATGTAACAGCGCGGGCAGATCGCCCGGCCGGGGCGTCGCGGCGGTGCACGATCTAGAGACGACCGCGGTCCGAGCACGCCTCGAGACGAGGTTGACCCGGTTGTCGTAGAAGTTCAGTGGCGGTCCTCGGCCTCGGTCGTGCCGTGGGGCACGCTCGGGGTTGTCACGCCAACCGAGTGAAACGGAGGACCACCAATGAGGAAGCGAGCGTCGCGCACGAGCAGCACGAGCACGAGCAGCTCGCGGTTGCTGCCCGAGATCGGCCTGGTCGATCTGGCCGACCGGGCGCTGTCGGAGCGGCTGGCCGGGAAGGTGAGCGAGCAGCTCGAAGCCTTCGCATCCTGGACGTGATGGGCGAGCTCGTCGGCGCCGAGGTCACCGAGGTTGCCGGGCCGAAGGGCAGGCACGACCCGAACCGGACCGCGTGCCGGCACGGCAGCCAAGACGGCAAGGTGACCCTCGGAGGACGGCGCATCCCGGTGCGCCGACCCCGGGTCCGCGCCATCGCCGACGACGCCGGCAGCGAGCGGGAGGTCCGGCTGGAGTCCTACGACACGTTCGCGTCGGTGGACCTGCTGGCCGACCACATGATCGCCTCCATGCTGGCCGGCCTGTCCGGACGCCGCTACCACAGCGCCCTCGAACCCGTCGGCGAGACGGTCGAAGCCTCGGCGTCGGGAACGTCGCAGAGCTCGGTGAGCCGCCGGTTCATCACCGCCA
>JBOGGX010000177.1:0-11694 GCA_050744245.1 Acidimicrobiales bacterium
CCTTCGAGGGCTTCGACGGCGACCTCGTCGACGCTGACCCCGCGGCGGGCCGCTTCGGCGGCCAGACGGCCAGCGAGAGGCTCGGGAACCTCGACGGTCACGCTCACGGACACCATTGTGCCTCCACGACGATCGAGGCGACGAAAGAAGAACCGGGGACTCCCCGCGCTCGTCGTCGCCGGGGCCGGGGAGTCCCCGAGTGAGTTGAGGTGGATGGGACGGCAGGCGGCGACAGCATCCGGCCAGTGCAAGTGCATCACCGTTCTCGGGTTGCTCGTCGACGACGGCGGTCTGGGTGGTCTTCGACGTGGCCGTTCGGGGATCGGCGCCAGAGGGCGGGCGCTGAGTGCAGTGTGAGGCGACCGGGGAGGCGCCGATGGGTGCAGGGCATCAGCCCGCCCTCGCCGCCACTACGACGGCGCCGTCGCCGGGGCCGGGGTCAGCGCGCTCCGGCCCGTCGTCGGCATCCGGGAGCCGTTCGTGCCCGTTGGCCTGCGCCTTCGCTGCTTCGGGGCCGGCACGACCGGGGGCCGACCGACCCCCGACCACCCCCCGACCGGGGGCCGACCGCGAGCCGTTCGACCCCGACCGGTCCGGGTCGTAGGCGAGGGTCGACGGGTCGACCAGCCCGATCACGAACCGCTGGCCATCGGCGCCTTCGCCGTGCCAGGCCAGCTCGTAGACGAACCCGGGACCCTGCTCGGCCCGGTGGGCGACGACGAGCTCGAGGTCGACGAGGCGGGCCAGTGCACCTTGAGCTGGGTGTCACCCCAACCCAGGTGCTCGCGCAGCTCACGTCGGGTGAAGCGCACCATGGCCCGGTCCACGCCGTCATGGGCGGCCCGCAGGGCGACGTGGGCGTCGAGGGCATCCAGCAGACGGCGGGTGCCCGGCGGCAGCTCATCGAGGCTTCGGCCCAGGACCTCGGCCGCCAGCCGGTTCGCCAACGCCACATCGGCGGGGGTCACCTCGATGAAGGACACGACCCGCCCGTCGTGGGTGACGGTCTTGCGGGGCCGCTGGTGCTGGTGCAGCAGAGCGATCGAGCGGATCAGGGTCAAGTACTTGGGATGGTCACGCCTCGTGCGGGTGCGGCCATCCGCAAACGACAGGCGTTCGGCGAACGGGTTGACGACCAGCACCGGGGCCAGGAGCCGTTGGGCGTCCTGGTGGGCCTTGGTCACCGCGTCGCGGTCCTGGGATGCGAGCATCCCGTCGAGGGTCTGGGCCCGACGTTGGCGGTCGTGGATCGCTCTTGTCAGCACGATGCAGCGGTTCGGGAGCTCCTCGTCGACGTCGACCGCAGTGGTCGTGAGCAGGATCGCGGTCGGGTCCTTCACGCTGTAGGTGTGGGTCACCAGCCGGCCCGACGTCGTGTCCTTCCCGGTCGATGCGATCGACAGCTCGCCCTCAGACTGCAGGAGCTTGAGGGCGTAGGCGGCCCGCTCGGCACCTTCCTCCTCGGCGACCGCGAGCACCCGATGCGCCAGGTCGGCCTCGCCCATGTAGAACATCGACTGGCCGGTCATGGCCGAGAACTTGACCCGCTCCTCCGCGGGGACGAACCCGAGCACCGCGTCCATCAACGCCGACTTCCCGGCGGCGCTGGTGGACTGGACGATGACCGCCAACGGCCGGTCCAGCATGCGGCTCACGGCGGCGAGGTAGCCGACCAGACAGTTGGTGGCCTACCCGACGATCCCGACCCGCTCGAAGTCGGCCACGATCCGCTCGACGAGATCCGGCGCCCGCAACAGCTCGAGCGCGGCGGCCTGCTCCGCCTCGCTGAGCACGACCGGCGCCTCGGTGGGCGCTTGCGCGGAGCGGACGACCTCGTCGGCCACCCCTTCGCAGGCGAGCAGCACGCGGCCGAGGTCGTGCTTGACGATCTCCTCGCCGGCGTGGAGCTCCTCGGCCGCCTGCTTCACGAACACCGTCCGGGCCCTCGCCGAGTAGAGGTCCAACGTGTCGACGTGGAACCGGTCACCGAGCCCGTCGTGGCGGGCGACCAACACGTTCACCCGCAGCAGATCGAACGAGCTGACCTTGGACAGGCCGCGTACCCGCCAGCGGCGATCACCCAACACCACCCTCAGCTCGTCACCATCGACCACCGGCGCCACGTCATCAGGCAACGCCGGCGTCGGCGACACCATCGCCGGCGACACCAGCTCCGCCGGCGGCTGACCGGCAGCGAAAGAAGAAGCATCCGGCTCGGACTCGTCCTCGACGTCGGGCTCGCCCCGGTGCTCGTCGACCTCGGCCGCCTCGATCGGCGAGGCGTTGCTGCGCCGGCGCGGCCCGGGGCCGGTGCCCATCCACGCCGCGGTGCGGACCATTCGGCCCAGCGCGTCGGTCGGGTTCTTGGCGTCGCGCACGACGTCGTTGGCATCAGCGCCCGCGGGGAACGCGATGCGGAAGCACTCGACCCCGCCGGCCGTCAACGACTTCGTCAGCTGCTTGGCCGCGCGGTCGCCGGCGTCATCCGCGTCGAACGCGATCAACACCCGCTTGATGGTGCGGATGGCGTCGAGCAGCTCGGCGGTGACGCCCTCGGTGCCGTAGGCGGTGGTCACATGGCGGAACCCCGCGCACCAGAACGACAGCGCATCGATCAACGCCGCGCACACGACGATCTCGTCGCCCGCGGCGAAGGCCTCGACGTTGAACACGCCGGCGTGGGGGCCGGGCAGGTAGAGGTGCAGCGGGGTCCCCGCCCCGCAGGTCGTCGCGAACCTTGCGGCCATCGACCTCGCGCACCACCCCGTCGTTGACGACAGGAACGACGAGGGAGCCGGTGAAGTGCTCGTGGCCCGAGGACCGCAAGATCCCGAGACGCTGCAACCGCCCCCGGATCTCCGCGCCGGCCTGACGGTTGCGGGCCGGCAGCCGGTAGCCGAGCATGCGGTTCGCGAACCCCAACCGGAACCGCTCGACCGCCTCGGGGTGCGCGATGCGGCGCCGCTCCAAGAAGCCCTGCGCCTCCGGGCTCTCGCGCAGGGTCTGGTGGTAGAAGCCAACCACCTCACCCAGCAGCTCCCGGTCCTCGACACTCACGTCGAACGGCGCCGCCAGCTTGGGCACCGTCGCCCGCTTCGGCGCCGGCCCATCACCGCCGCCGGTCGGCGCGCCCTGACGCAGCAGCTCCACCGCGTGACGGGACGACCCGCCCGTCGTCGTCGTACTCGATGGTCAGCCCGGCCCCGTCGGGCCCGGCGATGGTGGTCATGCGCCCCTGGTCGTCGTACCCGTACCGGAGCTCGACGCCCTCCGGGTACCCGACCTGAGCCAGCCGACCCTCGGGGTCGTAGCCGTAGGTCACGGACCGGCCGAGCTCGTCGGTGGCTTCGACCACCCGGTCCTCGGCGTCGTAGACGAACGAGATCGACCGCCCGAACGGCGATGTGACCGAGAGCACCCGACCGAGTCGACCGGTCGACTCGTTTCGCTCCCGGTGCACCACGATCTGGTTGCCGGCCGGGTCGCGAACCGCTTGGAGCGGGCCCCCGCGGTGGAACACCAGCGTCGGGCCGTCGCGCAATCGCAGATCCCACCCGCGGCCGTTCCAGGTGATGCGTGACCCGTGGAAGGTCGACGGGGTCGAGACGGGGTCGAACACGGCGTGCTCCACGTCGACCCCGTCGGAGACCCGCTCGTACACGATCGGCGGTCGGCTCTCGTCAACGACGAGATCGGCGAACTGGTTCGCCGGCGACACGCGCAGGAACAGTTCGAACTCCAACGCCGTGCCCGACCCGAACGCCCCACCGCCGGAACCGGCCCCGAGCCCGACCGGCTGCCGGTAGCCCCGTGACACGCCCACAGGGAGCACGTCGCTCACCACCAGGTCGGTCGCCTCGTACACGAACCGCCCGGTGGCCAGGTCGACCGGGTACGTGGCATCACCGTCCAGCAGCCCACCCGGCTGGGCGACCCGGGTGGTACCGCCGCTCACCTCGGTCGGCTCATCGACCTCCTCGGCCTCGTCCAACTCGACCCTCACCCCGACCGACCCCGGTTGCCCGGCCACGTCCTCGAGCACGACGGCATAGGTCCCCGTCACCGGGAGACGCGGCGGAAGGCCGGGGAACTCCTGGTCGCAGCGGGAGGCCATCGCCGCCGGTGAGAGGTCGGACAGCGGAGTGAGCTCGATCCCTCCTGGCCCGAACAACCCGTAGTCGAGACCACACGCCGGGAATTCCCAGTCGGAGAACGACACGCTCGGGCGCTGGCCGGCGTCGCCCTCGAACACGACCAGCCCGAATCTGCCCTCGACCCCGTCGAGGGCAACCGTGGTCGGCGCCCCGGCGATGGCGTGGGTGACGACCTCGACATCGTCCCCGGCCGCGGGCGGTGGCGCGACGGTGACGTCGCTCGAGCTCTCGGCCTGCCCGGCCGGTGTCGTCACCGTGATCGGGCCGGCAGCCACCGTTGCCGGTACCCGCACCACCAGCTGCGTCGGCGACGCCGACTCGACCGTGGCGGAGACCTCCGCGTCGATCAGCACCGCGTTCAGCAGGCGATCGTCGTCGAAGTACGACCCCTCGATGGTCAGCGTCTCGCCCGCCCCCACGATCGACGGCGAGAACCCCTCGACGACCGGCGGCCGGTCGACACCGACCTCGACGTCGGCGCCGCCGGACACCGAGGCGTCGCCCACCCGCACCGTCACCGGACCCGGACGCCGCGTCGGGCGGGACGACCACCGTCAGCGCGAACGGACCGGCCTCCCTCACCTCCGCCTCCACCCCGCCGATCTCGACCGAGTTCCCATCGGGACGTGACGCGAACCCGGTGCCCGACACCACCACCTCGTCGCCGATGCCCACCCGCCGAGGCGACACCTCGATCACCGACAGCTCGTCGGAAGGGAACCGCTCGATCCCGGTCACGTTGCCGAGCGGGTCGTAGCGATACGTCGCCGTGTCGGTGTCGGGATCGATCACGCCCCGCACCCGCCCCAGGTCGTCGTACACGTACACGACCTCGGGCGGGTCGGCGGGCCGGGCCTCGTCATCGGACGGCGTCGAACACGCCTGCGCCACCAGCGCAGCCGCCGCCAGCCATCCGATCCATCGGAGGCGACCGCGACCCAACTTGCCCGTCATGTGACCAAGCGGCAGCAAAGGCACTGGCGACCGATCCGCAGGCTCGCGAACGAGCGGGATGCTAACCCGCGGCGAACTGTGACTCGTCGAACGGCCCGAGGGCGGCCAGCGTTCGCGGCTGGCCGAGGATCCGTCGGCCCACCCGGGCGACGTCGTCGGTCGTGACCGCCTTGAGCAGTGCCAGGTGCTGGTCGACGGCGACGATCTCGCCCCGGCTGACCTCGCTCTTGCCGATGCGGGCCATGCGGCTCCCAGAGTCTTCGAGGCCGAGGACGAACGAGCCCTCGAGATAGCCGAGCGCCACCTCCCGCTCCCGCCCGGTGATGCCCGAGTCGAGCAGCCGCCCGACCTCGGCGTCGATCAGCCCGAGCACCTCCTCGACCTTCGACGGCGCCGTGCCCGCGTACACGGTCAGCGCCCCGGCGTCGGCGTAGAGCGAGGAGAACGAGTAGATGCTGTACACCAGGCCCCGCTGCTCCCGTACCTCCTGGAACAACCGGCTCGACATGCCCCCGCCCAGCACATGGTTGAGGAGGGCGAGGGCGTAGCGGTCGGGATCGTCCTGGCCGAACGCCCGCCAGCCGATGGCCACGTGCGCCTGCTCGGTCGGGCGGTGCACGACGGTGAGGGGCGCCGGGTCGGGCGGCGGCGCC
Organism: Acidimicrobiales bacterium; assembly: GCA_050744245.1. GTDB lineage: Bacteria > Actinomycetota > Acidimicrobiia > Acidimicrobiales > JBOGGX01 > JBOGGX01. The sequence goes on from JBOGGX010000177.1 coordinate 5,762, forward strand.
ACCCTGACCGGCTTCGTTCCGTGCGGCCCCCCGTCGAGGAAGCCGTCGATGCGGCCGACCACGTCGTCGTGGTCGAGCCGGCCGGCCGCGGCCACCACCAGGTTGGCCGGCCGGTACTGGTCGTGATGGAAGGCGGCGATGTCGTCGCGGGCCATGGCCTCGATCGACCCGCGGCCGCCGAGCACCTCGCGTCCGAGCGGATGCCCGGGGAACAGGGCCTCGGCCAGCGCCTGGTGGACGCGGTCCTCCGGGGTGTCCTCGGCCGAGAGGATCTCTTCGAGGATGACCTCGCGCTCGGCATCCACCTCGCTGGCCCGCAGCGCAGGCGACGAGACGACCTCGGCCAGCAGCTCGAGGGCGAAACCCAGCTCGCGCTCGGGCAACCGGGCGTAGAAGGCGGTGTGCTCGCGGGCGGTGAAGGCGTTCATCTCGCCCCCCACCGCGTCGACCGACTCGGCGATCTCCCGAGCCGCCCGGCGCTCGCTTCCCTTGAACAACAGGTGCTCGAGGAAGTGCGACGCCCCGGACAGCGACTCGGCCTCGTCCCGGCCGCCCACACCGACCCAGAAGCCGACCGTGACCGAGCGGGTGTCGGGCATCTGCTCCGTCACCACCCGGACCCCGCCCGGCAGCACCGACTTCTCGATGCGACTGTCGGACGACGCGGTGACGGTCTCGGCGGGCCGGGTCGAGCGCAGCGTCGTCATCAGCGGCGGCGCCGCCGGCGCCGGTCGCCTCCGCCTCCCCGGTTGTCGCCCTCGGCGCTGCGGCGGGCGGGCTGGGGGCGCTCCCGATCGGGGCCGAGCTCACCGAACTCCTGGCGCAGCTCGGCGTCGAAGCTCTCCTCGAACGACACGTACTCGCGTCCCGATCCTGAGCCGGACCCGGCGCCCGAGTCGGCCCCGGCGTCGGTGGTGCGCGCCGGCGCGGGCGCCCTGGAGGACGGCCGGCCGCCGCCACCGTCGCCGCCCGACGGGCCCTGGTCGGTGCCGTCGCCCACCGGCGACAACGAGACCTTGCCCGCCGGGTCGATGTCGTCGACCCTGACCTCGATCTCCTCGCCGAGGGAGAGGATGTCCTCGACCCGGTCGATGCGGCGACCGCCGCCCAGCTTCGAGATGTGCACGAGGCCGTCGCGCCCGGGGAGGATGTTGACGAAGGCGCCGAACTTGGTGATGTTGACCACCTTGCCCTGGTAGACCTGCCCGACCTCGGCGGTCGGCGGATCGAGGATGAGCTCGATCTGGCGCCTGGCCTCGTCGACCGCACCGCTGTCGGTGGAGCCGATCGTGACCTTCCCGACGCGACCGTCGTCGTCGACGTTGATGTCGGCCAGGGTCTCCTGCTGGATGGCGTTGATCACCTTGCCCTTGGGCCCGATGACCTCGCCGATCTTGTCGAGCGGGATCTCGAAGCTGATGATCTTCGGGGCGTTCTCGCCGACGGTGTCGCGCGGGGCCGAGATGGCCTCGTGCATGACCTCGAGGACCCGCAGACGGGCCTTCCTGGCCTGCTGCAGCGCCTCGGCCAACACTGCGGCGGGCAGGCCGTCGATCTTGGTGTCGAGCTGGAGGGCGGTGACGAAGTCGGACGTGCCCGCGACCTTGAAGTCCATGTCGCCGAACGCGTCCTCGGCCCCGAGGATGTCGGTGAGGGTGACGTAGGTGCCGTCGTGGTGGATGAGGCCCATGGCGATGCCGGCCACCGGCGCCTTCACCGGCACACCCGCGTCCATCAGCGACAGGGTCGAGGCGCACACCGACCCCATCGACGTCGAGCCGTTCGACGACAACACCTCGGACACGAGCCTGAGGGCGTAGGGGAACTCGTCGGCCGACGGCACCACCGGGAGCAGGGCCCGCTCGGCCAGGAGACCGTGGCCGATCTCGCGCCGCTTCGGGCTCCCCATGCGACCGACCTCGCCGTTGGCGAGGGGCGGCATGTTGTAGTGGTGCATGTAGCGCTTCTTTTCCTCCGGCGCCAGGTTGTCGAGCAGCTGGTCCATCTTGGGCATGCCCAGGGTGCAGATGTTGAGCACCTGGGTCTCGCCCCGCTGGAACAGCCCCGACCCGTGGGCCGTGGGGAGCACGTCGACCTCGGCCGACAGCGGCCTGAGGTCGCGGGGACCGCGTCCGTCGATGCGCTTGCCGTCCTCGACGATGCGCTGACGGACGAGCCTCTTGGTGAGCGCCCGCACCGCCGACACGATGTGCTTGTCGGCGTCGGGGAACTCGCCGGCCAGCTGACCGACGAGATCGGAGGTGGCGGCGTCGATGGCCGCGTTGCGCTCTGATTTCAGGCTGATGGCGCTGGCCTCGGCCAGCCGGTCGCGCCCGGCCTCGGCGACCCGGTCGAAGATCTCGTCGCCGTAGTCGAGGACGGGGTCCCAGCGGAGGGGCTCGCGCCGGCCCGCCTGCTCGACCAGCTTGTGCTGCAGGTCGATCGACTCCCTGATCCACGTCTTGGCCGACTCGATGCCGGCGGCGACGACCTCCTCGGTGACCTTCGGCGCACCGGCCTCGTAGGCGGCCCACGCCTTCTCGGTGCCACCGGCCTCCACCATCATGATGGCGACGTCGCCCTCGTCGTTCTCCCGGCCGGTGACCACCATCTCGAAGGTGCCATCGTCACCCTCGCCGAAGGAGGGGTAGGGGATCCACGTGCCGTCGGCCGAGTAGGCGAGGCGAACGGCGCCGATTGGACCGTTGAACGGGATGCCCGAGAGCATGAGCGCAGCCGACGCGGCGTTGATGCCGAGGACGTCGGGCGGGTTCTGCTGGTCGGCGCCCAGGATGTGGACGACGACCTGGGTCTCGTTGCGGAACCCGTCGACGAACAGCGGCCGCAGGGTGCGGTCGATGAGCCGGGCGTTGAGGATGGCGACGTCGGAAGGCCGCCCCTCCCGCCGGAAGAACGAACCCGGGATCCGCCCGGCGGCGTACATCCGCTCCTCGACGTCGACGGTGAGCGGGAAGAAGTCGATGCCTTCCCGTACGCCCTTGGCCGCGTTGGCCGTCGCCAGGACGAGGGTGTTGCCGATCCGGCCGGTGACCGCGCCCTGTGACTGCGGGGCGAGCTTGCCGGTCTCGAGAATCAGTGACTTGTCGGAACCGGTGATCGGCGCCGACAGGGAAATGGCTTCCGCCATGGGTACTGCTCCTTTCCGGGGCATCGGTGCCCCGGCATCTGGTGGCGGCGGAGCCAGTTCCCAGTGGTCGACCACCGACGCTGGTCGGTGGTCGGCCACTGGCAGCTAGCCGGCCGCCGTCTTCGGTGTGCGTGAGGATCGTGCCGCAAACGCGGAGCGAGCCGCCATCGGGCGGCTCGTCGGCTTATCGGCGCAGGCCGAGTTTGGCGATGATGTCGCGGTAGCGGTCGACATCGTTGGCTCGGACGTAGTCGAGCAAGCGACGTCGCCGGCCCACCAGCATGAGCAGCCCCCGCCGACCGTGGTGGTCCTTCTTGTGGACCTTGAGATGGTCGGTGAGGTGGTTGATGCGTGCCGTCAGCAACGCGATCTGGACCTCAGGCGACCCCGTGTCGGTCTCGTGGCGGCGGTTCTCGGTGATGATGCCGGGCTTGGCAAGGTCGATCTGTTCGGACATGGTTCCTCACTGCGTGGGTGTCGGACCCGGCCTCCGTGTCCGCTGGGCGTGACCGGAAGCAACTGATGAAGGCTAGCAGCCCAGGTCAGCAAACCCTCCAGCCGGACGCCTCGGGGTCGTCACCGGCGTTCTCCGTCGACTTGGGGGTCAGCCGGAGAGGCGAACCACGGTGCGGCCGACGGCCCGACCGGCGATGACCTCGTCGAGGAACATCGGGAGCCCGTCGAGCGTGATCTCCCGGGTGATCCTCTCCTCGAGCAGCGGCGGCCGCAGGTCGCTGGCCAGCCGGTCCCACACCGCCCTCCGCAGCGTCATCGGTGTCTGCACCGAGTCGATCCCGAGCAGGGCCACCGCCCGCAGGATGAACGGGAACACCGTGGTCGGGATGGTCGTGCCGCCGACGGTGCCGCTCGACGCCACCGCCGCGCCGTACCGCAGCGTGCGCAGGGCGTAGGCCAGCGAGGCCCCGCCCACCGGGTCGATGCACGCCGCCCACCGCTCCGACTCCAACGGCCTGGAGGAGTCGGCCGACGTCTCGTCCCGGGCGATGACCTCGTGGGCGCCCAGCTCACGGAGAAAGCCGGCCTCGTCGGGCTTGCCGGTGGAGGCCCAGACCTCGAAGCCCAGCCGGGCGAGCATGGCGACGGCGGTCGACCCGACCCCGCCCGAGGCACCCAGCACCAGCACGGGCCCGTCGTCGGGGTCGAGCCCACGGTCGCCCAGGGCATGAATCGACATGGCGGCGGTGAACCCGGCCGTCCCGATGGCCATCGCCTGGCGCGTCGTCAGCCCGCGCGGCAGCGGGACGACCCACGCGGCCGGGACCCTGGCGTACCCGGCGAACCCACCGTGATGAGCCACGCCGAGGTCGTAGCCGTGCACCACCACCCTGGCGCCGGCGTGGACTTCCGGCGCGTCGCTGGCGACGACCTCGCCGGCCAGGTCCACGCCGGGCACGAGGGGCGAGATGCGGGCCACCTTCCCCAGCGGGCTGACGGCCAGGGCGTCCTTGTAGTTGACGCTCGACCACTCGACCCGGACGATCACCTCGCCCGATGGCAGGTCTCGGGGGACGAGCTCGCGAACGCGGCGGACGACGGTGTCGTCGTCGATCCGCTCGGCGACCAGGGCCCGGAACGCTTCCATCGCCCCTCGGATCCCCTCAGCCGATCAGGAGCCGGCGGGCGTCGTCGCAGTCGACCCTGATCTGCTCGATGAGCGCGTCGACCGACTCGAACTTGGCCTCGCCCCGCAGCCGGGCCTCGAACCGCACCTCGGCCCGCTCGCCGTAGAGGTCGCCGTCGAACTCGAGCAGGTGCGCCTCCAGCAGCCGGTAGGGCTGGTCGTCGTAGATCGTCGGCCGTCGGCCGAGCGACGCCGCGGCCGCGTACACCTCACCGGTCGGGCGTTCGTACCAGCAGGCGTAGATGCCGTCCGCCGGGAGCTGCATGCCTTCGGGGACGGCCACGTTGGCCGTCGGGAACCCCCAGCTCTGCCCGCGTCGGTCGCCGCCCACGACCTCGCCCCTCACCTCGAAGGGCCGGCCGAGCAGCCGGTTGGCCTCGGCCACGTCGCCGTCGGTGAGGGCGCGGCGGACCGCGGTCGACGAGACCTCATCGCCGCGCGGTGCGGCCCGGCCGTCGGGGCCGACCAGGTCGAAGCCGACCACGTCGAAGCCGAGGCCGCCGCCCATCGCCCGCAGGAGCTCCACGTTGCCCCGGCGCTGATGGCCGAAGTGGAAGTCGGCGCCGACGGCCACCACCCTGGCGTTGAGACAACCGGTGAGCACGTCGGTGACGAAGTCCTCGGCCGACTCCTGCGACCGGGCCAGGTCGAACGCGAGCACGTAGACGTAGTCGACGTCGGTGTCGCCCAACAGCTCGAGCTTCTGATCGAGATCGGTGAGCAGGAACGGCGCCGACTCCGGGCGGACGACGGTGGCGGGGTGCCGGTCGAAGGTGACCACCGCGGTCGCCATCCCCCGCTCGGCGGCCAGCCGCCGGCAGGTGGCGATCACGGCCCGGTGTCCGAGGTGCACGCCGTCATAGGCCCCAATGGTGACGACCGTCCCCTGGTCGGGACGGGGGCAGCGCTCGGGCTCCCTGACGATCAGCATCGGCTGGCAGCGTAACGGGGCCGGCGCCGACGGCCCGCACCCCAAACTCGGCGCATCTCGCGCCTCTGGGCGGCGCGACGTGCGTCGAGAATCCCCGGGTCCAGGCCCAACCCGAAACTCGACGCACCTGGCACCGCTATCCGGTGTCCACTGCGTCGAGAATCGCCCGGTCCGGCCCACACGCGGAAGTCGGGTGGCGCCCTTCCCCAACG
>JBOGGX010000178.1:0-17170 GCA_050744245.1 Acidimicrobiales bacterium
CGCGTCGACCGCGTCGGGCAGCAGCGAGATGGCCGGCTCATGGGTTCGGTAGCGCTCGACCAGCTCACCGACGAGGTCGGGTTCGGGATCCAGCCCGCAGGCGACGAGCGTGTCGTCGAAGATCGTCCGCCGGGTCCCGTGCAGGAAGGCGGTCCACGCCCGGTCGGCGAAGTCGGGGACGCCGAGGCGGTCGCCGACCAGGGCCCCCACCGCGGCGAACCCGCTGCGGACGTAGTCACGCTCCAGGTACAGGGTGTCGTCGATGTCGAAGACGACCACCCTCACCCGGGCGGCTCCTCGACGAACACGGCGGCGTCGTAGCGCAGCATCACCAGCCCGCCCCGCCAGCCGTCGGCCGAGGCCGTCGACGGCCGGCCGGTCAGCTCCCCGAGCAGCCACCTGGGGAAGTCGGCCCCCGCCTCGTGGCTGAGCGGGTAGCCGCCGCCGAACCGGGCGTTGACCTCGATGATGGCGACGCGGCCGGACGCGGGATCGACGAAGACCTGAAGGGTGATGGCGCCATAGGCGCCAGGCAACGCCTCGCAGACGTCCGCGGCGAGGGCCTCCAGCCGGGGCGAGCGCACGGTCACCCCCTTGCTGACCTCGCCCGCCCGCACCTCGATCCTGCGCCTGGGCACGGCACACCGGCACCGCCCCGACCGGTCGACGAAGCAGTCGATGGTGTGCTCCTGCCCCGGGGCCACCTCCTCGACGACCATCTCGCGCCCCCGCGCGGCCACGTCCAGCGCGGCGGGGTCGTCGACCACGGCCACGCCGATGCCGGCGCTGCCGAAGCGGGGCTTGGCCACCAGGGGAAAGGCCAGTCCCTGCGCCTGCGCCTGGGCCACCGTCGTCTGGCGCACCGTCGGGAAGCCGTTGGCCCGCAGCCACTCGTTGGTCGCCGCCTTGTCCGAGGCGATGGTGACGACCTCGGGCGATGACACGGCGACGGTGACGCCGGCCGCGGCAAACCGCTCCCTGGCCTCGGCGTACACCCGCAGCTCCGGGTCGATCGTCGGGACGATCAGCCCGACCCGGTGCGATCCGCTCAGCTCGATCATCCGGTCGACGAAGCCAGGGTCGTCGCAGCCAGGGACGAGCAGCCCGGCGTCGGCCGAGTGGAACGCGCTCGAGTACCACGACCGGTCGGCCGCGAGGACCTGGCCGTCCACTCCGAGCTCGGCCAGGGCGGATCGGAACGCCCGCACGAGCTCGACCCGCCGCCCCGCCGACGACACCAGCACCGAGAACCCCGAATCGTCCAACCCGGTCATGAGCCGCTCGGATCGGGGAGCTCCGGCATCGTCGCGTGACCCTCGTGGCTCACGCCCTGGCGCCGCAGCACCAGCCCGACGGTGGTGGCCATGATGCGCAGGTCGAGGCCGACCGAACGGTGGTCGACGTACCACAGATCCAACGCCAGCCGCTCGTCCCACGTGGTGGTGTTGCGTCCGTGGATCTGGGCCCAACCGGTGAGCCCGGGCCGGACGTCGTGGCGCCGAGCCTGCTCACGGGTGTAGCGGGGCAGATAGCGCACCGGCAGGGGCCGAGGCCCGACCATGCTCATCTCGCCCCTGAGCACGTTCACCAGCGACGGCAGCTCGTCGATGCTGCTGGCCCGCAGGAAGCGCCCGAGCCGGGTCAACCGGACCTCGTCGGCGTCCGGCCCGGGCTCGCCGCGGCCGGGCGGGCGCATCGTGCGCAGCTTGACCAGCTCGAACGACTCGCCGTGGCGCCCGGCCCGCTCCTGGCGAAAGAGCACGGGCCGGCCCATGCGCACCCGCACGGCCGCGGCCGCGGCCAGCAGCAACGGGGAGGTGACGACCAGCAGGATCCCCGCCACGATCACGTCGAGCACCCCATGGATGGTGCCGCGCACGGCGGCGAGTCTTTCGGATCGCCCCGTGATGTGCCAATCTTCTCGCTGGCGACGGAACGTAGGCAGGTTCGGTGACAGCAGGGCGGGACAACCGGCGGGCGCGGGGGAGCATGAGGCGCGTGGTGCTGCCGCGCCTGCGGGCCCTGCCCGTGATCCGGCGGTACCCGGCCACGGCGGTGGTCACCGCCGTCCGGGCCCGCGGCCTGCGCGACGACTTCCGTCCGGTTCGGTCGTTCCTGCTGTTCGTCGGCCATCCGAGAAGCGGCCACAGCCTGGTCGGCGCGCTGATCGACGCCCACCCGAACGCCCTGGTGGCCCACGAGCTCGACGCCCTCAAGTACGTCGAGGCCGGCTTCGGCCGCGACCAGCTCTACACCCTCATCCTGCGCCACCAGCGGGCCAGGGCGGCCGACGGTCTCCGGTCCGGCAGCGGCTACGCCTACGCCGTCCCCGGTCAATGGCAGGGTCGCTACCAGCGGTTGGAGGTCATCGGCGACAAGAAGGGGGGTCGCTCGACCATGCGGCTGGCCTCACAGCTCGACCTGTTCGACCGGCTGACCTCGGCCGTCGGCGTTCCGGTCAAGGTGGTGCAGGTCGTGCGCAACCCCTACGACAACATCGCCACCATGTTCCGGCGGGGGCATCGCCGGCCGCTGAGCGAGCATGCGGACAACTACTTCGAGCTGGCCACGACCGTGCGCGCCCTGCGGGAGCGGATCGACGCCGACCACTTCCATGAGCTGCGGCTGGAGACCCTCATCGCCGAGCCGACGACCACCCTCACCCGACTGACCGGCTTCCTCGGGCTCGACGCCAGCCCCGACTACCTGGCCGCCTCCGGGGCCGTCGTGTTCCCGACCGCCCGCAGGACCCGAACCGACGCACCGTGGACGCCCGAGCTGCTCGACCTGGTCGCCCGGCGGGCGTCGGAGCATCCCGGCCTCGACGGCTACGGGTTCGCCGAGGCGGTCGGATGAAGACCAAGCAGACCCATCGCCGGCCTTCGGTCGCCAGGGTCGTCGACCGGGTCCGCGCCCTGCCCGTTTTCCGGAGCTACCCGACGCTCTACGTCGGCTCGGCGATCAAGGCCCGGCGCCACCGCGACGAGCTGGCGCCGGTGCGGACGTTCGTCATGTTCGTCGGTCATCCCCGCAGCGGCCACAGCCTGGTCGGGTCGCTGCTCGACGCCCACCCCAACATGGCGGTGGCCCACGAGCTCGACGTGCTCAAGTACGTCGCGGCCGGCTACCGACGCGACCAGTTGCTCACCCTGGTCCTCGAGCACAGCCGGACCAACGCCGACACCGGCCGCAAGTCGTGGGGCTACTCCTACGCCGTGCCCGGCCAGTGGCAGGGCCGGTACCAACGGCTCGAGGTGGCCGGCGACAAGCGGGGCCGGAAGTCGACGGCCCGGCTCCGCGACCACCCGGAGCTGTTCGACCGGCTGGTGGGAGCGGTCGACATGCCGGTCAAGGTGATCCAGGTCGTCCGGCACCCGTACGACAACATCGCCACCATGTTCAAGCGGGGCTCGGCGCCGATCGAGCACCAGATCGACCTGTACTTCGAGCTGTCCGAGACCGTCGACCGGCTCGTCGGCCAACTGCCGGCCGACCGGTTCGAGCGGGCCCACCTCGAGGACCTCATCGCCGACACCGCGAGCGAGCTGGCCCGGCTGTGCCGGTTCCTCGACGTCCCCGCCGAGCCCGACTACCTGGCCGCCTGCGCCGGCATCGTCTTCGCCAGCCCCCGGCGCACCCGCGACGAGGCCCAGTGGACCCCCGAGCTGCGGGCCTCGGTCGAACGCGGCATCGCCGAACACGAGTGGCTGACCCGCTACTCGTTCGAGAGCTGAGGCGGAGCCGGCGGCGTGCGCTACAAGTCCGACGTGAAGCGGGTCCTGCGCCGGGTCGGCCTGCGCCGGCCGCCGCCGCCGTGGGTGGTCGACGAGCCCCAGCCCGACGATCCGGCGCCGCTCACCGACTTCGGGCTGCTGGCGATCGTGCCCACCTGGATGGAGGCCGACGTCATCGGGGCCACGGTGCGCAGCGCCCTGGCCCAGGGGTGCGAACGCGTCCAGCTGCTCGACAACGACAGCCCGGACGACACCGTGGCCGAGGCGATCGCCGCCGGGGCCGAGCTGGCCCGCTCCTTCTGGACGCCCCAGCTCGACGAGCCCCTCAAGATCCGCCTGCTCAACGAGATCGTGGCCGAGGCGTCGGAGGCCGACGGCCGAGAGCATGTCTGGTGGCTGTGGCTCGACGCAGACGAGTTCGTGCACGGCCCGGGCGGGGCCACCGTCTCGGAGCTGCTGGCCGGGCTCGACCACCGGTACCGGATCGTCGGCACCCGCTACTTCAACCACTTCCCCGACCGGCAACCGGGGTCGCTGCCCGGCTTCCATCCCGTCGACCTCCAGCCGCTGGCCCAGGAGAAGGACGGGAACCTGTGCCGCCTCGGTCACCGCAAGCACCACCTGCAACGGTGGGACCGGGGCGGTCCGCCGATCACCTCCGGCCTCGGCTTCCACTCGGCCCGGGCCGCGGTGACCCTGATCGAGCCGACCTTGTCCACCTTCACCCATCACTTCCCCTACCGGGAGGAGGAGGTGACCAGGACCCGATTCGACGTGCTCTGCGGCCGCGACGAGTCCGGCCGGTCGCGGGTCGACGTGTACGACGGCCAGATCCGCCAGAACGCGGGAACGATCAGCGACATGTCGAAGCGGCGCCGCACGCTCGACCACGTCTATGCGGGCCGCTGGTCCGACGTCGAGAACCTCCGCCGCCGGGGCGAGAAGCTCGGCGTCGAACCGCGACCCTGGACCGAGCTGGTCGACGCCCGCGACGCCGAGCTGGCCCGGTGGTACGGACCGGAGGAGCTGGCCGACGCACTCGGGCGGTGGCCCGACGAGGCCCGGGTGGAGCAATGAGCGCCCCTCGGGCCGTGGAGCCCACGACCACCACCCTGCCCAACTTCGTCGTCATCGGCGCCATGCGGTCGGGATCGACGTCGCTCTACAAGTACCTGCAGGCCCATCCCGCGGTCTTCATGCCCCGCAAGGAGATCCACTTCTTCGACCGCCGATGGGACCGCGGCATCGATTGGTACCGGTCCCGCTTCGACGGATACGCCGGACAGCCGGCGGTGGGCGAGGCCACGCCCACCTATCTCGCCGACCCGGTCGCGATCGACCGGATGGCCGAGACCATCCCCGGCGCCCGGCTCCTGGCCATCCTCCGCGACCCGGCCGAGCGGGCCTACTCCCACTACTGGATGGAACGGGCCCGCGATCGTGAGCTGCGGACCTTCGAACAGGCCGTGGCCGACGAGCTCGACGGCCGGACCCGCGACGACCGGTCCGACTACCTGGCCCGCGGCCGGTACCTCCCCCAGCTCGAATCCGTCGCGCGGCGCTTCCCCCGCGACCACCTCGAGGTCGTGCTGTTCGACGACCTGCGCGACCGGCCCGAGGCGACCTACGGCGACGTGTGCCGGTTCCTCGGCGTCGACGACGACTACGTCCCGCCCGTCCTCGGCGAGCGGGTCAACCGCTTCGTCGCCTTCCGGTCGATGAAGGTGCGAGGGCTGCGGCGCCGGCTCCCGACGACGTTCAGGATCGGGCGGATCGTCGGCCGGCTCAACGCGGTCGAGGGCGGGTACCCGCCCATGGCGGCGGCAACCCGCGCCGACCTCCGGCGTCACTTCGCCGCCGACAACGACGCGCTCGGGGCCTGGCTCGGTCGCGACCTGTCCGGCTGGATGGAGCCCGGGTGAGTCCCGAGCACACCGACGCCGCCCGGCTGGCCCGGGCCGCCGGCCACCTCCTGTTGCGCATCCGGTCCGGGTCCGACCGGTTCGTCGACCGGGCCGAGCTCGGCCGCGAGGCCGATCGCCGATCCAACGAGCTGCTGTCGCACCGACTCGCCACCCTCTACCCGGGCGACGCCATCCTGTCGGAGGAGTCGGCGGAGGACGGACGGCGCTTCGACTGCGGGCGGGTGTGGATCGTCGACCCCCTCGACGGCACCAGGGAGTTCACCGAGCCGGGGCGGAACGACTGGGCCGTCCACGTCGCCCTGGTCGCCGGCGGCCTGCCCGTCGCGGCCGCGGTGGCGCTCCCGGCCCAGCGGCTGGTCATGTCGACCGCGGCCCGGCCGGCGGTGCCGGCCCGGTCGAACGGCCATCTCCGCATGGTGGTGAGCCGGTCGCGCCCACCCGCCATCGCCGCCGCGGTGGCCGATGCCATCGACGCAGAGCTGGTCCCCATGGGTTCCGCCGGCGCCAAGGCCATGGCCGTGGTCCGCGGCGAGGTCGACGTCTATCTGCACGACGGGGGCCAGTACGAGTGGGACAGCGCGGCCCCGGCCGGCGTGGCCGCCGCCGCCGGCCTGCACTGTTCCCGGCTCGACGGCACGCCCCTGATGTACAACAATCCATCCCCCTGGTCGCCGGAGATCCTCATCTGCCGACCCGAGCTCGCCGACACCATCCTCCGGATCGTCGAGCAGGTGCGCGCCGACGACGACGACGACCAGCTCGAACTCCAGAAAGGCACCCTCCAGACATGACCACCCTGCTCGATCCGGCCGACCTCATCGCGCCCCACGGGGGTGAGCTGGTCGACCTCGTCGCCGACGGCGCCCGGGCGGCCGAGCTCCAGGCCGCCTCGGTCGACTGGCCGTCCTGGAGCCTCACCGGTCGCCAGCTCTGCGACCTCGAGCTGCTGCTCGACGGGGGGTTCTCGCCGCTGCGCGGGTTCCTCGGCCGGGCCGACTACGACTCGGTGGTCGACCGCCTCCGGCTGGCCGACGGCACCCTGTGGCCCATCCCCATCACCCTCGACGTGACCGAGGAACTGGCCGACACCCTGACCCAGGGCGGCCGGGTGGCCCTACGCGACCCGGAGGGGGTGATGCTCGCCGTCGTCCACGTCGACGAGCTGTTCCGGCCCGACCGCACGGCCGAGGCCGACGGCGTCTACGGCACCACCAACCCGGAGCATCCCGGGGTGGCCCAGGTGCTGGCGGCCAACCCATGGTGCATCGGCGGGCGGGTCGAAGGCATCGAGCTGCCGACCTACCACGACTTCAGGGCGCTGCGGCTGACCCCGGCCCAGCTGCGGGCCCAGTTCGCCCACGCCGGCTGGAGCCGGGTGGTCGCCTTCCAGACCCGCAACCCGATGCACCGGGCCCACCAGGAGCTCACGCTGCGGGCCGCCCGCGAGGTCGACGCCAGGCTGCTCATCCATCCGGTGGTCGGGCTGACCAAGCCGGGCGACATCGACCACTACACGCGGGTGCGCTGCTACCGAGCGCTGCTCGAGAGCTATCCGGCCGACACCGCCACCCTGTCGCTGCTCCCGCTGGCCATGCGCATGGCCGGCCCGCGGGAGGCGGTGTGGCACGCCATCATCCGCAAGAACTTCGGTGCCACCCAGTTCATCGTCGGCCGCGATCACGCCGGGCCGGGGAGGGATTCCAGCGGGACGCCGTTCTACGGGCCATACGACGCCCAGGACCTGCTGCGGTCCTACGAGTCGGAGCTCGGCGTGGCCATGGTGCCGTTCCGGATGATGACCTACGTGGAGGAGCTCGACAGCTATCTGCCCGAGGACGAGGTGCCCGAGGGCGCGACGTCGGTCACCATCTCCGGCACCGAGCTGCGGGCCCGCCTGGCCCGCGGCGACGAGATCCCCGACTGGTTCACGTTCGGACCGGTGGCGGCCGAGCTGCGCCGCAGCCACCCGGCCCGCCAGCACCAGGGGGTCACCCTGTTCTTCACCGGTCTGTCGGGGTCGGGGAAGTCGACGGTCGCCAACGCGGTGATGGTCAAGCTGCTGGAGGAGGGCTCGCGGCGGGTCACGCTGCTCGACGGTGACCTCGTGCGCCAGAACCTGTCGTCCGAGCTCGGGTTCTCGCGGGAGCACCGCGATATCAACATCCGGCGGATCGGCTACGTGGCCGCCGAGATCACCAAGCACGGCGGCATCGCCATCTGCTGCCCGATCGCGCCCTACGACGCGGTGCGCAGGGAGGTGCGCGGCTCGGTCGACAAGATCGGCGGCTTCCTGCTCGTGCACATGGCCACGCCGCTGGCCGTGTGCGAGGAACGCGACCGCAAGGGCCTGTACGCCAAGGCCCGGGCCGGCATCCTCAAGGAGTTCACCGGCATCTCCGACCCGTACGAGGCGCCCGACGACGCCGACCTGGTGCTCGACACCACCGACCTCAGCGTGGCCGAGTCGTCCGAGCAGGTGCTCCAGCTCCTGTGGCGGGAGGGCTACCTCAGCCTCGACTGACTGACGTGACCGACGCCGCCGCCAGCCCAACCGCCACATCAGCCCGAATGTTGGGTGGTTCTCGCGCCTATGGGCGCGATAACCACCCGAAGTTCGGAGGGGTTGCGTGGCGATAGGCGCCTCGGTACCGCGAGCGGCCCCGGCCGCGGCGCCGGCCCCGACCGCCGTGGTTCGGCTCGATCACGTCGGCAAGGTCTTCGGGACCGGGCCGGGTGCGATCGTGGCCCTCGAGTCGGTCGATCTCTCGGTGGCGCAGGGCGAGTTCGTGTGCCTCGTCGGCGCGTCAGGGTGCGGCAAGAGCTCGCTGCTCAACGTGGCCGCGGGGCTCGACCCGCCGAGCTCGGGCCGGGTCGAGGTCGACGGCCGGACCGCGCTCATGTTCCAGGAGGCGGCGCTGTTCCCCTGGCTCACGGTGGCCGGCAACGTCGAGCTGGCGCTGCGGCTGCGGGGAGTGCCCAGGAGCGACCGGCCCCGGCGGGTGGCCACGCTGCTGCGGTTGGTCCACCTCAAGGGTTTCGCCAGGAAGCGTCCCCATCAACTCTCCGGTGGCATGCGCCAGCGGGTGGCCCTGGCCCGGGCCTTCGCCCAGGACGCCGAGGTCCTACTCATGGACGAGCCGTTCGGCGCACTCGACGCCATGACCCGCGACCTGCTCCACGACGAGCTCGAGTCGCTGTGGCGTGACCGCAACCTCACCGTGCTGTTCGTCACCCACAACGTGCGGGAGGCGGCCCGGCTGGCCGACCGGATCGTCCTGCTCTCCAGCCGACCGGGCCGGATCGTCGCCCAGTTCGACGTCGACATCCAGCGGCCCCGCCGCATCGAGTCACCCGAGGTCAGCGCGCTCGCGGCCGAGATCACCGAGCGGTTGCGAGCCGAGGTCCGCCGCCACGCGGTATAGGCCTGCGGGCCGATCGGGCGCATCTGGGTTGGGACTAGCTTCCGCCGAATGTCCGACAGCACGGCTTCGTCGTGCTGGGCGCAGTCGTCGTCCTGTTCGTCTGGAACCGGCTGCCCGTGGAACTGGTGGCGATCGGCGCCTCGCTCGCCCTGTGGGCCACCGGCATCCTCGATGTCTCACTACGTTGTCCAGCATGAGCCGCGCTGACCTGGCCGCCGCGGCGGCCGCCGCCGACCTGGCCACGGCCGTGGTCGAGTCCGCCATCGGTGCCATCGGCGATCCCGCCGCGATCGACGAACGCCAGGTGCTGGCCTACGACCTGGCCCATGCCGCATCGGCCGCCGAGGCGGGCCGGGTCATCCTCGACTACGGCGTCAAGGGCGAGACCGAGGCCGATCTGGCCTGCGCGTTCATCGCCGACTCGGTGGCCGAGCTGGCGGCCCGGCTCTACGGACGCGAGACGGACTGGGGTGTCGAACCGGGCGCGCTCGACGGCGCCAGGGCGTTCGTCGCCGCCTACCGGGCCCCGTCGTTCCTGGCCGGGTTGGCGACCCGCGGCGAGCCGCCCCGCCACCTCGATGACGACTTCGAGATGGTGCAAGACAGCTTCCGCCGGTTCGCCGACGACAAGCTGACCCCGATCGCCGAGCATGTCCACCGGCACAACGACGACATCCCCGACGACATCGTCAAGGGCCTGGCCGAGATGGGTGCATTCGGACTGTCGGTGCCGGAGGAGTACGGGGGCTTCGCCACGGGCGGCGAGCACGACTACATCGGCATGGTTGTCGCCACCGAGGAGCTCTCGAGGGGTTCGCTCGGCGCCGGGGGCTCGCTCATCACCCGGCCGGAGATCCTCAGCCGGGCCCTGCTCAAGGGGGGAACAGACGACCAGAAGCGGGAGTGGCTGCCGCGGCTGGCGAGCGGCGAGGTGATGGCCGCGGTCGCGGTCACCGAGCCGGACTTCGGCTCCGACGTGGCCGGGCTCACGACCGCTGCCGTCCGCGCCGACGGAGGGTGGGTCGTCAACGGGGTCAAGACCTGGTGCACGTTCGGTGCCCGGGCCGACGTGCTCATGCTGCTGGCCCGCACCGACCCGGACCGGTCGAAGACCCACCGTGGCCTCAGCCTGTTCGTCGTGCCCAAGCCGCCAAGCGACGGCCACGGCTTTGTCATCACCCAGGACGACGGTGGGCGCCTCGAGGGCCGACCGATCGACACCATCGGCTACCGCGGCATGCACTCCTACGAGCTCGCCTTCGAGAACTGGTTCGTGGCCGACGCCCACCTGGTCGGCGGCGAGGCCGGGTTGGGCCAGGGCTTTTACCTGCAGATGGCCGGGTTCGAGAATGGCCGGCTCCAGACCGCGGCCCGCGCCGTCGGCGTCATGCAGGCGGCGTACGAGGCGGCGAGGAGCTACGCCGCCGGTCGGGTGGTGTTCGGCCGGCCCCTCGACGACTACGAGCTGACCAGGGTCAAGCTGGCCCGCATGGCGTTCGTCATCCAGACCGGGCGCCAGTTCGCCTACGCCGTGGCCCGGCAGATGGCCAAGGGCGAGGGATCGCTCGAGGCGGCCATGGTCAAGGCTTATGTGTGCAAGTCGGCCGAGTGGGTGACCCGCGAGGCCATGCAGATCCACGGGGGGATGGGCTACGCCGAGGAGTTCCCGGTCAGCCGCTACTTCGTCGACGCCCGGGTGCTGTCGATCTTCGAGGGCGCAGACGAGACCCTGGGCCTGAAGGTGATCGCCCGCCGGCTGCTCAGCGATCGAGCCTGAACCGCGCGGCCATCTCGGCCGGCAGGGGCCGGCCCTCGGCCAGGTCGGCCAGCAGCCGGCCGACCAAGGGCGCGAATTTGAACCCGTGGCCCGAGCAGGCGGAGCCGACGACGACCGGACCGGACCGGTCGATGACGAAGTCCTCGTCGGCGGTGCTGGTGTAGAGACAGGTCGAGCGGTGATCGGGCGTCGGGTCGAGGCCGGGCAGCCAGCGCTCGACATAGGCGACGATGTCGCGCTCAAGCCGGTCGTCGCGCGACGGCCGGTCGTCGGGATCGACCTCGACGCCGGCCAGGTGGGCCGCGACCTTGACCCCCTCGGCCGGCGTCGACAGCCCGTAGTGCCACGGCCCGCGGCGATGGATGAAGCTGGGCCAGTCGCTGGCGTCCCCGCGCCGGGCGAAGTGCTGGACCTGCTCCTGGGTGACCCGCACCGCCGGGCCGGACCGGTCGAGCACCTTGGCGACCCAGCCGCCGGCGGTGACGACGGCCACCGGCGCCCGCCACTCGGACTCGCCGGCGCGCATGATGACGTGATCGTCGGACGGGTGGAGTGTCGCCCGACCTGTTCCAAAGTGGACGGTCGCGCCGCGAACCGCGGCCAGGTCCTGCAAGGTGCGGACGGCCCGGTCGGCCAGGCACCGTCCGCCGTCCGGGTGGAACAGGACGGTGGTGTCGAACCGCATCCCCGGCCAGCGGGCCTCGGCCTCGGCCGGGCTCAGGTGCTCGTGGTCGACGCCGGCCAGCCTCATGGCCTCGGCCACCTCGGCGATGCTCTGCTCCTCGCCGTGATCGACCGCGCCGGTGCGCTCGACGAGCACCGTGCCCGCCTCCGCTTCGATAGCGCGCCACTGCGAAAGCGCGGCCTTGACCATCTCGACGTACATCGGATCCGGGTAGCCGTAACGGAAGATACGGGTCGCGCCGTGGCTGGACCCGCGATCGTGGCCCCGCTCGAACTGCTCCAGCAGCACGACGTCGCGCCCGTCGCCCGCCAGCCCGTAGGCGGTGGCGGACCCCATGGCCCCCGCTCCGATGACGACGACGTCGGCCCGCTCCACCTCAGTCGGTCGGTGGGGTGCGGGCGAGGCCGGCCCGCTCGCCCCGCTTGACGAACTTGGTCGCCATCTTGCGGGAGGCCTCGTCGATCATCTCGTCGCCGAACATGACCGCCCCCTTGCCCTCGTCCTCGGTGGCCTGCGCGTAGGCGTCGAGGATGGCCAGGGCGTGGTCGAACTGCTCCTGGGTGGGCGAGAACGTGTCGTTGACCACGCCGATCTGGTCGGGGTGCAGCGTCCACTTCCCGTCATAGCCGAGGGTCCTGGCCCTCTGGCTGTAGTCGCGCAGCCCGTCGAGATCGCGGATCTTCAGGTACGGCCCGTCGATCACCTGGAGGCCGTTGGCCCGCCCGGCCATGAGGATCTTGGCCAGCACGTAGTGGAAGTGGTCGCCCGGGTAGTCGGGGATCTGCACCCCGCCGGTGAGCACTGGCATCTCCATCGAGGCGGCGAAGTCGGCCGGTCCGAACACGATCGTCTCCAACCGGGACGAGGCGGCGCAGATGGCCTCGACGTTGATCAGCCCGGTCGTCGTCTCGATCTGTGCCTCCAGGCCGACATGACCGACAGGGAGCCCGGCGTCGATCTCGACCTGGCGCAGCACCATGTCGGCCGCCACCACCTGGGCCGCGTTCTCGACCTTCGGGAGCATGATCTCGTCCAGCCGCTCGCCGGCGTGGCCGACGACCTCGACGATGTCGAACACCGTCCACTTGGTCGACCAGTCGTTGACCCGGACGCACACGACCTTGTCGCCCCAGTCGCCCTCGCGAACGGCTTCGGCGACGGTCTTGCGGGCGGCCTCCTTCTCCTTGGGCGCGACCGAGTCCTCGAGGTCGAGGAACACCATGTCGGCCGCCAACCCCTGGGCCTTGTCGACGAACCGCGGGTTTGACGCGGGCACCGCGTGGCACGAACGGCGGGGCAGGTCACGGGAACGGGCACTCATGGCCGGCGATGCTACGTGGGCTACCTTCCGTCCGTGGCCACCGAGACCCCGAGCGGGCCGCCGCGGCTCGGCTTGGTGTTCGCCGCCCTCATGCTGGCCATGTCGCTGGCGGCCCTCGACCAGACGATCGTGGTCACCGCCTACCTCCTGACCGAGACGGTGGCCACCCCGCTGTGGGGCAAGCTGGGCGACCGGCCGCAAGCCGTTGTACCAGCTGGCGATCGTCACGTTCCTGGCCGGCTCGGTCCTGTGCGCGCTGGCCAACGGCATGGGCCAGCTCATCGTCTTCCGGGCCATCCTGGGGTACTTCGGCGCCGTCTTCGCCGTCACCAGCGTCGCCAGGCCGTTGCTGGGCGGTTTCATCGTCGACCGCACGTCGTGGCGGTGGGTCTTCTACGTCAACCTCCCGCTCCGCATCCTGGCCTTGGCGGTGGTGGCCCTGGCGCTGCGGTCGACACCGCCTCGGTCGAGATCGTCTGGGACGAGGCCTGGACCATGGACCGGCTGTCCGCCGAGGCCAGGGGCAAGCTCGTCTTCCTGCCCGAACCGGCCCAGGTCGCCGACCGCGACCGTTACGTCGCCCTACGTCGCCCTGGGAGGAGCCCGCCATGATCGGCGAGGCGCTGGTGTTCGACTGCGTGGCCCACGTGTTCAACTTCGAGGAGAAGAACGCGTTCGGCCCGGCCGGGAAGATGTTCTCGAATCACCTCTATGCGTTTCACAACGCCCTGACACCGGCGGGCCAGACCATCCCATCGAGGAGATCGACCGCATGGTCTACGAGGAGTCCGACACCGACATGCTCTGCGCCATGCCGCTGCCGCTCACCGACCTCTACCGCGACGGGCTGTCACCGTGGGAGGATGGACGGGGCCGCGGCCAACTTCCCCGACCTCAACTTCGTGATCTTCCACGTCGGGCTGCCCTTCCTCGACGAGGTGTGCTGGCAGCTCATCCGCTACGGCTACCCGCAGCTCACCGAGCAGGCCAAGCGCTAGATCCTGGGCGAGAACCTGCTGCGGTTGCACGGCCTCGACGTCGAGGAGACCAGGGCCAAGCTGGCCGCCGGCTGAGCAAACGCGTTCTCGACGCTTCCGGCACCGCTCTGCGGTGCTCGGTGTTTGAGTTTGGTCAACCCAACCGCTGCTTGAGGAAGTCGATCGTCTCGCGCCAGGCCACGGCCGACTCCTGGGGGTTGTGGGCCTCGGGGCGGACGTCGTTGAAGAAGGCGTGGCCGGCGCCGGGGTGCACGTGGATGTCGGCCTCCTTGCCGAGATCGTGGAGGCGGGCCTCGAGGTCCTTGGCCAGCTCAGGGGTGAAGTAGTCGTCGTGCTCGGCGTAGTGGCCGAGGACGGCCGCCTCGATCTTCGAGTAGTCGGGCTCGGCGCCGGGCCACGGGATCAGCCCGTACCACGGCACGCAGGCCGTGACCGCGTCCGGCCGGTGGGCGGCGAGCACGAGCGCCAGTCCGCCTCCCATGCAGAACCCGGTGACGCCGACCCCGCCGCCCGTGCTCGCCTCGTGGTCGCGCACGTGGTCGACCGCGCCGGACATGTCCTTGGCCGCCTCGTTGATGTTGAGCGCCATCATGAGCTGGCCGGCCTCGTCCGGCTCGGTGGTCGACTCCCCGTGGTACAGGTCGGGGGCCAGGGCGACGAAACCCTCGGCCGCGAACCGATCGCACACGTCCTCGATGTGCGGCACCAGCCCCCACCACTCCTGGATGACGACCAGCGGGATGCCCCGCCCCTCGGCCGGAGTGGCCAGGTAGCCCCGGGCCGTGCTTCCGTTGCTGGCGAACTCGACGATCTCTCCCATGGGCCGAAGTTACCCGCCGCCGCTACCCCCCGGCTGCGTGACGGTACGATCCCGTTCGTGCCCACCTACGAGTTCCGCTGCCGCACCTGCGACACGGTGTTCGAAGAGCGGCGCCCGATGGCCGAGGCGAGCGATGCGGCCTCGTGCCCCGATGGCCACCACGACACGATCCGCCTCATCTCGCTGTTCGCCGCGGCCCGCGGGCCGGTTGCCGTGGCGGGCAACGGGCGTGGATCCGGTGGCTGCTGCGGCGGCGGCGCCTGCGGGTGCCGTTGAGGTCTAGGGGCGGAATGCCCGGTGGGCGGCAACGACGCCGGCCCGGGCCCGCTCGATGAATCCGTAGGTACCGCGGTCGCGCAGCTCGGTTGCGGCCTCGACGACCGCGCTCATGGCGGCGAAGGCGAACGCACCCCCCACCGAGATGCGGCGCACGCCGATCGCGGCCAGTTCGGCCACCGTCGGCACCCCCGGATAGGTCAGCACGTTCACGGGAAGATCGACCGACTCGACCAACCGGCGGATGTCGTCGAGGGCGACCAACCCCGGTGCGTACAGCACGTCGGCCCCACCCTCCTGATACCGCTGGAGCCGATCGATGGTGTCGGCCACGTCGTCCCGGCCGTGCAGGTGGTTCTCGGCCCGGGCGGTGAGGACAAGCCGCGCCGGGCCGCGGTGGGCCTCCTCGGCCGCGGCGGCCACCCGTTCGACGGCGAGGCGGAGCTCGTAGATGGGCTGAGCCGAGTCGCCGGTGAAGTCCTCGACCGAACACCCGGCCAGACCGGCGTCCCGAGCCCCGGCGATGGTGTCCGCCACCCCCGACGGGTCGTCGGCGTAGCCGTTTTCCAGGTCGGCCGACACCGGCAGGTCGGTGGCGCCGACGATGTCGGCCGCGTGGGCCAGGGCCTCGTCCCGGCCGACCGATCCGTCCAGCCGCCCGAGGGTGGCGGCGAAGCCGCTGCTGGTGGTGGCCAGGGCGTCGAAGCCCAGCCAGGCGAACAGCCGGGCCGAACCCTTGTCCCACGCGTTCGGGAGCAGCAGAGCACCGTCGTCGTGGTGCAGCGCCATGAACCGGTCGGCCTTCTCCCGCCGGGTCGTCACGCCGAGGAATGTAGTGACAAACCAACTGCTCCGGGGCCAGACTGGAGTCGATGAAGAAGTCACCGCGGACGTCGAAGGAGCGCGTGCTCCGCGGCACGCTCGACGGTCCGTCCCGCACCATCGAGGTCGAGCCGGTCACCCAGCCGACCCCGGCCCCGTCACCTCCGGCGGCGCCGCCCGAGCGCGAGCCCGAGCGCACGCCGGCCAAGACCCGCCGGGGCTGAGGAGAGCGGCGATGGGTGCCGCCGCCCCCGACCTCATCACGCCGGTCATCGGGTTCCGCCAGTTCCGGGTGCTCGGTTCCGAGCTGTGGTCGACCCAAGCCGACTACCACTGGAGCGCCGGCGTCCACACCGCCGTCTGCCTGGCCCCGATACCCCACGACGACCCGGTGCCGGCCAAGGGCTGCACCTGCGGCTGCTACGCCCGCTACACCCCGCCGCCACGCACGTCGTCGGCGCTGACGGCCGACCTCGTCGCCGGCGCGGTGGCGCTGTGGGGCCGGATCGAGCTCCACGCCCACGGCATGCGGGCCGAGCACGCCAGGGTCGTCGTCCTGGCCCTCCCATTCTCACGCTGGGGCAAGCGCCGGCGCACGATCGCCGCGGCCGAGGCGGTGGGCATCGCCGCCGTCCCGGCCGGGCGGCTGGTGGCCGCCACCCGAGAGCTCGGGGCGATCATCCCCCAGGAGATGCGACCGCCCGACGTGATGCCCAACAAGCGGGCGGCCCCAGGAGAACCCGCCCCGGCCCGCCTGAACGCGGTCGCCGACGGCCTCGTCCAACGCGAGCGCTGACCGTCAGTACCCTCCACCCAGCCGGCCGTGGTCCCACGACACGGTCCGGCTGACCTCGAAGCGGACCACGACCCGCTTGGCGCCCATGCGCTCGACGAGCGGGACGGCGTCGTCGGTGACCGGAGCGGTGTAGCGCCGGTAGACGTCCAGACCGACGGCGAGCACCGCGTCGGGGTCGCGGATGATCCGGCCCCTGCCCACCAGCTCGACCCCTCGGAGCTCGTCGTAGGCGATACCGTCCTCGACCAGGCCGCTCATGCGGGGATCACGCTCGAGGTTGCGGACCTTCTGCGACTTCCCATAGGTCCACAGCGCCGGCGCCCCGTCGAGGAACCCGTACCACATCGCCGTGAGGTGCACGCTGCCGTCCCGGTTCATGGTGGCGACGCTCATCGTCTGGCGGCCGTGCAGCAGCTCGTCGATCTCGGCCGGTGTCATCTCGATCTGCTGGCGGCGCTTCGGCATCGCCGGAATGTCTACCGCTCCGGCCCGGCGTCGCCCAGGCGAGGCGTGGCCCGCAGCAGCTCCGGGGCGACCGGACCGTCGACCGCGGCCACCGCGTCGGCGGGGACGACGACGCCGGCCGGGCCGGCC
>JBOGGX010000179.1:0-2257 GCA_050744245.1 Acidimicrobiales bacterium
GCGCGCGGTGCTGTGCTTGGATGCCTTTCCACGTGGTGGCCTTGGCCACCGAGGCTCTCGACCAGGTCCGCCGCGCCCATGGCACCGGGCTGCGCGCCGGCTGACACGACGACGGGGCCGCAGCGCGCAGGGCAGCCGGTGGGCGCTGCTGAAGAACCCGCCAACCTGACCGGTGACCAACCCAGCACCCTGGCCGGGATCGTCGGGGGTGACGGTGACCGGCGGATTAGGGCGGAAACTCGGAGGGTAGGTTGGCTGACCGGTTGACCAATTCTCTGGGCTCGCCTACATTTCTTAGCACCGGCCCGGCGAGGTCACCATCCTTGCGGCAGTGTAGGACCAGCTGCCGCAGGCAGCCGGTCCGGTTCGCACCACTACCGATGGGACGAGGAGAACGCGATGGACGAAGCCGACCGCATCGAGCGGTCACAGCCGCTGGGCTTCGCGGCAGCCACCGGCGCCTCGGCGCGGCTCGGCACAGCGCGCGTGTTCCCGCCGTTCGCCCGCGCGGGCGAGATGGGGACCGTGCGGGTCCAGCTCGAGGTTGGCGCCGAGGGTATCGCTGCCGGCGGTGGGATCCGCGTGCAGCTCCCGGACTCCTGGCACATGGGCGAGCGCAACATCTCCAAGCCGGTGCACGCTGTCGATCCGGTCGCGGCGAACTTCGTCGCCGGCGCCTGCTCACCCGCGGGCGCCCGGATCCGGATCGAGGTCGAGGGCGGCGCGACCGAGGGCAGCAAAATCAACCGCACAGGGCTCGACGGGCGCCGTGGACGCTACGTCTACGTCGTGCGAGCCGTCGTCGAGGGCGCGGGCCTCGAGCCCGGGGAGACCTTGGAGGTGATCTACGGAGAGCGCTCCGCCGGTGGGCCGGGCTTCGACGCCGCTCGCTGGACCGACGGCCCCGAGGAGGTGCTCGTCAGAGTCGACCCGACCGGCTCGGGCGAGCACCTGCCGCTCGCGGGTGAGGCGCCCTGCATCACGGTGCGCAGTGCCGAGGTGGCCGAGGTCGTGCTCACCGCCCCGTCGACCGTGGCCGTGGGACAGGACGCGGAGCTTCACATCGCGGTGCTCGACCGCTACGGCAACCGCTGCGCGGACTTCGTCGGCGAGGTGGCGCTTCGTGCGGCTGCGGGCGTACGTGTGCGGGAACGCGTCGTGTTCGCCCCCGAGGACGCCGGCGTAAAGCGCGTCGCGTTCCGCGTTGAGGAGCCGGGTGTGGTGCGGGTGCGGGCCACCGACCCGGTTGGCCGGGAGATCGCCAGCAACCCGATCGCGAGCAGTGCGGCGGCGCCAGGCCTGCGCCTGTACTGGGGGGACGTCCATGCGCATGCCTGCCACAGCTTCGACGCCATCGGGCGCTCGCCGTTCGACTACGCCCGCGAGGTCTCGGCGATCGACGTGCTAGCGCTCACCGACCACTGCGAAAACTGGCCCACCGACACCTGGGGGTGGCTGTGCGGCGAGGTGCGCGACCGCTGTGAGCCGGGGAGCTTCGTGACGCTGCTGGGTTACGAGGCCGCCTTCGGGCCGCCGTGGGGCCACCACAACGTCTACTTCCCCGGCGTAGAGGGTGTCGTGTCCGGCTCCGACCGGGGCACGCTGCTCGACCTCTTCACCGCGCTCGAGGGCACCGAGGCCCTGGTCGTCCCTCACCATACGGGCGTGCGCTGGGGTGGTACCGAAGGCAACGTCTCCAGCGGTGCCACCCCGAACCCGGACTGGCGCTACCACGACCCCCGACTGCGGCGCCTCATCGAGATCTACTCCGGCCACGGCCAGTCCGAGCGCTACGACCCTGAGCATCCGCTCTCCTATGAGAACGCCGCCTACGACCTCGCGAGCTCCAACCCCGGCCCGCACTACGCATGGGACGCCTGGGGGCGCGGCTACGAGCTCGGCGTCATCGCCGGCTCGGACAACCACCACGGCCAGCCGGGGCGCGGGGAGCTGGGGCTGACCGGATTCTGGGCGCCTGAGCTTACCCGCGAGGCGATCTACGGCGCACTCACCGGGCGCCGCACGTACGCCACGACCGGCGCGCGGATTCTCCTCGACTTCACGCTCAATGGCGCGCCGATGGGTGCGACCGCCGAGTCCGACGGGTCGATTGCGGTGAACATCCGGGCCCATGGCACCGGCACCATCGAGAGCGTCGAGCTCATGGCCGGCGACCCGGCCAACGGGCGCTTCGGCGTTGCGAAGCGCTGGACGCCCGACGCTGCCGACTTCGTGATCGAGTGGGAGGGCGCCACCC